>NZ_LZHC01000037.1:0-54542 GCF_001690535.1 Gilliamella sp. Bif1-4 | reverse complement strand
TCACCTTGTTGCCACAGGTGAATATCAATATATTCATAACCAGCTTTACGCAATCCATCGTACCAACGGCGTAAATATTCATCTAAAAATTTTAAGGTATCTTTAGGTTTTTCAGCATGAATGGCTTTATAAAGAGGGGTACGGAAACTTAATGATCTTGGTGTTTTCTCTTCAGTAATTGGATAATTGGGAATTTTCGTTGCAATTAAGCTATCAATTGCTTTTTCTCGATTTTCTTGATCAAGATCGACGGCCTTAACGATAATTTCAAACCAATCCTGCCGTTCAAATAGAATACAAAGCCCTAATAAATTAGATAGAAATTCACTTTCAAAGTATTCTGTTAGTGTAGTAATTTTTATATCACTGTCAGGATGGTTAACTCTATAACGTTCAACAAAATTAATTGTATTTATTATATATTCAATAATTATCTTCAGGCGAGGAAATAGCTCTGCAATAGATTTTCCTATTGTATAATCTAAGCATAGTTGACGATATTGTAAATCTGACATAAACTCAACATATGGATCTTTTGAACTTTTTATTTTTTTATCAGTCTGTTCAATTAACCGTATAAGCCTCTCTTGGAAATAATAATAAAAGTCTTCATCCAACAATTTTTGACGACGTTGTTGTTCAAATTGTATCATTTTAATCTCCTTATATTTTATTTATATCATACTTATTTTATTGATAATCAGTATGAATCTAGTTAATATTCTATTAGTCTAATACATAAAGAGAGAAAGCTATTGTTTTGCCGTGTCTACCCTATAAAACAGCAACAACGATTTCTCCCCTTTATGGTTAATTGATACAATATTTACTGACGATTATTGCGAGCGTATTCGACCATATCTTTCGGGTAGTAGATAAAACGGTGTAGGCAGCTATCATCAATATCTTTTAAATATGCCACTGCGGCGGCTTCAAAGCACCAATAACCATAGAAGGAACAACAGTCTCGAGAATCACCTTGTTGCCACAGGTGAATATCAATATATTCATAACCAGCTTTACGCAATCCATCGTACCAACGGCGTAAATATTCATCTAAAAATTTTAAGGTATCTTTAGGTTTTTCAGCATGAATGGCTTTATAAAGAGGGGTACGGAAACTTAATGATCTTGGTGTTTTCTCTTCAGTAATTGGATAATTGGGAATTTTCGTTGCAATTAAGCTATCAATTGCTTTTTCTCGATTTTCTTGATCAAGATCGACGGCCTTAACGATAATTTCAAACCAATCCTGCCGTTCAAATAGAATACAAAGCCCTAATAAATTAGATAGAAATTCACTTTCAAAGTATTCTGTTAGTGTAGTAATTTTTATATCACTGTCAGGATGGTTAACTCTATAACGTTCAACAAAATTAATTGTATTTATTATATATTCAATAATTATCTTCAGGCGAGGAAATAGCTCTGCAATAGATTTTCCTATTGTATAATCTAAGCATAGTTGACGATATTGTAAATCTGACATAAACTCAACATATGGATCTTTTGAACTTTTTATTTTTTTATCAGTCTGTTCAATTAACCGTATAAGCCTCTCTTGGAAATAATAATAAAAGTCTTCATCCAACAATTTTTGACGACGTTGTTGTTCAAATTGTATCATTTTAATCTCCTTATATTTTATTTATATCATACTTATTTTATTGATAATCAGTATGAATCTAGTTAATATTCTATTAGTCTAATACATAAAGAGAGAAAGCTATTGTTTTGCCGTGTCTACCCTATAAAACAGCAACAACGATTTCTCCCCTTTATGGTTAATTGATACAATATTTACTGACGATTATTGCGAGCGTATTCGACCATATCTTTCGGGTAGTAGATAAAACGGTGTAGGCAGCTATCATCAATATCTTTTAAATATGCCACTGCGGCGGCTTCAAAACACCAATAGCCATGGAAAGTGCAACAGTCTCGAGAATCACCTTGCTGTAATAAATGAATATCAATGTAAACATTGCCTGCTTTACGTAATCCATCGTACCAACGGCGTAAGTATTCATCTAAAAACTTTAAGGTATCTTTAGGTTTTTCAACATGAATAGCTTTATAAAGGGGATTACGAAAGCTTAGTTCTCGTGGTGTTTTTTCTTCAGTAATTGGATAGTTTGGAATTTTCATTGCAATTAAGCTATCAATTGCTTTTTCTCGATTTTCTTGATCAAGATCGACGGCTTTAACGATAGTTTCAAACCAATCCTGTCGTTCAAATAGAATACAAAGCCCTAATAAATTAGAAAGTTTTTCTGTTTCAAAGTACTCTGTTAAAATTGCGATTTCTGCTTTATCATCAGGGTGAGCGTGATTATACCGTTCAACGTGATCAATTGTATTTTCAGTATATTTTATTATTTTATCTATGATCGGCAATAAATCAGGAATCGGTTTACCCACCGTATAGTCAAGACATAATTGTTGATAATAAAGATCTATCATTGGCTCCATAAAAGGATCTTTAATAATTCGTACCGTTTTGTCAAATTCGTTTATTTCCCAGTTTAATCTCTCTTGTATGTATGGATAAAAAGCCTCATCTAATAGTTTCTGACGGCGTTGTTGTTCGAATTCTGTCATACTCTTATATTCCTAATTTAGTTTTATTTTGGGTTTTATCCATACTTTATTCTGTTTGAGTTTTTGGCTCTGTTCATCGTTGAGTGGAAAGCCTTTAATAGCCTAAAGATGGCCATATAAAAAAATATGTTTTATAGTTTAAACAAAAAATTTTTTAAATTATATAATGTTCCGTATAGTTATTGTTCTCATGAACGTATTTATAGATGAATGGATTACCTTAATCTTAAAGCTAAACAAGGCAAGGAATATAAACAGACATTGATAGTAATCCAAATAAACCTGTCGCTGAGAATATTTGTGATTGGCATTTATCTATTAAAGTGAGGGTAGCATCATTAATTGCTGCTCACAATTAGTGGTAACTTCTTAGAAGTAACTACTAGATTGTGAGCAACGAATGCGTTATTTAACATCTATTGTTTTAATGCAAAACCAATAGCTACATATGCCCAACCTTGAAAAATAAGGTCAATACCTAAAAACATACCTAATACCCAAAGACTGTCATATGGCCAACCTGCAATAATCATAAATCCTAAAATTAATGTAATAATCCCTGAGGTTAAAACCCACCCCCAACGAGGCAAATTTCGGTTATTCATAGCAGCAAATATTTGTGTAAAGCCGCTCATAATTAGCAAAAATGAAATCACCAATGTTAAGGCTGATGAAATCGCAACAGGTTGGAAAAATGACATTAGACCTATAAAAATGTATAAAATCCCCATTAGTGCCCATAATGCTGACTGACCGAAACCTTTAATGCGAAATGAATGTAGCGCTTGGGCAATACCTGCAATTAAAATTAATGAACCAATAAAATAGACAGAAAAAACGGTTGCCATGAACTGATAACCTAATGCTAATCCCCCCAATATAATTAAAATAACACCAACTAAAATAAACCAGTTTGATTTTTCTTTAAGATTGTAGACATTGTTTTCGTTAGATATCATGCTATTTACCTATTTTTATAAGTTAATTTTGAATTTCAAATTAAAACCACTTTTAAGACTTATAGTTTGTCAATGGTGATTTAGTAAATGAAAAGAAAGGTAGTGAAGGTACAATTTATTGCACAGTAATTAGTTTCTGTTCAAACCGTTACTGTGCATATAAATTAGTTAATATAATAAATCTAATTTTAGAATTAATCTTTATCTTTCAGTGCTTCTTCTAACGTTGAATAGAACATTAGTTTGTTAGGAATTGGAACAATTTTTGCGCGAGCTAATGTTTTTAATGGTTGAAACTGTAACTCACAAATTGATAGATCAACTTGTTCAGGTAGTTCATCAATAAAATGAATTAAAGCATTGAGACCACCAGCATCAAGAATAGGTACCGCATCCCATTGTAGCACTATGTGTTCATATCCATTAATCTTTTGATAGATTTCTAAAAATGTACGTTCAGCGGCAGCAAAAAAGAGGGGGCCGTTAATACGTAGCACTAAAGTTTTATCGTTACTGCGATTAAGTTCAACTAAGCGAGTCATACGGGCGATACGGCGCATAAATAGGATTGAGGCAAGTACAATCCCAAGTGTAATTGCAATCACCATATCAAATAGTACTGTTAACGACATGCAAATAAGCATAATCAAGATATCATCTTTAGGAGCACATTTGATAATATAAATAACGCGTTGAACTGCACTCATATTCCATGCCACGATAAGTAATAATGCCGCCATAGCAGAAAGTGGGATAAATGATAATGCTGGTGCAAAGCAAATAAGAGCAAGTAAAACAACTAAAGAATGCAAAACGGCTGCAATAGGCGAGGTTGCGCCTGCTTTGACATTTGCCGCTGAACGCGCAATTGCCGCTGTTGCTGAAATGCCACCAAAAAATGGGGCAATGATATTACCTAAACCTTGACCAATAAGTTCACTATTTGAGTGATGTTTGGTGTGTGTCATTTCGTCTAATACCACAGCACAGAGTAATGATTCAATTGCGCATAACATTGCCATGGTCAGTGAAATTGGTAGTAAAGCAGTAAATGTTGACCAATCCCATGTAAAATCATCGTACTGCCAAGGTAAAATAAACTCTGGTAGAACAGAGGGTATACCATGACCTATCGTATTATCAGCTAGTGTATAGGTAAATCGTGAACCAATCGTTTCAATTTGATAACCAAATTGATTAAAAATAAACATGACAGCAATGCCAGCAATTAGTGCAGGCAGGTGTCCTGATATTTTAAATCTAAGTTTTGGCCATACTATTAACACAATCAGAGTTACCACACCGACTATAGTATCAGCAATATTAATGGTTGGTAGTGTTTTAGCTAGTTCCATAACTTTACCAATATAACTTTCTGGCATGTGCTCAAGTGTTAAACCAAAAAAATCTTTAATTTGCATGGTTGCTATAGTTATGGCAATGCCCGATGTGAAACCTAATACAACAGGGAGAGGAATATATTCAATTAATCGACCTAATCGAGCCATGCCCATAAAAATAAGGAATATACCCGACAATAAGGTGGCAATGAGTAATCCAGATAATCCGTATTGTAATGAAACAGGATATAAAATAACGACAAATGCAGCCGTTGGACCAGAAACACTAAAACGTGATCCTCCCGTTAATGCAATTACTAAACCAGCAATAATGGCTGTATATAGGCCATGCTGTGGTGGTACTCCGCTAGCAATTGCTAATGCCATTGCTAGTGGGATAGCAATAATACCAACAGTTATGCCAGCTATTAAATCTTTAATAAAACGAGGAGCGCTGTAAGGGGTGTTTATACATGCAGATATCAATGCACAGCTAATTTTGGTACCTGAAAGGCCATATAATTTCATTGTGTTTAATTAATTAAAAGGAAGTTGTATCGAGTGTCTAATAAGATAATCTTTTTTACGAAAAATGAAAGAGTGTTATGAAAATAATCATCTTTTTTATGAAATAGCTTTATAGATATTATTTTATTAACACTATCATTTTATAAGTACTGCTTATTTTGATTTTTATGTTAATGTACACTATAGATAGTGATGTTGGGGCCATTTTTAATGGTATATTAACATTTTTTATTTCAAGGGGAAAAGCGAATGATTATGGTTCGTTTTCGTAAGTGGTTTGTTGTTTTTTTTTGTTCATTTTCTTCTGTAAGTTTTGCTCAACAAACTATGTGTGTGGGTTCTAAAACAGCTTATCAATATGATGCTGAACGAAGGATTACACCAGCACCAGCAGGGTATATGGCTTTTTACATTGATCATGTTGGACGACATGGCTCACGTTATATCAGTAAACCAAAATCTGAAGATATTGCTTATCAAATTTTGTTAACAGCTGAAAAGCAAAATCAATTGACTAACTTAGGTAAAGATTTATTTAGGCAGATAATTCGTATTGCTGAGTTAAATAAAAATCATTACGGTGAGCTTACTGATTTTGGTCGTAAAGATATTGCCTTGATTAGTCAACGTATGCAGAAGAATAATCCAACTGTTTTTAAAGGAAATAAAATTGATGTTGTTTCATCTCGCTCCCCTAGAGCCAAGGAAACTGCAGAAATATTCATTAGTTCTTTCAAATCTAAATATCCTGATATCCATGTTACACAGCAGCCCGAAAATCAACAAACATTATTGCGCTTTTTTGATTATTCACCAGCTTATAATGAATATAAACACAGTAAAGCAGTAAAAGACTCGGTGAAATTGATAGAGAATGCGCCTAAAACAAAACAAATAAGCGAACAGGTAGTAAAAAAGATTTTTGCTGATGATTTTATCCAAAAGCTAGATAATGGCATTGAGGTTGTCAATATATCATCAGTAAAAACACGGGATTTTGTGATTTCCATTTATCAATTATATCAAGAGTTGCAGGCATTTTCGCCTCAAGTATTAAAGGATAATTATCTTGACTTTAGTCCGTATTTTTCGATTAATGAAAATACTTGGTTGAATACCGTGATCACGGCTAAAAATTATTTGGAAATTGGCCCTGCTTTTAATGCTAATGGTATCCAAATAAAAATTGCAGCCCCATTGTTGTGGGATATGTTAAACACAGCAGATATTGCAATAGCAAATAATAATCTTGATGCTAATTTGCGTTTTGCTCATGCTGAAACCGTTTCACCTTTAGCTACTTTACTTGAAATTGAAGGTACATCTACTATTGCTGATTCCATTTTTAATTATTATTCTGTTTGGCAAGCGGATAAAATTATCCCTATGGGTGCTAATATTCAATGGATTTTTTATAAAAGCGAACAAGCAAATCAGCCTGTATTAGTGAAAGTATTATTGAACGAACGTGAAGTGCATCTGCCTATAAAGTCAGCGCATTATCCTTATTATCGTTGGAATGATATAAAGCAATTTTATATAGATAAGCTCAATAAATTAAGCTTAAGGAATGCCCCGTCACCAGTAACAGCAAATTAAGCTGTAATGGGATTAATTACAATAGGTAAAAATCAAGCAATATTTCTATCAGAAATATTGCTTTTTGATGATCATTAACCTAAAAGCAAAGCATCGTCGGTGACTTTTTCACCACGTGTTTTTTCAAACATATCTAATAAATCCGTTACAGTTAATTTAGCTCGTTGTTCTCCAGATACATCAAGTACAACTTGTCCTTGATGAAGCATTACTGTTCTGGTGCCATATTCTAATGCTTGTTTCATAGAGTGAGTCACCATCATTGTTGTTAATTGTTTTTTTGAAACAATTTCATTGGTTAGCTCTAAAACAAACTGTGCTGTTTTAGGATCAAGAGCTGCGGTATGTTCATCAAGCAATAATATTTTAGATGGCTGTAAAGTTGACATTAACAAACTAATAGCTTGCCTTTGACCTCCAGAGAGTAATCCCATCATATCCGATAATCGATTTTCAAGACCTAAATTTAAAGTAGCAAGTTTTTCTTTAAATATTGATCGGATATTGCAATTAAGAGCTGAAGATAAGGTAAAACGATATCCTCGGTTATAAGCTATAGCGAGATTTTCTTCAATAGTTAAGTTTTCACATGTGCCAACCATAGGGTCTTGAAATACGCGAGCAACCATACCAGCTCGTTTCCATGCTGACCAACGAGTTACATTTTTACCATTAATAGCAATTTTTCCTGAATCAGGAAATAAATCACCACTAATCACATTCAATAAAGAACTTTTACCTGCTCCGTTACTACCAATTATGGTAACGAATTCACCTTCACTAATATTCAGGTTTAGTCCTCGTAATACATGATTTTCAATTGGTTTACCCTGATTAAAAGTTAATTGTAATTGTTCAACTTTAATCATGCTTACTTACCTCTTATTTTTGCGTGTTTTTTAAATTGCTTAGGCACAACAAGAGCCAGCACAACGAGTATCGCCGTAATTAGATTTAAATCTTCTGTTCCTACACCGATTTCTTGTAAAAACTCATTACTAAGTGCAAATGCAATAAATAAACGATATAAAATAGAACCAACAATAACAGCTAGCATCACAGCCCAAATTCGTTTAGCGGGGAATAAGCTTTCGCCAATAATAATTGATGCAAGGCCAATTACAATTGTGCCAACACCAATGGTGATATCAGCCCCACCTTGTGTTTGTACAAATAATGAACCACCGAGAGCAATTAAACCATTTGATATAGCCATACCAAGAATTGTGACTCTTCCAGTTGGAATACCTTGCGATTTTGCCATTCGTTGGTTGGTGCCAGTTGCTCTTAAAGCCAATCCCATTTGGGTATTTAAAAACGCATTGAGTAAAGCCCAAAACACAATGACAAATCCTAGTGCCATAAGAGGTTGTACAATATATTGGTTGCTGTAATCTTCAGCAATAAATGGTGAAAATATAGTTTTGGCATCAAGTAAAGAAAGATTAGGGGATCCTGCCATTCTTGATGTTTCATCCATAATATACGGACCAACACCTAATATTCTTAGATTGATAGAATAGAGTCCTATCATTACAATAATACTTGATAATAATTGAAGAATATTGAGTTTAACATACAGTATTCCTGTCATTGCTCCAGCAAGGCAGCCAGCAAACATACCTAATAACGTTGCAATCCAAGGATCGATACCGATATAAATGCATAATCCACATATCGCTCCACCAAGAGGAAAACTTGCATCAGCAGTAAGATCTGGAAAATCAAGTAAACGAAACGAAATAAATACACCCAAACTCACCAACGCATAAATAAGCCCAATTCCAATTGAGCCTAATAAAAATTCAGAAGACATGAAAAAAATCCATAAAAGTTAACCGCCAAAGTTGGCGGCTTAGTTATAAAAAAAGTAAAAATTATTTTTCAACAATTTTGGTAGCCGATTTTAATACATTTTCAGATAATATAACACCTTGGCGTTCGGCCGCTTTTTTATTAATTGTTAATTGAGTGACATTACCTACTTGTGGTGGAATATCACCAGGTTTTTCGCCGTTAAGTATGCGGATAACAATTTTACCAGCTTGACGACCAAGATCATAATAACTCATGCCTAAAGCAGCAATAGCACCACGTTCTGCCGATTCAGGGTTGGATGCAATAAGAGGAATTTTACTTTCATTAGCCACTTTTGCTAAAGCTTCATAAGCAGAAAACACATTATTATCGGTAGTAGTATAAATCATATCTACCTTACCTTTTAAACTTCTAGCCGCGGTAGATATATCAGAAGTACGTTGCGCAGGAGCGGCAATAATTTTCATACCCCGTTTTTCTAGCTCATTTTGTAATTGTTTTAGTATGATTGTTGAGTTAACTTCGCTAGGGCTATAAACATAACCAATGTTTTTAGCCTCAGGTTTTATTTTTAGCATCATATCGATTTGAGAATCTAGTGATAAGGCGTCAGATACACCTGTTACATTTGTTTTTGATGCATCCCAACCCGGGGTTAATTTTGCTGCTACGGGATCGGTAACGGCAGTGAAAACAATAGGAATAAGTTTTGTTGTAGCAACTAATGCTTGCGAACTTGGCGTGGCAATTCCTACAATAACATCTGGTTTATTTGCTACAAATTGTTTAGCAATTTGGGCTGCATTTGCACTACTACCTTGTGCGCTTAAAAATTGTAACTTTAAATTTTTTCCAGCAATATAACCGCTATCTTTTAACTCATCCTCAACACCTTTACGCACATTATCTAATGCGGGATGTTCAACAATTGCTGTAATGGCAACAAATTTTTGTTCGGTTTTAGACTCAGCGAAAGAATAAAATGTTGCTAACGATAAACTAAGTAACATACAAAGTTTAATGATAGAATTACGCATAGAGCACTCCTGTAATGTTTTTTTTACAATCAAGCTAAATATTAAGTTAATATAAAACAAAAAAAGATAATTTTCTAGTATAAAAACAGCTATGAGTGTAAATTTTTTATTACACATTATCGGTGATTTGATGTTAATCCAGTTATTGGATTACTGTAGGTTATATTTTTTGCTCACCTAACTACTAAGTGAGCAAAATTGTTAATTAATTTTAGTGAAGTAGGGCTTGATTATTTTCCTATGACTTTGTCAGCAGATTGAATTACCTCAGGAGGCAAAGCAACCCCTTGTTTTTTAGCTGCATCAGTATTAACAACAAGGCGTAATGCTTTCCCTATTTCTGGAGTTATACTTCCTGGTTTTTCACCTTTTAATATACGCACAACAAGCTTACCTGATTGGCGTCCTACATCATAGTAGCTCATGCCGTATGCAGCAACGGCTCCTCGTTCAATCGCATCAGGGAACGATGCTAAAAGAGGAATTTTATTTTCATTTGCAAATTTGACTAATGACTCATAGGCTGAAACAACATTATTATCGGTTGTCGTGTAAATTAAGTCTACTTTACCTTTTAATGTATTGGCAGCAGTTGAAATATCAGCAGTTCGTTGAGCTGGTACAGCAATAAAATTAATATTTTGTTGAGATAAAAGAGTTTGTAGATTTTTTAATACCACGGTTGAATTAATTTCGCTTGGACTATAAATATATCCTACTGATTTAACATTAGGTACAATTTTTTTCATAAATTCGATTTGTGGGCCAATTTCTTGATAATCTGATACACCAGTAATGTTTGTACCCGCAGGTTGCCAATCTTTAATTAATTTAGCGGCGATAGGATCGGTAATTCCAGCAAATACAATAGGAATTTGTTTGGTTGCTGCAGCTGTTGCTTGTGCACTTGGTGTCGCAATTGCCACAATAACATCAGGTTTTGCTGCTACAAATTGCCTTGCAATCTGAGCCGCAGTTGCACTGCTTCCTTGTGCACTTTTGTATTGGACAGTTAAATTTTTGTTTAACGTATAGCCGCTGTCTGCCAATTCATCTTTAACACCATCGCGGATTTGATCTAATGAAGGATGTTCAACAATTGCTGTAATGGCCACATTTTTAATTGTATCTGCAAAACTTAAAAAAGGTGTAAGCAATAATATTGTTACTAATAAAATAAAACGTTTCATGAATTAAACTCGCAAACTAGTACAATAGTTTAATTCTAGCTTTATTAATCAAAAATGTGAAGCTGTATTTTATTTATTTGATGATCATGTTACAAAATAATCATTATTGTAAAATAGTTAATTAGTTTTTGAATGAATTATTTCATATTCGATATAATGCCTATAAAACTATATTATCAATATCTTTGTTTTTTATTGAGCAAATATAAAAGGATTTATCCCACTTTTAGCAAACCCTTCTTCTTCGGTTTTGATATCTAATATCAGCGAAGCAATATCATCCGCGATGACTTCAATATGGGGATCTTTATCTTGATCAAATATTTTTAAATAGCTATGGCAAACGTCACAACACTCGGTTTTAATTGCAGCGAGTTCTTTTTCTAAGGAGAGGTATTGTATGTCTTCCATATTATCGCAACAGGTACATTTAATTCTAGGTACATACCATTCACTTTCACATAAACTACAATGTAAATAGCGTAAACCATTGTTACCGCCTAATTGAATAATACTAGCAGTAGGCATACTATCACAAACTGGACATAACCAGAGTTTATCTGTATTTTCTGCGATAGCTTTACTTTTAATTTGACTAGCCAGTTGGCAATAATAAACAGATAATGATGACCAAATAAATATTGCTTCATTACCATCAACTTTATCAAATTCTCCTTTAAGCAAATGTAATGCTTTATTTTGTAATTCTAAAGCGCTATTTTTTTTAAGCTGTTCAATGACTATAGCGATTTGCTGCGTGGTATCAGAAAATGAGTCGAGTAATGAAGTAAAGTAATCTTGCCAAGTATCTTTAAGAGGTAAATTATCTAAACTAAGTGGAGGATATTCGCTATTTAATAAACACGTTACATCAATATCTATAGGCTTATGTTTAATTAAATTGGCTTGTTGTTCAGCTATAATTGCACAAAAATTCAAATAATCACTAATTGGATTATTGTTTGCAAGAGTTTTTAAACGTTCTGCTCGATGAGCATAAAGTGTTTTAGGTGATGGATAAAATAGTAACGGGATTTGTCTAATAACTGAGTTTGTAGCTTGTTGTTCAAGTTGTTCTTGAGGGATAATTTTTATACTCATTATAAATGCTCATTGATTGTGATTTTATTCATCACTGCTTTTTATTTTTACTATTAAAATGTCACAGCTGATAGTTACTATCAGCTGAAAATACCATTATAGATGCAGGCAAGTTACTAAGCTGGTTTATGCTTAATATCTGTAGATTCTTCTTCAAATTTAGCCTTTAACTTTAGTTCATTTTGATAGATCTTTTCCATTTCTTCTTCATACCAAGTTGAATGATTTTTTTGTGCCCAAGCACGCGAAACATAGCCTGTTATCATCCCTTTAATGGAACCTTTAACCCAAATTGCCATATAAGCATGACCAATTACAAGCAGGATTAAGCCAATTGCAGCAAGAGAATGAAAAAATATCGCAATACGGACAACTGGAACAGAAAAATTATCCGCAAAATAACGGCGCCACATGATGAGGCCTGTAACGAATAAAACTAAAATTAGCCCCATAATGCACCAAAATAAAAACTTTTGTCCTACATTATATTTGCCTATTGGAATGCCTCTTTCTTTGCCCAAAATGACATGTTTAAAGTTTTTAATCCATAAAAGATCATTTTTATTTGGAATATTATGGTGAGCAAGTTTTATAAACATAAACATGAGTAAAACAAAAACAATGCACCCTAAAAATGGGTGTAATGCTCTTACTAATTGTGGCGTACCAAGAAATAATCCAAACAGTTTTATAGATGGAAAAAATAAAGATAAGCCAGATAGCGCAGTCAGAATAAACAGACAGACCATACACCAATGACAGAAGCGAACAATAAGTGGTGTTCTTAATATCACGCTTTTCTTATCCATGATGATTCTCCTGTTGTGATAAATTAGAGTCAATTTTCTGTTCTAAAACAGGCAAGCCTAAACGCTTTCGAGCTTGTTTATCTGCTTCTTTTTCTTCTTCAATGTCTTCTTCATCAACTTCAATTGCACCAACACCCATGTAATGGAACAGAAAACCGCCAAAAGTTGCCACAAATGCAGCTGCAGATAACGGTTTCCAAATACCCTTCCAAAATCTAACAATTTCACTAATTTTAGGGTCTTTTGGTAAGCCGTGATACAATTCTGGCTGATCTGCATGATGAAGAACATACATAACATGTGTTCCCCCCACTCCTTGCGGGTCATAAAGACCAGCATGTTCAAAACCACGTTTTTTCAAATCTACAATTCTGTGTTCAGCATGGCGAATCATATCTTGTTTAGTACCAAAGTGTATAGCGCCAGTAGGACAAGTTTTAACGCAGGCGGGTTCTTGACCAACAGCAACGCGATCGACACATAATGTACATTTATAGGAGTGATTATCTTCTTTACTAATTCGTGGAATATTGAACGGACAACCTGCTACACAGTAGCCACAACCAATACAGTGTTCCGATTGAAAATCAACAATACCATTAGCATATTGAATGATAGCACCTTCTGATGGGCATGCTTTCAAACAACCAGGATCAGAACAGTGCATACAGCCATCTTTACGAATTAACCATTCAAATTTCCCATTTATCTCGACTTCTGAATACCGCATTACAGTCCATGCTTTTGGCTCTAAATCGGCAGGATTATCATAAACACCAACAGTATTGCCAACTTCTGCTCGAAGGTCATTCCATTCGCTACAAGCAACCTGACATGCTTTACAACCTATACAGGTGGTTACATCAATAAGTTTTGCAACTTCTTGTTGATAGTCCCTAGCTCGTGGCGCTGGAGTTAAAAAATTGGTTGCTGAGCGGCGTATAATATCTTGAGTTTGTAATGACATAATTTATCCTCCCATCTTATGCCGCTGTAGTAACTTTTTCGATATTGACTAAGAATGATTTATATTCTGGTGTTTGTGAATTTGCATCGCCTAAATGTGGCGTTAATTCATTAACCAAAAAACCTTTCTTTGTCTGGCCTGTGAATCCCCATACTATCGGGATTCCAATGGTTTCGATCTCTTTACCATCAACAGTTAAAGTTGGAAGACGTTTAGTCACAACTGCTTTAGCTTTAATATAACCTCGATGTGAAGTGATTTTAACCGTATCACCTAATTTGATTCCTTTTTTGAGGGCAAGATTTTCACTTAACTCAACAAATTGCTCGGGTTGAGTAATTGAAGCTAGCCTTGCGTGTTGCGTCCAAAAATGGAAATGTTCAGTGATACTATAAGTGGTACCAACATAAGGAAATTCGCTAGCATTCCCTAAGCGAGCCAAATCTTCTTTAAATGCGCGAGCTACAGGGCTGCTGACTTGATTTGGATGCAATGGATTATTACTAATAGGTGTTTCAAACGGTTCATAGTGCTCTGGGAATGGACCATCGACTAACCGATTTAAACAAAACAACCCACCTAAACCATCATTATTCATGATAAAAGCACCTGCCCCACTACTTGGTGGTAATGTTGCTGTAAAATCAGGCACATCATTACCTACCCAACTTGAGCCATTCCATTTTACTAAAACTCGTTTAGGATCCCATGGTTTACCATTTTCATCCGTTGAAGCACGGTTATAAAGTACTCGTCGATTCATCGGCCACGACCACGCCCAACCAGCATGAACGCCTTTGCCTGATGGATCGCTTGGATCACGCCTTGCCATTTGGTTACCTTGTTCTGTCCAACAGCCACAGAATATCCAAATGCCCGATGAGGTTGTACCATCTGCTTTTAATTGGGAAAAACCACTTAGTAATTGACCTTTTTTAAGGATAACATTACCATTTGCATCAGTGATATCTGCAAGTACACGTCCATTATAATCTTTGGCTAGCTCTTCGGCCATTGGACCTTCAGGGTTTTGATAATCCCAAACTAAGTTTTCAATTGGCTCGTAATAAGCACCACCTTCTTCAGCATACAGCTCTTTTATTCTCAAAAAGATACGCGCAATAATTTCAGGATCATATAAAGCTTCATAAGGCGGTCTTGCTGCTGCCCAATGCCATTGTAGCCAACGAGAAGAGTTAACTATTGTACCGTTTTCTTCTGCAAAACAGTTTGATGGCAATCTAAATACTTCGGTTTGAATTTTGCTAGAATCTACATCATTAGATTCGCCATGGTTTTTCCAAAACTCAGCTGTTTCTGTTGGCATAGGATCAATGCTAACCAAGAATTTTAAGTTAGATAAACCTTCGCAAATACTATTTTTATCGGGAAGTGCAGCAAGAGGGTTAAAGCCCTGACAAATAAAGCCATTGGCTTGACCATCACGCATCATTTTGCTAAATCTTAAAACATCATAGGTTTTATCCCATTTAGGTAACCAATCAAATCCCCAATCGTTATCTTTAGTCGATTTATCACCGTACATTGATTTCATAAAGCTGACAAAGAATTTTGGATAATTCCCCCAAAAATTCACTTCGCTTGGACCAAGTGGTTTTGGTGTTTTTTCATCTAGGTACTGAGTAAGTGAAACTTGAGAATCTTTTGGTAAATCAAGATAAGCAGGCAGGCGATTTGATAATAAACCAACATCAGTCAAACCTTGAATATTTGAATGTCCACGTAGTGCGTTAATGCCTCCGCCCATTACGCCAATATTGCCTAAAATAAGCTGAATCATGGCAGCAGTACGGATAATTTGCGATCCATAAGTATGCTGAGTCCAACCTAATGCATATAAAAATGTGGCGGCTCTATCGTTAGTTTTAGTGCTAGCAAGTGAGCGACAAACATGCAAAAAACCTTCAATAGGACTTCCCGTTATTTTATTTACCATTTCGGGTGTATAACGTTTGACATGCTGTTTTAATAGATTCCATACACAACGAGGATGACTTAGCGTTTTATCCCGAAGAGCATAACCGTTGTCATCCTTTTGATATGCCCAACTTGTCTGATCATACTGTTTGGTATCAGCTTCATAGCCACTAAATAGCCCTGTAACTTCATCAAAATTAAAATCATCACGAACAATTAGGCTTGCATTACTATGAGTAACTAAGTAGTCAAAATTAACTTCGTTATTGGTAATAAGATAATTGATAATACCAAGTAAAAAAGCAATATCAGAACCTGAGCGAATAGGGACATACAAATCAGCCACCGAGGCTGTTCGATGAAAACGAGGGTCAATGGCAATCAGTTCAGCACCATTATTAATTTTTGCTTCTATAGCCCATTTAAAACCAACAGGATGAGCTTCAGCTGCATTTCCCCCCATTACGATAACAACATTAGCATTTTTGATATCATTCCAGTTGTTAGTCATAGCGCCGCGACCAAAAGTAGCCGCTAAGCTAGATACAGAAGGACCATGACAAACTCTAGCTTGGGTTTCAAGGCTTAACATACCTAATGCACGTGCAACTTTGAACGCTAACCACCCTGTTTCATTACTAGCCGCTGAAGTAACAAGCCAGCCTGTTGTTGTCCAGCGATTGACTGTTGTGCCTTCCGCATTTTTTTCAACAAAATTTTTATCTCGATCAGCTTTCATTAAACGAGCAATACGATCAATGGCTTCATCCCAACTTATTTGTTGCCATTTATCTGAACCTGGGGCACGGTATTCAGGATATTTAACTCGTTGTTCACTTTTTATATAATCTAGAACACCTGCACCTTTAGGGCAAAGAGAACCACGACTAACAGGATGATCGGGGTCTCCTTCTACATGGAAAATAGACGATTCGGCATTTTTAGCCCCATCGCCACGGCTATACAGCAACATACCACAGCCAACAGAGCAGTAAGTACAATTATTTCGAGTTTCTTTTGATTTCAATAACTTATATTGGCGAGTTTGAGCAAGCGCTACATTTGGAGAAAAACCAAGCGTAGCTACCGTTGTTCCAGCCATACCACCCGCACAGATCTTAAAGAACTGCCTACGGCTAAATAGCATATGGGCTCCTTAGAAAGCTGACATTACGTTTTAATTTATTATATTGGAAGCGATTAACATCCTTACTAATTGTAATGATAATCTTTAATCAAATGGAAATAAAGGGAAAAACAGATATGAATTTATAAATTTTGATATATATCAAAAAAATAAATAATGACAGTTTGATTTCTGTTTAATATGGTGAAAAATTATATTAATATAAAAAAGTTTCAGGTAACACTACGTTTTAGTATAAAAATTTATAAGGCATTTACCTAAAATCGCTTTATGTGGTTTAACCGCTCTGTCTTACGAGTTAAAGGAATGAAAAGCTTCAATTGAGCTTTCTTTAAAACGTTATAAATTGTTAGACAACTTACCATAAAGCGTTTAACCAAATTAGTGGTAGTTATTTTTTCTTAATGACATAAGCGCCATATCTCTTACCTATTGAGAAGAAATTAATTTTTTATGTATATTCATTACAGCCATTTTTCAAATCACTACAAATAATACAATTAATTGGTACAATATGGTTGCATTAACCATTGTTTGATTTGGCTAAAAACATAAAGTAGGGTTATCATTAATACAAAAGATCAACAGCTCTTGTCTCTTTATTGTTCTTAGGCACAAAAACCGAACCTTCAAGGATATTTATTTGGATAACATAACCAGAATCACATTAGCAAAACTACTTGGTACTTTTTTTTATTATCCACCAAATAATAAAGTTACTACACCATTAATACAGGCATTATTGCATATTGATGATTTAGTCAAATGGTTAAATCCTTGTATTATTTCTGAACAGTGCAATATATTAGCAAATTACATCGATGACTCAGAGCTTAATTATCAATTTTCGTTACTATTTGAAGGTCAAGGAACAATGCCTGTACCCCCATGGGGATCATTTTACCTTGATAAAGAACATTTATTACTAGGCCAATCACAAGAATGCTACCACCAATTTCTGCGGCAACATGGTTTGACACTCAATACAGGAATGAACGAACCCGAAGATCAATTTGGATTAATGCTAATGGCATATGCCATGTTGCTTGAAAATAATAACTATACAGCAGCAAAACAGTTAATCAATGAACATTTATTGCTCTGGTCTTCAACCTATTTAAAAAGGCTAAAGCAAAATGGGATAAGTCCATTTTATCGGGCGTTAGCTATAATTGCTGATCAATATTTGCAGATGCTTTAATTGTATTTTTTGAAAAAAATTTTTTTCAGGTGAATGATTATTTTACTTAATGCTGGATTATAACTTGTCATACTGTAACTTTGCAGCTTTTATCTTAATCGGTATAATCCATGCTATGCTTTTTCAAGGTAAATAATATTAATGCTAGCCTATTTACAACTAATGCGATTAGATAGACCTATTGGCTCATTACTTTTACTCTGGCCGACCCTTTGGGCAATTTGGCTTGCGGGACACCCTTCTATTTACATAACAATTATTTTTATACTTGGCGTATTTGTAATGCGCTCGGCAGGTTGTGTAGTGAATGATTATGCTGATCGTCATTTAGATGCACATGTTGAACGGACTAAAAATCGCCCACTGGCTCGTGGAGTATTGACTGAAAAGAACGCATTATGGACATTATTTGTATTATTATTTATTGCTCTTTGCTTATTGCTAACTTTAAATAAACTGTCATGGTTGATAGGCTGTTTTGCATTATTAACTGCGCTGATTTATCCTTTTATGAAGCGTTATACCCATTTACCTCAGATCATCTTAGGTATCGCATTTAGTTGGAGCATTCCGATGGTGTATGCAGCAACTATTGAGCAGTTTCCATTAACCTGTTGGTTGCTTTTCTTTGTTAATATTTGTTGGACAATTGCCTATGACACCGAATATGCGATGGTTGATCGCAACGATGATGTAAAAATTGGTATAAAATCCACTGCCATCTTATTTGGACGTTATGATAAATTAATCATTGGATTATTACAGATAGCTTCTGTTATTGGTTTATTATTGATTAGTTTAATCAACCAACTATCGTTGATAGTTTATATTGCTTTATTACTAGTTACAGCATTATTTATTTACCAACAATGGTTAATAAAAGATCGAGAAAGAAACAAATGTTTTAGCGCATTTATGAATAATAATTATGTTGGTTTGATTGTTTTTTTAGGTCTCTTTTCTGTTTAAAAATTAAATCACTACTATATTTACAGATTGATCCATTTAATATATTGTCAATATTTATAATTATAATGCTGAGCGTAGGAAACGTTATATAATATCTTGCTAGAAATGGAAAAGAATATTTTGCGAATATAAACCCAATATTTGCATATCAAAAAAATACTAGAATAGGGATATTGCTCCGTCTAATAAAATTAGAATTAATGTTAATAAGCCATAAATCGACAATATTGATTCAATCGAAAATATATCTTAATCATATCTGTGTTTATTTTATATTCTTTTCTTTTATAAAAAGTGAACACCGCATAGCATCAAATAAAAATACTAAATAGTCAAAATATAAAAGATAATTTTTTTCTTATTCCTGGATTAAAACATGAAGTGCAATTTTAAACTCGGTGGAGTGAAGAAAGTATAAAGGTGATTAATACTAGCTACTTCGCACCATTACAGTTTGGAGATTGCTATGCATTATAATCACCTTTCTAGAAAGCCGGAAAACACAATGACATTGGCAGGGAGATACCTTATTAACCGTAAAGATAAGCAAGCATTAGTGACGTCAGTTGAACACAAAACCGGGCTAGTATTAATTGGACGCCTTAATCAACGCACTGCCTCCGAAACGAGAGATATGATAATAAAATTGCTAACACCTTTTAAAAAAATGGTTAACAGCATCACCTTTGATAATGGAACCGAATTTAATTATCATCATGCTATTGAGCATTATTTAAATACTACCGTATACTTTGCGGAGCCTTATAAAAGCTGGCAAAGAGGCACAAATGAAAACACCAATGGCTTAATACATCAGTTTATACCTAAGTCAGCGGCTATTTCATTAGTTGACGACGAACAGATAAAGAAAATACAATATCTATTGAACTCTCGCCCAAGAAAACGGCATAAGTTTAAAAGCCCTGCTGCTTTTTATTCTAAAGAGTTAAGACGAATTGCACTTCATTGTGTAATCTAGGCGAGTTAACAAAAAATAAATAAATTTTATATAGGTATATGAAAAATGAAAACAATTGGTTTAATCGGGGGGATGAGTTGGGAAAGCACCACAACTTATTATCAAGTTATTAATCAAACTATTGCTAAATCATTAGGTGGGTTGCATTCAGCTAAAACGGTTTTATATAGCGTTGATTTTCAAGAAATTGAAAGTTGTCAGGCCAATAATGAGTGGCATAAAAGTGCAGAAATTTTAATTGATGCTGCTAAAAGAGTGGAACTTGCTGGTGCAGATTTTATTGTTATTTGTACTAATACCATGCATAAAGTCGCAGATCAGATCCAAAAGGCAATTAATATTCCAATCATTCATATTGCCGATGTGACGGCTAAACATTTACTAGCACAAAATATTAAATCGGTCGCTTTGTTAGGGACTAAATATACAATGTAGCAGGACTTTTATAAATCTAAACTGATCGATAAAAATTTAAATGTGCTTATTCCTGAATCTCAAGACAGAAATATCATTAATCAGATCATTTATGATGAACTTTGCAAAGGTATTATTAAGCCTGATTCTAAGCAAACCTATCTTAATATTGTTGATAAACTCGTTAAAAATGGCGCAGAAGGTGTTATTTTAGGCTGTACGGAAATTGGGTTATTAATCTCTCAATCCGATCGTAATATACCTTTTTTTGATACAGCCTTAATTCACGCGCAAGAGGCAGCATTACTTGCAATAAGTTAATAAGTTATTCTTCGTTGGTATATTCTAGTATATCACCTGGTTGGCAATCTAGATGTTTGCAGATTGCTTCGAGTGTTGCTAGTCTAAATCCTTTTACTTTACCTTGCTTAAGTAATGATAAATTTTGTTCTGTAATACCAACTGCTACCGCTAGATCTTTTGATTTAACTTTACGTTTAGCAAGCATTACGTCTAAATTTATTATAATTGGCACATATGACTCCTTTTAAATAACTTGTTTATTTTCTTCAGCTAGTTGGCAGGCCTTTTTTAGTATTTGACCAATGAGCATAATACTAATCGCAAGAAATAACGTTATAATTTCATCACTAGAAAAAGAAATAGAAAAGTAACGTGCTGATTCCTCTTGATTATAAGTTAAGATCGTTGTTAATAACGGTTCAGATAAAAAACTTATAACCACCCAACAAACAAACAATTTGCCAAAGATGTAACAATGGTTGACTGATTTTACTGAGAAATATTCGAAACGATGGTTTTTCTTATTTCATAAGTTTAAGTTATAAAAAAACCTTACTTTTTTAAAAAGTAAGGTTTAGGAAGTTAACACTAATTAAAAAATTATAAATGAAAAAATTATGCTTCAATAGCAACTCTTAACTTTTTCATTGCATTTTTTTCAAGCTGTCGGATACGCTCTGCTGAAACACTATATTTATCGGCTAAGACCTGTAAAGTTGATTTGCTTTCATCAGAATCTAACCAACGTGCTTTAATAATATCTTGGCTACGTTCATCTAATTTTAATAATGCATCATGTAGCCTATCTGTCGCATCATTTTCCCAATTATCATTTTCAATTGATTTTGAGAAATCAGAATTGCTATCTTCTAAGTAAAGTGCTGGTGCAATAATTGAATTATCATCGTCATCACTATCTATATCAAATGACATATCTTGTGCCGACATACGTGATTCCATTTCAAGTACATCTTTACGACTTACACCTAATTCATCTGCTACCATATCCACTTCTGCATTACTGAACCAACCTAAACGTTGTTTAGTTTTTCTTAGATTAAAAAATAGCTTTCTTTGCGCCTTTGTTGTTGCAACTTTAACAATACGCCAATTTTTTAATACATATTCATGGATCTCAGCTTTTATCCAATGCACAGCAAATGAGACCAAACGAACACCCATTTCAGGATTGAAACGGCGTACTGCTTTCATCAAGCCAATATTACCTTCTTGAATTAAGTCAGCTTGTGGTAAACCATAACCCGAATAACCACGGGCAATATGCGCTACAAATCGTAAATGAGATAAAATTAACTGGCGAGCAGCATCTACATCATCGTGATAATAGAGTTTTTCACCTAATGATTTTTCTTCTTCTGCAGTTAACATTGGATAGGTGTTAATCATGCGAAGGTATGATTCTATATTTCCTTGTGGGATTAAAGCACCTACTTGCATTTTTAAATCAGTACTCATTTAATTCCCCCTTAAATAATAAATTTCGTTACATTAAATATGCAACAATAAAAACGTTAAACTAGCGTTTATTACAATGTTAGACCAATGAATTATAAATTAGTTCACTATTTTAACTAAAATACTTAAAATATTTTACTTAATATTAGCCTTTTATTAAATTGATATATATCTTGGCAATTTATAGCAAAATAGCTAGACAATTTGTGCTATTTTTAAGTATTTCTTAGTCGCAATCAACGATGAAAGCCACCCAATACTAGCTGTTATAAGGACAATCAATAAACTCTCATCCCATAATAGCCCTTCAATATGAATTATTGTTCCAAATGTATCAGAAACATTCAACATAATTAACTCTATTTGATAAATAAATATTTCCGATAACACTAACGCTATAATAGCGCTAATAAAACTAATAAACATTCCACTATAAAGAAAAGGACGCAAAATAAATCCTTCTGTTGCCCCAATTAATTGCATAACCATAATCGTCTGTTTTCTAGAGAATATATTTAAACGGATGCTATTACCAATCACAAGAGATACAGCTATAATCATAAATATAGAAATAATCCATACGATAGATTTAACCATATCAGTTAGTGCTGTTAAACGAGTAAACCAACTATCATCTAATTTTATATCATCAATACCATCAATGGTAAGCAATTCCTTTTGTAATCGATGTAACACAACTGTCTTTTTTGCCTCATCTTTAGGAATAACAATTGCTACTGCAGGTAATGGATTTTCATCTAGCAAATCGAGTGCATCACTAAACCCAGACCACGTTTCGAATTCTTCTTTTGTTTCATCTTTGGAAAGATATTCAACCTGATCAACTTCATCATAAAATTTAATTTTAGCAATCAATTCAGTTGTTTGTTCTGATGTTAATTCTTTATTGATATAAACAGTCAAACTGGGAGTTGGATTCCATTGCTGTGCAGTTTGACTAGCGTTTTTCCAAAGTAAATAGCTGATAGTTGGTATAGTAATTGAAATAGCAATAACAAAAATGGTCAGTAATGAAGCAATAATATGCTGAGAAAAGTCATTAAACGTGTTACGCCAAGCATAACCGATTTGTCTTATCCAGCGAGAGAAAAAGCTATTTTCGTTCTTCTTCGATTTACTAGGTTTGATATTAGTTAAGCTCATTAATTTTTAATCTCTAAACGTCCCTGATTTAAATGCAATATTCGATGGTGCTTGCGTCGTATCAGTCCCATATTATGCGTTGCCATCAAAATCGTTACACCAGTTTGATTAAATTCTTCAAAAAGCTTTAAAATATCTTTTGATAGTTTATCATCTAAATTACCTGTGGGTTCATCAGCAAGCAAAATACTCGGACGATTAACAATAGCACGAGCGATACCTACCCGCTGCTGTTCACCACCAGATAACTGTATTGGATAAAATTCCATCTTATTAAGTAATCCAACTTTATCCAGTGAAGCGGAAACTCTTCTTTTAATTTCTTCAGCTGGTTTACCTAAAATAATTAATGGAATAGCTACATTATCATAAACAGTGTGATCCATCAGTAATTGGTGATCTTGAAAAATCATACCAATTGTGCGACGTAAAAATGGCATCTCTTGGCGTCTTAAACTTGAAACATCAACGCCATTTAACAACACTTTGCCATCATTTGCTCTTTCTAACCCACAAATTAATCGCATTAGCGTACTTTTACCAGCCCCTGAGTGTCCAGTTAAAAAAGCCATTTCACCAGGTAATAAAGTGAAGCTAATATTTTGTAGTGCTGGTTTACCGCCAGAATACACTTTACTTACGCGCTGAAATTGAATCATGACACTCTCTAACCATCTGTTTCATCAAACAAAGCATTGATAAAATCATCAGCAACAAAAGGCCTTAAATCTTCAATTTTCTCGCCTACACCAATATAACGAATGGGAATATTAAACTGATCGGCAATACTAAAGATAATTCCCCCTTTTGCAGTACCATCTAATTTAGTTAATGTCATCCCAGTGACACCAACAGCCTCATTAAATAGTTTGGTTTGGCTAACCGCATTTTGACCAGTACCAGCATCAATAGTCAACATAATTTCATGGGGTGCTGTTTCATCGTGTTTTTTAATTACGCGTACTATTTTTTTTAACTCATCCATTAAATGAGATTTATTTTGTAAGCGCCCTGCAGTATCGGCTATTAATATATCTATTTTTTTTGCTTTTGCTGCTTGTATTGCATCATAAATGACAGAAGCAGAATCTGCATTAGTATGCTGAGCAATAACAGGGATATTATTCCGTTCTCCCCAGACTTGTAACTGCTCAACAGCCGCTGCTCGAAAGGTATCACCCGCCGCAAGCATAACTGATTTGCCTTGTTGTTGAAATTGACGAGCCAATTTGCCAATTGTTGTTGTTTTTCCGACACCATTAACGCCAACCATCAATATTACAAATGGTTTATGGCTTTCTATATCAAGGGGCTTATCGACTCCATCTAAAATAGATTTCATTTCCTGTTTTAAAAGATCATGTAATGCATCAGCATCTTTTAGCTCTTTTCTTGATGCTTGTTTAGTTAAGGAATCAATAATTTTTTGGGTTGTGTCAAAACCTACATCAGCAATAAGTAACTGCTCTTCTAATTCTTCAAATAAAGCATCATCGATCCTTTTCCCTTTAAATAAACTAAGAAAACCAGAACCAATATTTTGTTTAGTCTTAAAAAGACCTTTTTTTAAACGAGAGAAAAATCCTTCTTTTTTTTGTTCAACCATAAATAATTTATCCCATAACATTTTCTAAGATCATTTTATCTTATTTTAGAATAAAGCCCAATGTATTCAATAAAAGAGACCATTCTTATCCTTTTATCAGATTTTTTGTCTAATTATAAAATGTAGAAAAACACCAGATTGTTTACACTTCAAGTTAAAATAATCCTATAAAAACTCATAAAGTATTTTCCTCGCAATTATTTTATGCGGTTTAGCCATATTATAATAGTTAATAAATCACGTAAAAATTTGTTTTTTATTTTTGGGTTGCTAAATGTTTATTGACGATGCCACATCTCCATTTAAGTACGTATCACTCTTTTTACTTTTCCATTTATTTGTGGATAGGTAGGTTTAGTCAATTTTACTTTTTTTATTCATTACAATAATTTCTCAAACTACTATAAACAACACGAGTAATTTCTATGAATTAGTTTAAGATTTAAAATTTCATAATTATTACAATTTATTAATAATAATTATCAATATCATTTTTGTTATTACGGTAAAATGTTAAAATTATAATAAGAAAATAAAGGGTGAAAAACATTGTTAAAATTAATGAAAATTAAATATCTAGTTATAGCCAGCATCTTCTTTGCAATTATTTATATTGTATGTTTAATTATATCTCATTCAGAACCTACAGCTAATTATATTACATCACAGGTTACCAAAGGTAATATTGAAAAAACCGTACTAGCCGATGGAACAATTAGTGCTTTTAAGCAAGTTAGTGTTGGTGCGCAGGTTTCTGGGCAAATTAAAAAACTCTATGTTGAGTTGGGCGATGAAGTTAAACAAGGCGATATGATTGCTGAGATTGACGATCTTAAACAAAGCAATGATTTAAAACAATCTGAAGCGTCACTTAATAGTTTAGAGGCACAGCGTGAGGCCAAAAAAGCCAGATTGATTAATTATCAATTAACTTATGACCGTCAACGAAAACTAGTCAATAAAGGGGCTGGTGCTCAATCCGACCTAGATGCAGCAAAAGCCGAACTCGATGTAATCAAAGCTGATATTGCAGCACTTGATGCTGATATCGTTAAAGCACAAATTGCAGTCGATACCGCCAAAGTTAATTTGGGATATACTAAAATTCGCTCCCCTATTGATGGAGTGATTGTTGCAATTCCAGTCAATGAAGGACAAACGGTTAACTCTGTTCAAAGTGCACCAACCATTGTTAAAGTAGCGCAACTTGATAAAATGACCATTGAAGCGCAAATTTCTGAAGCTGATGTGATCAATGTAAAAAAAGGAATGCCTGTTTACTTTACCATTTTAGGCCAACCGAATAGACGTTTTGATGGTTTAACACTAAGGGCTATAGAGCCTGCACCAGACTCAATTAACACTGAAACAACCTCGTCAAACTCATCATCAACAACAAAAAGCGCAATTTATTATAATGGATTATTTGATGTAGATAATCCCGACCATGTATTAAGAATTTCAATGACAGCGCAAGTTTATATTGTCTTGTCTGAAGCAAAAGATGTACTAACCATTCCATCTCAAGCAATTCAAAAAAAATTGGGTAATAATAAAGCCATTATTTACCTGTTAGATAAACATAATGAGATCGAAGAACACGAAGTTACTTTGGGTATCGATAATAATGTCAATGTTGAGATAAAATCGGGGATTAAAGAGGGTGATATGGTTGTGGTCAGTAGTACTAATGGCGCTTCACTAGGTGGTAATAATGCAAGAACCCCAAGGATTCGATTCTAATATGGTCAATAATATACCTCTTATTAAGCTTGAGAATATTGTTCGTGAATTTCCAGCAGGCGATACAACTATACAGGTTCTTAAAAGCATAAATCTAACAATTAATGCTGGTGAAATGGTAGCGATTATTGGCGCATCAGGATCGGGTAAATCCACTTTGATGAATATTTTAGGCTGTTTAGATAAACCGACCTCAGGCACTTATTCTATTGGAGGACGCACAACAAGTGAATTGTCACCTGATGAGTTAGCTCAATTACGCCGTGAGCATTTTGGTTTTATCTTTCAACGTTACCATTTATTAAATGCACTAACCGCACAAGGCAATGTAGAAATCCCTGCTATTTATGCTGGTGTTACCAATGAACAACGTCAAAAAAGAGCGAGCAAAATTTTAACACGTTTAGGACTTGCCGAAAAAATCCACAATAAACCTAACCAGTTATCTGGAGGGCAACAACAGCGAGTTAGTATTGCCAGAGCTTTAATTAACGGTGGACAAATCATTTTAGCTGATGAACCAACGGGAGCACTCGACCGTAAAAGCGGTTTAGAAGTAATGGCTATATTACAAGAATTACATCAACAAGGTCACACAGTTATTATTGTTACCCACGATTCAAATATTGCCCAAAGTGCCCAAAGGATTGTTGAAATTAGTGACGGTAATGTTATTTCTGATTCTATTAACCCTAATTATCAATCTAAACAAAATGATAATCGGCAAGTTAAGCAAATCGAAGCAACCAGAACCCAAGATAATCTACTGGCAAAATATTACCGTTTTCGAGATGCTTTTAAAATGGCCATGCTATCAATGCTTTCGCAGCGATTACGGACATTTTTAACCATGTTAGGCATAATTATTGGCATTGCCTCGGTAGTCTCTGTTGTTGCATTAGGACAAGGTACAAAGCAGAAAATTTTATCTAACATTAACTCGTTAGGGACTAGCACGTTAGAAATCTATGCAGGATCAGGCTTTGGTGATCGTAATGCGGATAAAATTACTACATTACGCTCATCAGACGCAGATTTTTTGGCGCAACAAAACTTTGTCCACAGTACGACTCCTAACCTTGCAACCAGTGTTTATTTCCGAATTAATAATTTAGCAGTAACTGGAACAGTAAATGGTGTAGGGGAGCAATTTTTTGCGGTTCGTGGTTACACTATTTCTCAAGGAAAATCTTTTGATGAAGCAAGTATTATTGCCTCAGCACAAGATGCAGTGATTGATGACAATACTGTTAAACGGTTATTTGCAAATCAAAACCCAATTGGAAAAATTTTAATGGTTGGACAGTTACCAGTAAGAATAATTGGTGTTGCAACTAAACAACAGCAAGGATTTGGTAGCAATGAAAGCCTGAATGTTTGGTTACCTTATACTACCGTGATTAACCGCATGGTAGGTCAAACTTCGTTAAAAAGCATTACAGTACGTGTTAAAGATAATGTTAATTTATCTGTTGCCGAACAAGCCATTAATCGAATTATGTTACAACGACATGGTACAAAAGATTTTTTCATCTTTAATTCCGATAATATACGAGAAACAATCAACTCATCCGCTTGGGTAATGACGTTATTGGTTTCGGCTATTGCGCTGATTTCACTCGTTGTTGGCGGTATTGGTGTGATGAATATCATGTTAGTATCAGTCACAGAAAGAACTCGAGAAATTGGCGTACGAATGGCTGTTGGTGCTCGGTCAAGCGACATATTACAGCAATTTTTAATTGAAGCTGTATTAGTATGTTTAATTGGCGGAACAATAGGTATTGTACTCTCGTTTGCCATTGGATTTATTTTTAATTCTGTTGTTACATCATTTGCAATGAATTTCTCAGCAATAGCTATTATAGCGGCATTTAGTTTCTCAAGTATAATTGGTATTATTTTTGGTTATTTCCCTGCTAGACGGGCTGCTAAACTCGATCCAATTTATGCTTTAGAACGAGAATAGCAATTTTACTATAATAAAAAATCCCATTGTACAAAATGATACAATGGGACTTAAAACGTCAAACATAAGTGATTAACTTATGTTGTTTCTAAACTTGTTAACCATTTATTTTTTATCAGAATGCGCTTTTTCTTCTATTTTTGCATTAGGATCTAACCCTGCTACAAATGCAGTAACTCTTGCATAATCATTAATAAATGCATCATCACTAGTTACATTAAGTTGATTTGCTATGATAAAAAACTTACGATTAACAATAACCGTAGGGATTGAATCTGGTTTCATCTCTTTAATCGCATCTGCTTGTTGTGCCATAAATGATTTAACCAAAAAGCTATCTTTTGTTTTATCATACACTTCATTACTAACACCTAATTTTTCAAAAACAGCTTTAATGTCATCTGCTGTTTTTATCGTTTTATCTTTTTGAACCGCATTATAAAGTGCATCTGAAGCTTTATCTTCTATACCTAGAACATTAGCCACAGCCCATGCTTGCGCAAGATCTTTAGCTAATGGTCCAAAATCTTCTAAATGGTAGCGTTTGAATTTAACACCTTCTGGTAAAGCCTTGCTAATAGTTTGAGGACCTTGATTTTGAATTTCAAATCTAAAACAGCTTGGGCAATTGAACGAAAAGAACTCAATAACTTCTTTATCTGGCGATGGATTAGTTGGTAGCGCGGCATATTGTTTACCTAATTCAATCGGCTCAAATGCATTCGCTGAGGTGTCGGCCTTAGTAATAGTTGGGCTTTCATTTGCAAAACAGTTTACAGAAAAAAGCAAAATACTAATTGCGATAAGTGTTTTTTTCATTTTAATGATTCTCCTTATTCTTTTATAATCCCACGAGCTTTTAACAATGCGGTTTTAAAATCTTCTTCATAATCTTTTTTTAGACCCGGAATAACATCATTCTTATCCGAACCTCGCATTTTTAAATGATAAATTAAAACTTCATCACTCAAATCTTCTAACTTACCTTCAAAACCAGCCTCTTGACCTAATTTAGCTAAAAACTCTAATAAATTAAGATCAGAATCGCCTTCCCATGCGGGTTGCAATAATTCCATTACTTCATCAATACGATGACATTTCATAATTGTTACCTTTAGTAAATCTTCAAACCTTTCGAAGATAATGATAATTAAGCAATCATTAAAAATGATACGCTACGACTTGCAATAACATTACTATATAGTAATGTTATTTTGTTTTTTCGCAACGTAAAAGAGAAATAATTTATGGAAAAACCCTCAATTACTGCAATCATTCTAGCTGGAGGTAAAAGTACCCGTATGAATGGCAACGACAAAGGACTATTATTATTACATCAAAAACCACTTTATCAACATGTCATTGATTGCATCAAACCTCACGTTGATACAATCATGATTAATTGCAATCGTCACACAGAACAATACCAAAAAGCAGGTTATCCTATATTTAGTGATGACCTAGCAGGATTTTGTGGACCATTATCGGGGATTTACAGCGGTTTATTACGCAGCAAAACCGATTGGAACTTATTTGTCAGTTGTGACACGCCTTTTTTGCCAGCTGATTTAATTGACCGTTTAGCTGTTTATACGGCAAATAACAGCGCTATTTATCCACATGATGGACAATACTACCATCCAACCATTCTACTTATTCATAAAACAGTTACTCAACAACTAAAAATCTATTTAGAGCAAGGCGAACGCAAGCTGATGCTGTTTTTAGAACAAATCAGTGCTAAATCGGTTGATTTTAGCGATAAAGCAGTTTGTTTTAGCAATATCAATACGGTAGAGGTGCTTAATTCATTTAATCAGAAAGAAGATAAATAATCATTTATTTTCATAAAAAATAGGGTGTTAGCTTTAGGACATATTGGCTTTTGCGGAATGATTAATATTGCTAATAACATCTAAAAGACAAACACACCCAACAGCCCTGTTTGACGTGCTAGCTTTACTTCGTTATTGGCACATTTTGACGCTCTAATAAGGCAAGCATATTAGCATTGTGGTGCTATAAGTGTGTTTTTTGCTCTAAAATCGCTCAGGTAGACCATTGATTTTATTGGAGTTTTTATTTGCATTTCTAAATGAAATCAAATATTTATAGGCTAGTTATTTTTTTATTACGTCGAATTTGGCTTTTTAATAAAAGCGCTTTTGTTATTTGATAATAGTTATTTAATAATAACTTGTTAATAACAGCCAGTTAATAACAGTCAGTTAATAACAAAAGCGCAAGCTTTTAAGTCGTATCGGTCGGGGTGCTATTTTGATTTTCTGCCATTAAAGCGCAAGGCTCGCAGGCTTTGCCTGCTCAGCGCCCCAACTTACGCGGGGGCTTTATTCTTTGTTATATTATCCTCTCAAGCACCGTAACCCCCTTCCGCGCCCTAAGGATTAAGAACTAAACGCTAAAAGCTAAGGTGCGGTGCAAACGACATAGCGGGAGTAGCTGGCACTGTTGCTGTAGACGTAGCCGTAGTTCGAGCTGACAGAGAACTGGTGGCTACCTGTAGCGTCGCTCGTCCAGTAGGAGACGTTGACGAAGCCCGCAACAGCGTAGTAGTACATGCCGCCCCACTCCGTGAAAAAGCCAGCACCTATGTGACGCATGTAATTATTATCTGATGAGCTAGGTGTGGCGCCTACTGCGCCTTGACACATACTTCCTGAACCCCAACCAGAACAAACTGCATTGGTTAAATCTCTTACCCGTGGCATTCGATAACCCAAACTATTACACCATGCTAAATGGTCACTATAAGCTTTAAATTGACCACCCCGATTGACGAACCACTGCCTTAATACAAATCCATAACGAACCTCATTACCACTTCTATCCCTACCAACCAACTCAAATGTCTGCGGCAAAGATGGCACGGTAATTTGACTAGGACTAGGATTGTCCCACTGGCTTCTTGCCTCTGGACCATGCAACGTTACCCGTGTTACATTCTTGGATTTATCCGTAATCCATTCATCAGCTTGTATCGTATCTCCCCTAGGGTCTGTGAATGTCCCTGTACGCGGACTTGTCCAACTCACTGTTGCATTTAGACTACCACTCGTGTTAATTGTCCAACGCAACTGACTTGCGTCTACCCCAGCAATAAGCAAATCAAAATACAAGCCATCTGAACCTGTTGTTGGGAAATTTCGGTCGTAAAATGATGGGTTTGTTGACTGAACTAAAAAACCCTTAGCTGGATTCCATATGTTAGCAGGACCGGCATAACGTGGGTCGTCCCAACCCAAGCCAGTTGTTCCACCAAACACCAAATTTGGCCTGACCGAACAAATAACCGGCGCTGATGGCGGAGTGATATAATACTCCGCTGTTCCTCCACTAAACGTACTACTATTCGGCATGCCATAACGAGTCTCTAAAGCACCCCCTGAACTATCTAAGGTTACCTTATAAGGTGCTTTACATATATCTAATGCATCACTACGATTAACGGTATTGCCATCTTTATCCTTTATTACTAACGATATACTTCCTGATGCGGTGACTCCATCTGCTCCCTGTCCATCCCCATCATCATCGCCCCATTTACCTTGTGTTACTAAGTCATTTATATTTATTGAGTCGCTTGATGACGGAACTATCATTTCAATATCAGCCAAAGTATCCCCTACATTAGGTAACTCGATTAGCGCTGTCGATGATGAAGGATTATTTTGCGGTGTAAATGTTCGACCATCCGATAACTTAATACTTAATAAGTCGTCTGTGGTAGTCAATTTGGTAGTACCGCCATCAATAGTTAAATAAGGCGCAGTACCATGAATGCGCTCAGAAGTCGTGGCCGATAAAGCCTGCGATTCTAAAGAGTACGGCAATAACAACAACGGCGTTAATGCCAATGGAATTTTTGAAAATAGTTTTGTGGATAATTTCGAAAATAATTCGAGAGATAATTTCGAAAATATAAATAAGTTTCGAGTAAAAACTTGTCGAATAGGATTATTTGATAAATTTAAGACATAAGTTTGCCAGTGCTTGTGCCTTGTGCCTTGTGCCTAAAATGGTACTGCATTTCGTTTCACCTGTCAAGTAATATTTTGTTTTATTTGAATTTTTTATAATTATTTGCTTGTTTGATAAGCTCATTTTTCTGAAGCGATGAAAGTATAGCCGTTTAAGGGGTGATTGACTAGTTTTTTTGGCGGACTTTTTTGTAAAGAAATGTAAAGATGAAAACGGTTCAGCTTTAGAGATAGGTGAATTTTATAATTAAAATAGGGTGTTAGCTTTAGGACTTTTTGATTTTTGTGGAATAATTAATATTGCTGATAACATCTAAAACACAAACACGCCCAACAGCCCAGTTTGGCGTGCTAGCTTTATTTCGTTATCGGTATATTTTGATGCTGTGATAAGGCAAGCATATTAGCATTGTGGTGCTATAAGTGTGTTTTTTACTTTAAAATCGTTCAGGTAGACTATTGATTTTATTGAAGTTTTTATTTGCGTTTCTAAATAAAATCAAACACTTATAGGCTAGTTATTTTTTTATTACATTGAATTTGGCTTTTTAATAAAAGCGCTTTTGTTATTTGATAATAGTTATTAATAACAGCTTGTTAATAACAGTCAGTTAATAACAAAAGCGCAAGCTTTTAAGTCGTATCGGTCGGGGTGCTATTTTGATTTTCTGCCATTAAAGCGCAAGGCTCGCAAGCTTTGCCTGCTCAGCGCCCCAACTTACGCGGGGGCTTTATTCTTTGTTATATTATCCCCTCAGGCACCGTAACCCCCTTCCGCGCCCTAAGGATTAAGAACTAAACGCTAAAAGCTAAGGTGCGGTGCAAAGGCCATAGCGCCAGTCTCTGACACTGGCACTGTCGCTTCTGACGTAGCCGTCGTACGCGTCGACAAGGAACTGGCTGCTACCTGTTGCGTCGCTCGTCCAGTGGGCGTACTGGGAGAAGCCCGCATCGTAGTGGTACATGTAGCCCCACTCCGAGAAAAAACCTGCCCCTATGTGACGCATGTAATGATTACCTGATGAGCTAGGTGTTGCACTTAAATTATTATAGTTTGAATTGGTTAAATCTCTTACCCGTGGCATTCGATAACCCAAACTATTACACCATGCTAAATCGTCACTATAAATGTTCCATTCGCTCCCCCGATTGACGAACCACTGCCTCAACACAAAGCCATACCTAACCTCATTACCACTTCTATCCCTTCCAACTAACTCAAAGGTCTGCGGTAAAGATGGACGTGTTAGTGGGTCAGGATTACTTGAGCCTATTTGAGTAATACTTGCCCTTGGACCATGCAACGTTACCCGTGTTACATTCTTGGATGTATCTTTAATCCATGTATCACCTTGGTTTGGCAACCTCCAACTCACTGTTGCATTTAGACTACCACTCGTGTTAACTGTCCAACTCAACTGACTTGCATCTATTCCACCTATATCCAAATCAAAATACAATCCATCTGCTCCTGTAGTAGGAAAATTTTGGTCGTAAGATGATGGGGTTGTTGATTGAGTTAGAAAGCCCTTTGCTGGATTCCACATGCTAGATGGGCCTGCATAGTCGTCTGTACCTTTAATTAGATCCGGCCTGACTGCACAAATAACGGGCTGTGATGGCGGAGTGATATAATACTCCGCTGTTCCTCCACTAAAAGTACTACTATTCGGCATACCATAACGAGTCTCTAAAGTTCCCTCTGAACTATCTAAGGTTACCTTATAAGGTGCCTTACATAGACTTAATGTATCACTACGATTAACGGTATTGCCATCTTTATCTTTTATTACTAACGATATACTTCCTGATGCAGTAACTTCACCTGCTCGCTGTCCATCCCCATCATCATCGCCCCATTTACCTTGTGTTACTAAGTCATTTATATTTATTGAGTCGCTTGATGACGGAACTATCATTTCAATATCAGCAAAAGTACCCCATGCATTAGGTAACTCGATTGGCGCGGTTGGTGATGAAGGATTATTTTGCGGTGTGAATGTTCGGCCGTCTGATAACTTAATACCTAATAATTCCCTTATTTCAGTCACTTTAGTAACACCGCCATCAAAGGTTAAATAAGGCGCAGTACCATGAATGCGCTCAGAAGTCGTGGCCGATAGTGCCTGCGATTCTAAAGAGTACGGCAATAACAACAACGGCGCTAATGCCAATGGGATTTTTGAAAATAGTTTTGTGGATAATTTCGAAAATAATTCGAGAAATAATTTCGAAAATATAAATAAGCTTCGAGTAAAAACTTGTCGAATAGGATTATTTGATAAATTTAAGACATAAGTTTGCTTGTGCCTAAAAGGGTACTGCATTTCGTTTTACCTGTCAATTAATATTTTGTTTTATTTGAATTTTTATATTTATTCGCTTATTTAATAAGCTCATTTTTCTAAAGCGATGAAAGTATAGCCGTTTAAGGAATGACTGACTAGTTTTTTTGCGAACTTTTTTGTAAAGAAATGTAAAGATGAAAACAGTTCAGCTTTATAGATAGGTGAATTTTTTAATTAAAATAGGGTGTTAGCTTTAGGACATATTGGCTTTTGCGGAATGATTAATATTGCTAATAACATCTAAAACACAAACACGCCCAACAGCCCAGTTTGGCGTGCTAGCTTTATTTCGTTATCGGTATATTTTGATGCTGTGATAAGGCAGGCTGATTAACATTGTGGTGCTATAAGCGTGTTTTTGCTCTAAAATTGTTCAGGTAGGATATTGATTTTATTAAAGTTTTTATTTTCAATCAAATCAAACGGTTATAGTTGACTGTGGTGTTGTTTGAGTTGTAATTTTAGTGGCTTTTGCAGTGGTTTTATCTCTTTCGAGGTAGAAAATAGTGTATATTAGGTTTAAATTGAGTATAACCATTTTGAACCAAGAAATAATGAATATAAAAAAAACGCTCGCTATTTGTGGTTACAGTGGTAGTGGTAAAACTACCTTGTTGGCGAAGGTTATTCCGCTACTTGTTGAGCAAGGCTTTAAGGTGGCGACTTTAAAGCATACGCATCACGATGTTGAATTGGATATTCCAGGAAAAGATAGCTATAAATTGCATAAAACTGGATCATTACAAACAATTTTGGCTTGTGATAACCGTTACGCTTTAATTTGTGAAACACCCAATAAACCTGCCGATTTGCAGACTTTAATTAATCAATTTTCTGATGTTGATATTATTTTAGTTGAGGGCTTTAAAGATGAGCAAATTCCTAAAATTATTTGTCACCGAAGCTCCGTTAAAAAACCGTTTTTTATTGATGATTTTACCTTGGCTATTGCTAGTGATGAGCCGTTAGCTGTTTTTTTACCCATTTTGGATATAAATAACCCACTTCAACTTGTTGAATTTATAAAAAGTTATTTATTTAATCAATAATATATCGTATCTTATTTGCTAATTTTTTACGTTATTTTATCTAAATCAGCATGAAGCCCTTATTCAGAAAATTTTTAAACATAACTAAAAAAGCGATAATTGGATTTATATTATTATCTATCTTTTCGACCTTAGTAATGCGTTGGGTGAATCCACCTTTCGGTTCTATGTTAATGATAGAACGTAAGATAATGCATTGGAATACACCACAACAACGAATCTGGAAAGACTTGGACGAAATTTCAGACAATATAAAAATTGCGGTAATCGCTTCAGAAGATCAAAATTTTTCTGTGCACTGGGGATTTGATTTCAATGCTATCCGCCTAGCGCTAGATCATAATCAAAATAGCAAAAAGATTAAAGGCGCTAGCACTATTACTCAACAAGTCGCTAAAAATATCTTTTTATGGCCAACTCGTAGTTGGATTCGCAAAGGAATGGAGTCTTGGTTTACATTATGGATAGAACTTTTTTGGTCAAAAGAGCGTATTCTTGAGGTCTATTTAAACTGTGCAGAATGGGGAGAAGGTATTTTTGGCATTGAAGCGGCTTCTCAATATTATTTTAATGTAAGTGCCGATCAATTAACTTCACAGCAAGCAAGTTTACTTGCGGCAGTATTACCTAATCCTAGGCGCTGGAGCCCAATTAAACCAAGTGAACGAGTAAAAAAGAGAACCAAATGGATTCATGCCCAAATGAGTAATTTAGGCAATGATTATCTTAAACAACTAAAGTAGCAATTTGTTTTAAATAAATTTTTTGATAAATTCAGGAACAATTTTACTTGCTGGTCCGTAAATTTTGGTTTGAAACAGACTTTCACCTAAGCTGGGCTCTAAATTAAGTTCAACCGTTTTAGCACTTGTTTGGTTAGCGATTTGTACAAAACCAGCAGCAGGATAGACATTACCTGATGTGCCAATGGATATAAAATAATCAGCTTGTGAAAGTGCATCATAAATTTGTTCCATTTGTAGCGGAATTTCACCAAACCAGACTATATGTGGGCGAATGAATTTGTTTTGTTGATAATTCACATCGTTAAAGCAATCAATTATCTGTCCTGTTTTTTCATTACGCACTTTTAATAATTCACCATGCATGTGAATAATATTTTTAGATCCAGCTTGTTCATGTAAGTTATCCACATTTTGTGTCACAATTAAGAGGTTATCACTACCTAATTTCTGTTCTAATTCAGCCAGCGCAAAGTGGGCAGCATTAGGCTTAACATCTGGATTTTGTAATTTACGACGTAACATATTATAAAAATCATGTACCGCTGTTGGATTGCGTATATAGCCTTCGTAAGTTGCTACATCATTAACATCATAACCTTCCCATAATCCATTTTGAGCTCGAAAGGTTGATAAACCCGATTCGGCCGAAATACCAGCACCGGTTAGAATAACTATTTTAGGTATCTTCATAATTGGTATATGCTCTTTTTTCAGATTTTCGCCAAAATAAATATTAAGCAGTATTTACCTTATATAACTTAATTTCATTTTTGTGTGACGATATTCAACCATTGGCGGAATGTCGATTAACTTGATTATAATAGATTTCAATATATTCAAATAGCGCTTTATTTGCTTATTTTCGTTTGTGTCAATTGATTGCTATACAGGCTTTGTTTATGACGTGATTGGCTTACCAAAAGATGTTTATACGACATTATTTGTAATGTCTTGTATTAGCTTATCGAATTGAAGAACTCAATTTTGATGATTGTTAGTTATTCGCCCTGCCTATAAAGATATCGTTGAATTCGTGCTGTTTACACCTTATGAAGATCGTTAAACTAAACATTCGCCAGTATTTGCTGGCGGCATGTATAAAATTAAGTTTATTAAAAAAGCATGGTTATTTAAAGTAATAGTTTGTAGACTATGCTTCATTATCAGTTTTAGGCTGTATACTTTGTATATAATTTGAATATGAATCTTTTAAAATCTTTAGCTACTGTCAGCTCAATGACAATGGTGTCTCGTGTATTAGGTTTTGTGCGTGATGCCATTATTGCACGTTTTTTCGGTGCAGGTATGACCACCGATGCATTTTTTGTTGCTTTTAAACTTCCTAATTTACTCCGCCGTATTTTTGCAGAAGGGGCATTTTCACAAGCTTTTGTACCAATTTTAGCTGAATATAAAAATCAACAAGGGACTGAGGCAACTCGCACATTTATTGCTTATATTGCAGGATTATTAACTTTAGTCTTGGCTTTAGTCACGCTAATTGGAGTTATCACAGCGCCTTTTATCATTATGCTAACTGCGCCTGGATTTATGCAAGAATCAGCTGAAAAATTTGAACTTGCAACTACCATGCTACGCATAACCTTTCCTTATATCTTTTTTATATCGTTGGCATCACTTGTTGGAGCCATCCTTAATACATGGAATCGGTTTTCTGTCCCTGCTTTTGTTCCAACACTACTCAATGTGAGTATGATTGTATTTACCCTATTTTTAACACCTTACTTTAATCCTCCAGTATTGGCACTTGCTGTATCTGTTGGTGTTGGTGGGATTTTACAATTGCTTTACCAGCTACCTTATTTAAAGAAAATTGGCATGCTAGTATTACCGCGTATTAGCTTAAAAGATAGTGGTGTTTGGCGGGTTTTAAAACAAATGGGACCAGCAATTTTAGGGGTGTCTGTAGGGCAAATATCTTTAATTATTAATACTATTTTTGCTTCTTTTCTAGTTTCAGGTTCGGTTTCGTGGATGTATTATGCTGATCGCTTAATGGAGTTTCCTGCTGGGGTGCTTGGTGTAGCATTAGGCACCATTTTATTGCCATCATTAGCAAAAAGCTTTTCTAAAGGTGATCATAAACAATATTGTGAATTGTTAGATTGGGGATTACGCCTTTGTTTTTTATTGGCTCTACCGAGTACGATTGCATTAGGGGTTATTTCTCGCCCACTTATATCAACGCTATTTGAATATGGACAATTTACCTTAAATGATACTTTAATGACCCAGCGAGCTTTAGTTGCTTATTCTATAGGTCTACTTGGGTTGATTTTGATTAAAGTGCTAGCTCCAGCCTTTTATTCACGTCAGGATATTAAAACACCAGTTAAAATTGCAATTATTACATTAATTTTAACACAGCTAATGAATCTTGCTTTTATTGGTCCATTACAACATGCAGGTCTTTCATTATCAATTGGCTTAGCCGCTTGCTTTAATGCTGGATTATTATATTGGCAGTTGCGTAAAAAACAGCTTTATCACCCCCTACCCGGTTGGCGTTGCTTTTTAAGTAAAATCGTCATTGCGGTAATTTTAATGTCTGCGGTATTGTGGTTCGGTTCACAGCTATTACCTGACTGGTCAACTGGTTCAATGTTGATCCGTATCGGGCGATTATTTTTATTAGTTATTGTGGGCATTTTAGTCTATTTTGCATCATTGATTGCCATGGGATTTAAGATAAAACACTTTATTAAACGAATTGATTAATAATAAACATTGGATAAATATAAATTGACTTTTTGTCAAAAAGTTTCAGGTTACTATGTGTTTTAGTAAAAAATTAATAAGGATATAAGATGAAAGTCTCTTTCTTTATTCTATCTTTTAGGTAGTCTAATTTAATCTACTCACAGTTTAGTGATAGGACTTTAGTGAGTTTAATTCTGTTTGGATTTTGTTGTATCACTTTAATCTGTTATCAAGAAGATTTATCAACTTTACCTATTCAGTCAGTTTAAGTATATAATAGTCGCCTTGCTGATAAAATAGTCAAATGGAGGTTGTAATGATCACCCATATTAGCCCATTAGGATCAATGGATCTACTTGCTCAGGCAGAAGTCGATATCCTGAAAAAATCTGCCAATAGCGAACTTTATAAATTATATAGAAATTGTTCGTTAGCAACACTAAATGCAGGTAGTAAAACCGATAATACAAAAGATCTGTTAGATAGATTCCAGTCTTTCGAAATTAATGTGATTAGTAAAGAGCGAGGCGTCAAGTTGGAGTTGGTTAATGCTCCAGAAAGCGCTTTTGTTGATGGTCGAATTATTCGTTCAATTCAAGCTAATTTGTTTGCAGTGTTACGCGATATCCTTTTTTTGAATAGTCAAATCAGTGCAGTTAAAGAGCTTATTTCCGATTTCAAATTTGAAAGGGATCATTCGTTTTATATTACAAACCTTGTTTTTTCTATTTTACGCAATGCCAATGCGCTCCATGTGGGTGAAGAGCCAAATTTGGTTGTCTGCTGGGGTGGACATTCGATTAACGAAAATGAATACTATTATGCCCGTCAAGTAGGTATGCAACTTGGTTTGCGTGAACTTAATATTTGTACTGGTTGTGGTCCAGGTGTTATGGAAGCACCAATGAAAGGCGCTGCCGTTGGTCATGCGCAACAGCGTTATAAAGAAAGCCGTTTTATTGGTATGACCGAACCGTCAATTATTGCAGCAGAACCGCCTAATGCATTAGTCAATGAATTGATTATTATGCCCGATATCGAAAAACGCCTTGAAGCGTTTGTGCGAATGGCTCATGGCATTATTATCTTCCCTGGTGGACCAGGCACCGCTGAGGAGTTGCTTTATATTCTGGGTATTTTATTAAACCCTGCAAATAAACACCAAACCCTACCTCTTATTCTGACTGGACCTAAAGAATGCGAAGATTATTTTGCTTCAATAGATAATTTTATTCGTAGCACATTAGGCGATGAGGCAACTAAACTTTATCAAATTATTATCGATTCACCTGAACAAGTAGCTCGTATTATGAAAGAGGGTGTTAAGCATGTTAAAGCTTCACGCTTAAAAACAGGCGATGCTTATGGGTTTAATTGGCTATTAAAAATCGATGAATCATTACAACATACTTTCGAACCTACTCACGCTAATATGGCCTCATTAAATCTTCATCGTGAGCAACCTGTCGAACTGTTAGCCGCTGATTTGCGTCGTGCGTTTTCTGGTATTGTTGCAGGAAATGTTAAAGAATTTGGTATGAAGCAAATTGCCGAAAATGGTCGATACAAATTACAAGGTGATATTGAAATTATGCAGCAACTCGATAATTTATTGCGGAGTTTTGTTAAACAAAACCGAATGAAATTGCCAGGAGGAAGTGCTTATCAACCTTGTTATGAAATTTGTTATTAAACAATAATATTAACCCATTTAATAAAAATTGAACCCAACTTTAATCCGCCGATAATCTTATTGGCGGATTAATTTTAATTATTACTCTTTTATCTGGTTTTTAAAAATCACCTAAAATATCTAGTGCTTCTGACACTTTTTTAACTGCAAAAATCTGCATATTTTCGGGCTTTTTCTTTGGCATATTGGCAATAGGTACAATTGCTTTTTTAAAACCATGTTTAGCCGCTTCAGAGATACGTTCTTGTCCGCTCGGTACTGGTCGAATTTCGCCACCAAGACCAATTTCACCAAAAATAACGATATCTTGTGGCAACGGACGATTGCGAAAACTTGATACAAGTGCTGCAATCAATGCTAAATCCGCACTTGTTTCGGTAACTTTTACACCACCAACAACATTAACAAAAATATCTTGATCGGCCATTTGCAATCCCCCATGCCTATGCAATACTGCAAGCAATAATGCAAGCCGATTTTGATCTAATCCTACAGTCACACGTCTTGGATTACCATACATCGAGTGATCGACTAGCGCTTGGATTTCGACCAGTAATGGGCGAGTACCTTCCCACAATACCATTACCGAACTACCTGGTAGCATTTCATCTCCACGGCTTAAAAAGATTGCTGATGGGTTGCTAACCTCTTTTAAACCTTGTTCGGTCATAGCAAATACACCCAGCTCATTTACTGCTCCAAAACGGTTTTTATGACTGCGTAGAGTTCTAAAACGTGAGTCGGCATCGCCATCCAATAAAATTGAACAGTCAATACAGTGCTCAAGTACTTTTGGGCCAGCAAGAGAGCCATCTTTAGTAACATGCCCAACCATAATAATGGCAATGCCTTTTGTTTTGGCAAAACGAGTTAAATAGGCAGCTGTTTCTCGAACCTGTGCAACACTACCAGGCGAAGATTGGATATCAGTAAGGTGCATCACTTGGATAGAGTCAATCACCATTAGTTTAGGTTGTGACTGATCGGCAAGTAAGCATATTTGTTCAATGCTAGTTTCGGACAGCATATTGATATTATCCGCAGGTAACCCTAATCGATGGGCACGCATCGCAACTTGTTGGAGGGATTCTTCACCAGTAACATAAAGTGTATTCATTTGTGATGAGAGTTTACTCATGGTTTGCAGTAACAACGTACTTTTACCTGCTCCGGGATTCCCTCCTATGAGAATGGCACTCCCCGGTACGACACCACCACCAAGCACACGATCAAATTCTGAAAAACCAGTTGAAAACCTTGGCAGTGCCTCTAAACTGATTTCGGACAATTTTTGAATTTTAGCTTGCCCAATCCCGCTACCTGCATAACCCGTTAATCTGTCGTTACGTGAAGAGGTACTTGCAAGCCTAACTTCGGTAATGGTGTTCCAAGCATGGCATGAACTACATTGCCCTTGCCAACGTGGGTAATCTGCTCCACAATCATTACAAACATAAGCACGTTTTACTGCTTTTGCCAATTTAATCTCCTAACCTTCACTTAATAAACTAGTGGATAAAATACACCATAAACCTGTTAAATCTGCATAATTAATACTAATTCGTGCTTTTTCGACAACTTTAGGTTTACCATGATAGGCAACACCTAGACCAGCAATACGAATCATCATCAAATCATTGGCTCCATCACCAATTGCGACAGTTTGTTCAATGGGAATTTCCAACGATGCTGCTAGTTGTTGTAATGTCCTTGCTTTATATTTTGCATCAACAATTTGACCAGAAACTTTACCGGTTAATTTTCCATGTTTGACTTCTAATTCATTAGCATAAACGTCAACTAATTTTAACTTTTGCTTTAAATGATCCGCAAAATAGGTAAAACCGCCTGAGGCAATAGCAACATGCCAATTTTTTTTATGCAGTTCTTTTACTAAATAAGTTAATCCGGGTGTAAGGGGTAAATTATTTTTTACTTGCTGTAAAAGATCTTGATGTGCACCTTTTAACGTTGCTACTCGTTTACGCAAACTTGTTACAAAATCAAGTTCGCCACGCATTGCTTGTTCAGTTACCGCTGCAACTTGCTGTCCTACACCATGCAATTTGGCCAGTTCATCAATACATTCAATGCCAATCGCTGTCGAATCCATGTCCATAACAAGTAACCCCGGGGAGCGTAGCGTGGGTAAATTATCGATTGGGGCAACATCAATACCTAATGCTAATGATATCGATTTAGCTTTTTTAGGTATCACCCCTGCAATACGAACAATCTGATAAGTTTTGATTTTCCATGATGAAACAATCACCATTGGCATAGCAAGTTGATCTTGGAATTTTGATAAGACTGTTTTATTTAACTTTTTACCATAAATAATCCAGCCTGTTTTACCTGCATTATAATCTAAAGGAACCACTTCACAGCCATTTAATGACAGCGGTAAACCTTGCCAATGTTGGATATTTTCAGGTAAATCATTGTAGGTGAGAGTATAAGCCATATCTGAACATCTTTATAAGATAAAACAAGCCCAAAATTTATCACAACTACTAAAGATTGTCCAAGTTAGGATTGTGTGATTTTTTTAGTTTTTTATACTTAAACACATAGTTACCTGAAACTTTTTGACAAAATAGATAAAACCGTGGGTTACCTTTAATCATTCCACCGCGATGCTTATATCAATCTTAAATATTCAACGCCCATAAACAAAGTTGCTCTAATACAGGCCCTAATTTTTCGCCAAATGGCGTTAATTTATAGACAACTTTTAAAGGGGGTTTATCACCAAAAACGCGTCGAGTAATTAACCCATCCTCCTCTAATTTTTTAAGTTGTATACTTAATGTCATATCGGTAATATGAGGAATAATAGTTTTCAATTCGCTGAATCTTTTTTCACCAAAAAGCAAATAATAAAGTATTACCCCTTTCCATTTTCCACCAACTAAATCCATTGCCAAACTAATAGGGCAATAATAAGTTTTATTGTTATAACGTTTTAATGGTCTTTGTTCATCTATTTGCATTAATTCACCTAACTATCAAGTTTGATAGATATTGCTATAAGCTTATTTACGAATAAACTAATTAGAGTAACTATCATTTTAATAGCAAAAAGGAAAAAAGGTATCATTATGACATTAATTATTTTAGGTCACCCCAACATTAAACAGTCTATCGCCAATAAAACAATTATCGAAACATTACAAGATAAAGTTGAGAATATTGAAATTCGCAATATTCACAAGCTTTATCCAAACTATCAAATCAATGTACAAGAGGAGCAAGCCGCATTACTCAGACATGACCTTATCGTTTTACAATATCCAATGTATTGGTATAACATGCCGGCAATATTAAAAATATGGTTTGATGAAGTATTTACTTACCAATTTGCTTATGGCTCCAAAGGCGATAAATTAAAAGGTAAAAAACTATTACCAAGTTTAACCATAGGACAACAAGAACAAAATTATAAAAAATATCACAACGATTTAATGGATAATTTATTAGAGCCCGTCAAAGTATCAACCTTATATACGCAAATGGAATATCTGCCACCGATACTTTTATATGGTGTTTCACCAAAGGTTGAAGAGGTGCAAGCTAAAATAAAAACAAAAGCACAACAACATGGGCAACAGTTAGTTGAAATCATAAACAAATATAACCAATAAAAAATCAATATGATATTTATAATAATTGATAAATCATCATATTTTATGTTGTATTAACTATGCTTTTTTAAAACCGCATAAAAGAAACCATCACCACCATTTTCAGTAGGTAAAAATTGTTTAAGTTCACCTTGTAATTTGGCGCTGGTGTTTTCTTGTAAAAAACGCTCAATTTGTAATTTATTTTCGTCTGGTAGAATTGAACAAGTGGCATAAACTAAAGTACCACCAGTTTTTAAATAAGACCAAATATTAGTTAAGATTGCATGTTGTAGCTCAGTTAATTGGGCAATATCACTATCTCGGCGTAACCATTTTATATCTGGATGACGGCGGATAACACCTGTTGCTGAGCAAGGCGCATCAAGTAAAATGCGATCAAATTGTTGCCCTTCACACCATCGTTCTGGGGTTAATCCATCACCAACTTTAACTTCGGCATGTAAGTTTAATCGAGTTAAATTTTCGTGAATGCGCTTCACTCGGCTAGGCTCAATGTCCACCGCTAAAACTTGTGCTTTTGGAGCAACTTCTAAAATATGTGTGGTTTTACCACCAGGTGCTGCGCATATATCCAAAATGAGCTCGCCATTTTGCGGTGCTAACAAATAAGCGGCATATTGAGCAGACAGATCTTGTACCGTGACAGCACCCTCATCAAAATAGGGTAATTTATTTACATTGACAGGCGACAATAATCGCAGAGCACTAGGTAACTCTGGAAAGCTATCGGATTCAATTTGTTGTTCAGCAAGTAATTGTTGGTAATCATTTACTGAATATTGGTTAAGATTAACTCGCAACCACATTGGTGGCCTTTGGTTATTAGCATGAACAATGGCTTGCCACTGCTCTGGATAGGATTGCTTAAGGCGTGTTAACAACCAACTTGGGTGTAATGTCTGCTGGCTTTGTTGCTTGCTGTCTTGTGTAAATTGTTGTTGTAATGATGTTTGTTGGCGCAAAAACTCACGCAATACACCATTTACAACCCCTTTAAGCTGTGTTTTTTTGAGAGTATTGACCGCATTAACTGTCTCACCGACTGCTGCATGTGCAGGAATACGGGTATAGAGAATCTGGTAAATACCCACTAACAATAGGTCATGTAAAATTCTATTTTTACCCGTTAACACTTTACTCATCAAGGTATGAATATAAAAGTTGAGTTCTGGTAATACTCGCATAACACCAAAACAGATTTCTTGTACTAACGCCTTATCTTTATCGGCTATTTTGTGGTTTAAAGTTGTCAATGTAGCGCTTAATGACTGTCCTTCTTCTAGCACATTAAAAATAGCTTGCGCACAAATAGCTCTAATATTTTGGGATGATTTTTTATTCATAATGAATAACGACCTTAATTCATTTAATTGGATTAACTTATAAAATTAACGAGCCAATCCAACCAGCAATAAATAATGGAATATTAAAATGGGTAAATGTTGGAATAACACTATCACGAATATGATCATGTTGCCCATCACTATTTAGCCCAGAAGAGGTCGCTAAAATAGTATCTGATGGTGGCGATCCCGCATCACCAATCGCACCTGATGCACCAATTAAGCATACGGTGGCAATTGGTGAAAAACCGAGTTGTACACAAAGTGGTACATATACTGCGGCAATGATAGGGACTGTCGAAAATGAAGATCCAATACCTAATGTAATAACCAGACCAATTAGCATCATCACAAAAGCGGCAATCACTTTATTACCAGCAAATAATGCTGCACTGTTGTTAACTAAAGGTTCTATTTCGTTAGTCTGTTTTAACACTTCGGCAAAACCTTGCGCTGAAATCATTACAAACCCAATCATAGCCATCATTTTGATGCCGTCCGTAAAAACGCCATCAGCTTCGCCCCATTTAATCGAACCCGATACAATAAAGCAAATAAAACCAATTAAGGCACCTAAAATCATTGAACCAGTATAAAGTTGAACAGTAAAAGATAGAACAATCGCCAATAATGAAACAATAAGAGAGCGCTTATTCACATCTTTTAAAGCTTCTTGATTTGCCTCTCCACGAATAATTTTATATTCTCTAGGCTTACGATAACTAACAAAAATAGCCCATAATAGACCAGCAAACATGCCTAATGCAGGAATTGCCATTGCATGCATTACATTTACATGGCTAACATCCATTCCTGATGCGGTAATATTTTTTAATAAAATTTGATTTAAAAAGATATTCCCAAATCCTACCGGTAAAAACATATAAGGCGTAATTAATCCAAATGTCATAATACATGCAATCATTCTTCTATCAAGCTGTAAACGGGACATTACGTACAAAAGTGGTGGAATTAAAAGCGGAATAAAAGCAATATGAATAGGAATAACATTTTGCGATGAAATACTTACTAACCCAATAATAACAATTAAAATCCACTTGATACGTTTTTTTGCATCGCTTGATGTAAGTTGCTTAATAGCTTTATCAGCCAATAATTCGGGTAAGCCAGATTTTGATATTGCCACTGCAAACGCACCTAACATAGCATAAGAAAGCGCAATATTGGCTCCATTGCTGATCCCTGTATTAAATGCATCAATGGTTTCTTTTAACGATAAATGGCTAAATAGTCCACCAACAAATGCGCCAATTATTAAGCTAATAACGACATGAACACGGCAAAGAGATAAAATTAACATGCAAATTACCGCAACGACAACCGCATTGATTGAAGAAAACAAATCAAGCACTGTATTCATAAAATAAATTCTTATTTAAGAAGAAAACTTATTATTTTAGGCGATAGATGTTGAAAGTGCAATCGATAGTGTATACTCACTCTTTCATCTATATATAAATATATATAAAATTAAAAATGTGTTAATAAAAAATTCTAAAAATAGAACCCTTAACTAAAATGTAGGGCTATTGTGGAGAGTTGTTAATGAGAAATAATATCGACGGGCATTTTTTATTGATTGGCTTAATGGCTTACCCTATTCGCCATAGCTTATCCCCTCAAATGCAAAATACCATTTATTCTAAACTAAAGGTGCCTTATGTTTATTTAGCATTTGAAGTTGACCAGAAAAAACTCCCTGACGCAATTAAAGGAATTCGAGCATTAGGATTACGTGGCAGTGCCGTGTCCATGCCCAACAAGCAACTAGTCTGCCAATACCTTGATAAGTTAACACCTGCCGTGGAAATGAGTGGTGCGTGTAATACTATTTCAAACGATAATGGTGTTTTAACAGGCTATAACACAGATGGAATGGGCTACATGCGCATGCTAAAAGAAGCTAACATTGATGTGATAGGCAAAAAAATAACTATTCTAGGTGCTGGAGGAGCTGCAACAGCCATTGTTGTACAAGCTGCTCTTGATGGTGTAAAAGAGATCACTATCTTTAATCAAAAAGATGAGTGCTATACAAAAATAGAAGCTATTGCGAAAAAATTAAATCAAAATACTCAATGTTATGTACGCGTTATCGATCTGGCCGATAAAGATCAACTACGCAAAGAAATTGCAGATAGCGTCGTACTTTGTAATGCAACAGGTGTCGGAATGAAACCATTAGAAGGAAAAAGCTTAATTACAGATCCAACAATGTTAACCCCCGATCTTGTTGTTACAGATTGTATTTATAGTCCGCGTAAAACAAAACTACTTGAAATAGCTGAGCAACAAGGTTGTAAAATATTAAATGGTATTGGCATGATGTTATGGCAAGGTGCAGCTCAAATAAAAATTTGGACAGGCGAAGATGCCCCTATTGAATATGTGAAAGAACAAATGGGTTTTAATGATTAATAAATAATTTTTACGCTAATGACTTCATTTTAATCTCATTCTACTGTTTTATTTAACACAAAATTAAAACCAGATAAAATTATGGTCTATTAACGGAATTTTTAGCTAACAGGATACAAAATGAAAACACTAACCATCAAAAAACTTGAAATCGGTTCAGGCGCACCCAAAATTATTGTGCCAATTATCGGTAAAACTGAAGCAGAATTAATTGATGAAGTACAGTTTTTACAATCAATTGATTTTGACGTTTTAGAGTGGCGTGTTGATCACTTTATCCACGTTGATAATCTTAATACTGTAAAGTTAGTCGCTAAAAAAATAGCAGATTTACTACCAAATAAACCTATTTTATTCACTTTTAGAACCGCAAACGAAGGTGGAGCTAAGCCATGGCCATTAACATCTTATGTCCAATTGAATAAAGAAATGGCTTGTAGTGGGCTTATCGATCTGATTGATGTTGAGATGTTTATTGGTGATGACTATGTAAAAGATATTATCGATGTCGCACACAAACATCAGGTATTTGTTGTGGTATCAAATCATGATTTTGAAAAAACGCCATCTAAGAGCGATATTGTCTATCGACTAAAAAAAATGCAAGAACTTGGCGCAGACATTCCCAAAATTGCTGTTATGCCTAACACCGAGGATGACGTATTAACTTTGTTGGCTGCCACCACAGAAATGAACAAAGAACATTCAACCACGCCGATTATTACCATGTCTATGGCTGGGCTTGGAACTGTTAGTCGTATTTCTGGTTCGACATTTGGTTCAGCAATGACTTTTGGAGCTGCTAAAAATGCATCTGCACCAGGTCAATTAGATGTTAAACAATTACGATATATTTTAGATGCATTATACCAAAGTCGTAGTTAATTCAACTGAAACTATTTTATTAATCAATTAGCTAAAGAAGAAAAAACAGAGAGATCCATTTAGTTGATATCAATAAACCTTTATATTAGACTTTAATATTGTTATATAAGTTGTTTTTATCAGCTACTTACATGGACTAAAGATTGTGCAAATTTACTAACAGTCAAGCAGTAAGAAGTATATACTTCACTAAGTATTAAGTGCTTTTGCAGACTAAAAACAAAACTGCTTTAAATTTTTAATCTAAACATTTATTTCTCAGTTTGGTTAGAAAGTGCAGAGTCTAAGTTAGTTAAATGGATAATTAATAAAAACGTATGAGGTTTATTTTTTTATGTTTTCTTGGTGGACTAAAGTTTATTTTTTTCTAATCCAAATTTTGGTGAAACTTTTTGTTAAAAGCAAGCCAATTCCTACCGATCCAATAACAGAATTAGACCTTGATACCAACAAGCCAATTTTATACGTACTTCCTTATAACTCTCAAATCGATTTGATGGTGGTTCGATCTCTTTGCTTGCAATATAGTTTACCTGATCCATTAGTTGGCATAGATATCAATAATAAAGTTATTCCTGCTTATATCTATATTGATAAAGGACCTGGTATTTTTGCATCCAATCAACAAAAAAATAAAGCGATTGAAATTTTAAGAGACTATATTTCGGCACATCAACAAAATCATGATCTTGATATTCAGATGCTACCTATTTCGGTCATGTTTGGTCGCCGCCCTGATAAAGAAGGAGAAAAGAAACTTTCACTGCAAGTACTTGGTGCACCCAGTAAATTATTAAAAATAATGACATCAGGCAGAGACTGTTATACACGCTTTTCTCGTACTGTTTCGTTTAAAGATATTCATGTCGATAAACAAGATCTTTCAGTGTTAGCACATAAATTGGCTCGCGTTGCGCGTATCCATTTTGCAAAGCAAAGGATAGCTTCTGTCGGCCCCAAACTACCCATTCGCCAAGAAATGCTTAATAAATTATTAAATAATCCTGGACTGTCAGAAGCAATACAAGAAGAGGCTAAAAGCAAAAATATTGATATTGATAAAGCGAAAAAAAATGCTTTAGTAATGCTAAACGAAATTGCCGCTAATTTTTCTTATCGTATGTTAAGAATAACTGATTTTGTGCTCACTTGGGCATGGAATAGGCTCTATCAAGGTCTTAAAGTGACAAACGCAGATCCAGTTCGTGAGCTTGCGCAAAACGGACACGAAATTGTGTATGCTCCTTGTCATCGTAGTCATATGGATTACCTTTTATTATCCTATGTGCTTTATCGACAAGGTTTAGTTCCTCCCCATATTGCTGCTGGCATTAATTTGAACTTTTGGCCAGCAGGTCCTATTTTTAGGCGATTAGGTGCATTTTTTATTCGCCGTTCATTTAGAGGAAATAAGCTTTATACTGCCGTTTTCCGTGAATATCTGGCTGAACTATTTATCCGTGGTTATTCTGTTGAGTATTTTATTGAAGGTGGACGCTCACGCACAGGTCGGTTACTCGATCCTAAAACAGGCATGTTGATGATGACAATCCAAACATTATTGCGTGGTGATGCACGACCAATTACTGTTGTTCCTGTTTATATTGGTTATGAACATGTTTTAGAAGTTGCAACTTATGCCAATGAACTCCGTGGTGCAAAAAAAGAAAAAGAGAGTTTAGGACGCACAATTAAAGCATTTTTCAAATTAAAAAAATTAGGGTTTGGCTATGTTAATTTTGGCCAACCTATACCTTTGAATCAATTTTTAAACCAACACGTTCCAGAATGGCGAGATGCTATCGAACCGACAGGAACCCAACGCCCGCAATGGTTAACACCAACAACCAACTTACTTGCTAAACAAATTATGGAGCATATCAATTCATCAGTAGCAATTAATGCGATGAACTTATGTTGTTCAATATTATTGGCTGCAGACCAACGCGCTCTGACCAAAACCAGACTTCTTGAACATATTGATATTTTTTTAACTTTATTGAAAAATATTCCTTATTCAACGTTGATAACAATTCCCGATCAATCTGCCGAAGCGCTATTTGAACACGCAAAAGAAATGGGGAAATTTGTTATCACAACAGATGAAGTAGGTGAAGTTGTTGCCCTAACAAATGATCAAGCCATTTTAATGACTTATTATCGTAATAATATTCAACATTTATTAATTATACCTGCAATTATTGCAAGAATTTTAGTTAAGCATAATCAAATATCACCCCAAGAAGTGATAAATCAAATTAGATTGCTGTTCCCTCTGATTAAGTCAGAACTATTTCTTTATCATCATGATGTGCAACTTGTGGAATATATTAACCACATCATCATAACGTTTAAGGAGTTAAATTTTATCAATAATTCAGAGGATAAATTGATATTAAATTACACAAAAATGTCAATATTACAGCTAATAGCATCTTCATCAAAAGATACATTGCAACGTTACGCTATTGCCTTTTCACTGTTAAAAAAAGATCCAAACATTAGTCGATCCTCGCTTGAAAAAGAAAGTCGATTGATCGCTGAACGATTATCTTTATTACATGGTATTAATGCGCCTGAATTTTTTGACAAAAACGTATTCTCAACACTTGTCACATCGTTACGAGAGCAAGGATACCTTGATGATAAAAAAGAGGATAACCGTCCCAAAATACAAATTATAAATAGAATACTTAAACCACTCATTACTACGAGAGTAATGCAAACTATTGACGAAATTAATCCTTCATAAACTAACTTATTATTTACTTAATGATAAGCAAACACGATTATAATCTACTTCTAAAACTATTCATCCACAACATAAAAACTCAAAAGCCTTACAACAGGCTTTAAGTTTGCTTTTATTCTGCCATATCAAATTGTGATAATTTTTATTTAATCTCAGCTTCAGTTTATGTTTGATACCCTAAAAAAGCATTTAGAAATGAATCAACCAATAAACATCATCAAGCCCAAGTTAACATTAATCAAAGAATAAAACTACTCATCTAGCATAAATTATGTTAAGACCAATGAGTAAACAATGTTTGTCTGATTAAATTTAAGCAAGTCCCCTAAATGGATATATTCATTTTTTAAGGTGTAACGCAAGCAACTTTTGAGTCATTGCGTGTGTCAAACTCCATTCGACCACTATAATCTATAACATGGTAGTATTTCTTATTCCGCCATCTATTCCCTTTTTTAGAATTTATAGTCCAATATCGCCCCCCCCAACCACTAACATAGTAAGACAACGCCCCCCATTCATTAAATAATCCTCCTATCCACATCCTTCCGTTATGATAACTTAACTGTCGACGGTAATGATCAAAAGTGCGATCACGACCTGGTAGGCCACTTGTCCAACCGCCCAAGTCTTCCGTCGAATTTGCATTGGTTAAATCATTTACCCCTGCAAGTCGATAGTTGTACCTTAAATCTCCGCAAAAATCAATTGCTTCTTGTTGAGTAAATTCATCTCTATCCTTCGTAGTATTGATATACCAACGACCTAATTTAAAACTATATAGTAGACGTTTTTTATCGTTATCTGCGTAGAGCTTAAACACTGATGGAACAAATGTTCTATTTCTGGAAAATTGATCCGGGCCTTCTAATATGATTTTAACAACATTATTTTTATTTCCTTCAGCACTAAGTTTTAATATAACACCTTGACCTGACTCTGGTTGCACCGTTTGGCCATTAAATTGAATAATTTGTTGTGCTGTTATCCCTTCTACTTTTATCTTAAAAAACAATCCGTTGGCGCCTGTGCTCGGAAAGTTCTTAACAGGGTTATTGATATCTTGTGGTATAAAGCCTTCTCCAGCCCTCCAATCTGGACCATCTAAATCAGCAAAGTGATTACTTGTAGTAGAGTCTATCCAAATATTGGGTTGTGCATAACAAACTGAAGCTACATTTTCATTGGGTTTAATATAATACGAGTGGCTATCTCCTTTTAAGTGACTTTCGCTAGGAACACCATATTCGGTTGATAAAAGCACATCAGTCGAACTCAGGGTTAATTTATAGGGAGCTTCGCAAGGATCTAATATAGTATCAAGGTTATTCTTTACCCGCTGAGTAATATCAACATTTTTATAATTTTGCCACTTTACTTTTAATTCGCCAGACGCTTTAGCGTTACCATCATCATCACTATCCGCCCAGTAATAGTAGGGATCTGAAATTAAAGTATCAAGGGTAACTGATGGATAATTTTTGTTCCCTGCTGAAGGAAGTGGAATTAAACTTTGAATGTGACTAAAGGTATCCGTACTGCTGGGTAACACTATTGGATCATCGGCACTTGAAGTATCTTCTAGAGCAAGAATAGTTCGCCCATCTGATAATGTAATGCTTAACAATTCATTTGAAGCATTAACCGCCGTAACACCACCATCCAATGTAAAATAAGGTTTATGACCATTAATGACACGATTTGTCTGAGTCGATAAAACGGCCATTACGTAACTTGACATCATTAAACTTAATAATGCTACTAGACTTCTGAAAATATGGCGCTTAACATTCAAATTTAATTGTATTACCTGCAAGGTTTGATTTTTTACAATTCTTAGTGAATATTGAGAATAGATTCGTGATACTAAATTTAGAAAATATAAAGTACCAATTGGATACGCTTGATAATGAAGTAAAAGCGCTAAAAACTTAAAAAGTAACGGTTTTCGTAAAATGAATTTATTAAGTGGTTCAAAAGGTTTTGTTGGTTGTTGGTTGTTGGTTGTTGGTTGTTGGTTGTTGGTTGTTGGTTGTTGGTTGTTGGTTGTTGGTTGTTGGTTG
>NZ_LZHC01000036.1:0-3333 GCF_001690535.1 Gilliamella sp. Bif1-4 | reverse complement strand
GTTGCAGGGCAAGTGAAAGGCGATAGGGTGGTGGCTGATATAGGTCATGACCTTAATATTGAATCGAAACAAGACAGTGACGAGTTCCACTCTAAAAGCACGTCAACCTCGGTAGGGGGAAGTTTTTCTTATGGAGGCTCAAGTAGTATTAATGCCTCGGCGAGCAAAACGAAAATGGACAGCAACTGGCAAAGTGTGACCGACCAATCGGGCATTTTTGCCGGCAGTGGCGGCTTTGACATTACGGTCGGCAACAACACCGACCTAAAAGGGGCGGTGATATCATCAGAAGCGAAAGACAAGAGCCAAAACCGCCTTGACACCGGCACAATCAGCTTTAGTGATATCGAAAACAAAGCGGACTACCAAGTCAGTAGCAGCAGTGCAGGGGTAAGCTCTAGCGGCATGCCATCGATGCCAACCAGTCGCAACAAAAACGAAAGCGAACATTCGACGACGCATTCAGCGGTATCGGAAGGGACGATAATTATCCGCAATAAGGATGACCAAAAACAAGATATCAACGAACTAAGCCGAGATACTGAGCAGGCGAATAACGAGCTCAAACACATCTTTAACAAACAAAAAGAGCAAGACATCATTGACCAAACGCAGTTAGTAAGTGAAATTGGTGGTGAAACGTTAACGATGCTTAATCATATTGACCGGATAAGAGCCGAATCCAAGGCAAAAGAAGCGGTTGAAAAGGAAAAAGAGAAAGGTAAAAACAAGGGACTAACAGAAGAAGAGCAACAAAAAATCTACGAAGACGCCTACAAAAAGGCGATGAATCAAGGCATGTCAGCGATGGGCAGTGACACCCGTCAAGGCATTGACATGGCGGTTAGCCTCATCAACGGCTTAATCAGTGGCGACATGACAGGGGCCGCCGCAGGGGCACTTGCACCAAAAATTGCGACTATTATCAAACAACAGACCGAAGGAAACACCGTTGCCAACACCGTCAGCCATGCCATACTCGGTGCGGTGGTAGCCGAGCTGCAAGGCAACTCAGGGCTTGTGGGTGGCTTAGGTGCTGCAGCTAGTGAACGGGGTGCTGAAGTGATTGCAGGCATACTTTACCCTGATAAAGACATCAAAGACCTAAGCCAAGAAGAAAGGCAAAAAGTCAGTGCCCTATCACAACTTGCGACAGGTCTTGCGATTGCTGCTGCCGGTGGTGATATTCAAGATGTGAATACTGGCGTTGCTGCGGGGAAAAATGCGGTTGAGAATAATGGTTTGGCTAGAGGAGCTATTAAAGGATTAGAAAAAGGTTATGAAGCATGTATGAAAATGCCTGCTTGTCGGAATGGGTTAATGCAATTAGGTGTAAATTTTGGTTTAACTAATGAGCAAATACTAGAAGCGATGGAAGTTGGGCGAACACGAGATATCAATCAAATTAAAGAATTAACTCCAGAACAGATAGCTTGGTTAGATGCGCAAATAGTGGCTAAAAAAGGACTAGCCTCAATCATGTTTGGTAACCAAACTTTTGGTGATAAAATTTATAATGAATTATCCGATAACAACGATAATAACAATAATGCAGTACCTGGTTCAGGAAGTGTTGCAGCAGGCGGTGCTCCGGGATTACCGCCTGATGACGATGATAATAGGCACAAGCAAGATAACCAAAAATACCAAAATCAGAAACAGCAAGAAAGATTTGATGAATTAAGGGATATCTATGATAAAAATAACCCTACCACAGATTTAAAAATTGATGGGCAATTAATTAGGCAAAATGGCGGTAATCGTTATACAACTAGAATTTATGATAGCCAAAACTTGACCGATAAACAAATACATAATTATGTAGAAGAATTAGCTGGTCAACCATTAACAAAAAGAGCTGATGGTATTTATACTGTTCGGTTGCAAGATGGCACTAATATTACATTAAGAAATGTATCTCACTCTAACACAGGAGCACGTTGGACTGTTGATATAAAAGGAAATCCTCAAATGATGAGGCTTGAAAATGGTCTTAGGAATATAGAATTAAAATTTAGGTAAAATGAAAATATGTTAACATCACAAGAGTATAATCATATAAAGGCTTATTCAGAATTTGGTTCTTTCTATTTATTATGGGGACAATGTTCTCCTATTTCTGATGAAATCAGTAACTATTCATATGAAGAAAATAAGAAAATTTTTTTTGAAGTTTTAAGCAAATTGTTAAAAGATGGTTATTTAAAATTGCATAAGAAAGGGAAGCTTTTAGAAGGATCGATTGATGAACAATTGCAAAAGCTTTATATAAAATTCCCTAATAGTGAGGCAGATATGGAGGATGGACTTTGGTTTTACTATGATAATTGTCCTGCTGAGCCAGCTTGGATAAAAGAAGATGGGACAATAGAGTTTTCTTAATTTGTAGTAGCTTAAACTTAACTTGACAATCCTAGCCTATATTAGAGTATTCGTTATTGAAAAGTGGCAGTTAATACTGTCACTAACTTCTATAATTCATTTTTTAATTGCCAATTTTTGTTTAGTATGCACTTTAGCCATTATTATTTTTATGCACCATTGTATTAAATAATGGCTACCTGTTGTATTACTCATTGTGTCATATCTCCTTCTATCTAAAACATAAAAAATACATTAAGTTACTATTTTTACTTACAAAAAATTAGCCAGGAAAGTTATTGATTTTATTTAATTTTTTCTTGGTGTTTTTTATGCTAGCCGTGGCGGTGATAACCTCAGAAGCGAAAGACAAGAGCCAAAACCGCCTTGACACAGGCACAATCAGCTTTAGTGATATCGAAAACAAAGCGGACTACCAAGTCAGTAGCAGCAGTGCAGGGGTAAGCTCTAGCGGCATGCCATCAATGCCAACCAGTCGCAATAAAAACGAAAGCGAGCATTCGACGACGCATTCAGCGGTATCGGAAGGGACGATAATTATCCGCAATAAGGATGACCAAAAACAAGATATCAACGAATTAAGTCATGATACTGAGCAGGCGAATAACGAGCTCAAACACATTTTTAACAAACAAAAAGAGCAAGACATCATCGACCAAACGCAGTTAGTAAGTGAAATTGGTGGTGAAACGTTAACGATGCTTAATCATATTGACCGGATAAAAGCCGAATCCAAGGCAAAAGAAGCGGTAGAAAAAGAACAAGAAAAAGCCGCAGACAAAGGCATCGTGTTAACCGACAAGCAGCAACAAAAAATCTACGAAGACGCCTACAAAGAATCGATGAACCAAGGCATGTCAGCGATGGGCAGTGACACCCGTCAAGGCATTGACATGGCGGTTAGTATCATCAACGGCTTAATCAGTGGCGACATGACAGGGGCAGCCGCAG
>NZ_LZHC01000035.1:0-3404 GCF_001690535.1 Gilliamella sp. Bif1-4 | reverse complement strand
CTGTTGAGAGCGAAAATAACAATTCAGCATCTGATGCTGACACGCCTAATATCTTAGAAAGTCCCTCGGCTGTTTGCGTATGATAAGTTTTGCCATTATAAATGACCATTAACCCCGTTGCACCATTATCAACCATTGACCATGTTAAATATGCACTTGGTAAACACCCCAATACTGAGCTACAAGCTGGTGATAATGCGACTGCTGCCATTCCATCTACGACAGCCATCCCAACTTGAAGAATACCTCCTGCTCGGGTACTTATGCTGTATTCACTGTCATAATAGGTCATCGTATCTGAAATTTTATTGCCTGTCGTATATTCAAATAATTCTTCTATTTTTTTATAAGACTCTTTGCCCCCTCCTGTAATATAAGGTGGTAATTCGACTTCAATTTCAGTTGTTTGACCTTTCAATTGTTCTCTATAAGATTCTAACTCAGGGCTATTACCTAGCTCTTCTAATGCTAAATACGCTGCTTTATCTGGGTCATCATCCGCTAATCCAGCTGAACAATGAATTAATGCACAAGCTGCTGCACGATATAATAAATCTTCTCGTTCGTTTCCTTTAACAAGCTCGTCAATGCGTTTCTTTTCTGTTGGAGTAAGTAGTCGGTTATTCTCAACCGCATTTTTCCCCGCAGCAACGCCAGTATTCACATCTTGGATATCACCACCGCTAGCAGCTATCGCTAGGCCTGTCGCTAGTTGTGATAGGGCGCTGAACTGGTGTAATCACCAATATATCGATGCCCCGTTAAGGTAACAATTTGCTCGCGGATGAGCTGTTGCTCGTAATAACCATCCCCTAACCGTTTTTGGATATTATTCGGATCAACCCTTAAGCGGTTGAACATGTAATCGGAACTTAACCATTTTTTGCGGTTGGTGAAACGGCTGTCAGTTTCAACAAGATAGTTGCTCTTTGGGTCTTTGTTAATGATTGATAAGCTATTTTGCGGTAAGGTTAAATTAGGCTCAACAAAGATAATGGAATCAGCATAATGCTGACTATCTTCACTGGTCACTTTTTTATTAGTGTCAATAATGGGGGTATCTGGCTTTTCAACGCTATCCGGTTGAATGATAGGGTTTGTGATCGGCAAATCATCCAATGGATGTTCGGTTGAAATATTGATATTGCCTTTTTCTTTACCATTGTTGATGATAGCTTCAAGGGAATTGTCGAGGTGTTTATCTGTTTTGACTTCGGTTACAATCGGATTAACAATGTGCCCTACGCTAATTTTTTCTTCTTCTCGCTGCTGCAAGTCAATTTGGGTTTTATCCACATTGGTGTGGGACTCCATTTTGGCATGCTCAAGATCGATAGTGGTGACGGATTGGTTTTTATAATCTTTCCACCTTGCTCTTTTTTTATATACGGCTTTACCGTGCTTATTCTCTTTTTCTCGGTAATGGTAAATTTCATCGCCAGTATCGGAAATGGTGCGCTGGCCTTTTAATGAGTGATTATTAAGTGTGCCGGTCATAATATCTAAGGCATTACCAGCAACAATTTTACTGTTGTCATTCTCTAAATGGTCGGATTGTATACGCAAATCTTTACCAGAGATGATTTCTGCCGGTGCCGTACTTTTGATTTTAGTTTCATAAATATTTCTTGTGTAATCATATTCATAATACTTATGAGTGGAATCAAAAGCGCCATTATTTGAATGCAAAACAGTGGATAGGCTACACTAATTCATACAACTTTTTTAAGGGGTAAGGTAAACTTATCACAACTAAAAAGGAACAAATATGAATAAGATTAAACGCAAAAGACGAACATTCACAGATGATTTTAAACACCAAATGGTCAGTCTTTATCAACATGGTAAATCACGTAGTGAAATCGTTGCCGAATATGATTTGACACCATCAGCTTTGGACCGTTGGATAACGCAAGCAAGCCAAAGCGGCTCATTTAAAACAAAAGATAATCGCAGTCCACAAGAACAAGAGTTAATCGCGTTGCGTAAAGAGCTTAAACAACTCCGTATGGAAAACGATATTTTAAAGCAAGCAGCACTGATAATAGGGCGAAAATCGCTATCCTAAAAGCAAATCGACATCGTTATAGCATAACAAAGCTATGTCAATATTTAGGATTATCAAGACATTATGCTTATTATCAGTGTAAATTGAATAGACAAAAATCAGTAGGGCTTTATGCCGATAAAATCGTGACGCTATTTAATCAGAGCTATCAGTCTTATGGTACAAGACGAATTCGTTTTGATTTACAGAAAGAGAATATTTGGGTGTCACGCCGTTACATTGCTCGGGTGATGAAAGCCTTATTGCTGGTATCAAAATACACCGTTAAACGTTATCAATCTCACAATACGGAAGTGAATGAAACCGCCACAGAAAATCACCTGCAACGACAATTTGATGTAGGTGATAAAAAACAAATTGTTGTTGCGGATTTAACGTATATTCAAGTTAAGCAACGTTGGAACTATTTATGTGTTTTAGTGAACTTATCCGATAGGCAAATTGTCGGTTACCATGTTGGTCAACATAAAACAGCAGAGCTTGTTATGTCAGCATTAAGCCAAATTAAACAACCATTATCAAAATTAGATTTATTTCATTCAGACCGAGGTAAAGCGTTTGATAATCGGTTATTAGCGGATTGTTTTAAGACATTTAATATCACGCATTCATTAAGCAAGAAAGGGTGTCCATATGACAATGCGGTAGCGGAAGCGACATTTAAAACAATTAAAACGGAATTTGTAAAAGGCCAACGTTTCAACTCAACGGCTGAGTTACAACGCGCTTTTTCGGCTTATGCCTATTGGTATAATCATAAACGATTACATTCTTCGTTAGGCTACTTGCCTCCCGTTGAATTTAAAAAACACTTACCCCTTAATTTTTTTGTTTGAAAATGTGTTGCCATTCCAGCATTAATATCTTGTTCTTTTTTTACATGGTCACCAAATTTGCTACTTTCGTTTCCTTTCTGATTGGTAACCTGATTATCCAGTATTTTATCCTTAGTCTCTTTATAATTTCCACCGCCTTGTTCAACATTTCCTTTTCCGTATTCTGATTCGAAATAATCTTTATCTAATGGTTTATTTGCATTCGTCCCCTTTACAGCTAATAACTTGCCACTCCCCAAAATTTTGTTTATTTTAGGAAAAGTTATAGTCCCTGTAATACCATTGACTATCATTATTGTGCAATGGTTCTGCCTGCCATTTGTCTAGCTTCTTCGTCATTATAGCCAAAACTCTTATAACTTTGTACATAACCTTTGATCCTCGCCAAAATATTAGACAGTGCCCGCCTCTATCATTTTTTCGTTTTGGTAATATTGTTGTTCATATTGTTCAGGTGATACCCAGCCATTGGCTGAATGACGGCGTATCCGATTATAATA
>NZ_LZHC01000034.1:0-51981 GCF_001690535.1 Gilliamella sp. Bif1-4 | reverse complement strand
TCGTCTAAATCTTTTTCAAAATCAAAGATTTCTTCCGGCTCCCAACGTTTAGTTTTAATCACTTTGCCATCTTTATTTAATATTTGATTTTCTACACGGTTTGAATCGTCATGACGAATTACATGATTGGTTTTGATTCCTTTTCCATCAAAATAATCATCAATTTCATAGATATCATCTTGTCTAATATAAGACTCAATCAAATAACGTCCTGTTTTGATATTTTTTTTAATCGCTTTAGTCATGAGTCCCGTATTTTCATTAAACTCAATTTCAGAGGTATAAATAATATTATGATTATTATCGTATTTTTCTATATTAAACTGCTTTATATTATTATTTGGCCAGTAATCATAGGTATAATGACTAATTAATGCTAAAGGTCTTTTTTGAATACTGACTACAATGCCGTGTTTTTTTTCAACTCTCAAATAACAAGGTAACTCAAATACCTCTTCAAATGAAGCTTGCTGATGTAATTGCTTATGTTCATCTAGCGTATAAAAATAGATACCATCCTCTAGTGATTGAAAAGAGTCTGTTGGATACATTATTTCAATAATATTTCGCTTACGTTGCCATACATCATTATATTGATAGTTTTTATTTAATTTCACCTGTGCAATACTTTGAATCCCCTCTCTATACATTCTTGGTTTGGTTTCTAGACCAACAAGTGATGAAAATAAATTTTTTTCAGGGTAACTGTCTTCATTATCAAGGAAAAGCATAAAATCATGTTGAAAATAAATTTTACCTGGAACGATATTTTGTTGTTTTAATTTGTTGATTATTTGTATTTTTTTGTCTTTGTTTTTTGCTTCAGCGAAAGTGGGTTGGCTGTTTGATACCCAAGCAAAAAAACAGATTAGGGAAATTGTTATTATCTTTTTCATATTGTTTTGGTTTTTTCTAAATAGTCAGTAAGGTACATTAATTTAATTAGGCTTACAAATCAAAAATATCGCATCGCTTATGGCATTTGAATTTATTGTACGGATAAGGCTCGTCTAAATCTTTTTCAAAATCAAAGATTTCTTCCGGCTCCCAACGTTTAGTTTTAATCACTTTGCCATCTTTATTTAATATTTGATTTTCTACACGGTTTGAATCGTCATTACGAATTACATGATTGGTTTTAATTCCTTGGTTATCAAAATAATCATCAATTCTATAAAGATCGATTTCTCTAATATAAGTCTCAATTACAGAACGTCCTGTTTTACTATTCTTTTTAGTCGTTTTGGTCATTAATCCCGTATCTTGATCAAAAAACGTTTCGGAAGTATAGATAATATTATGATTATTATCATACATTTTTAAATTAAGCTGCTTTATATTATTATTTGGCCAGTAATCATAGGTATAGTGAGTAATTGCAGCTAACGGTCTTTTTTGAATACTGACGACAATGCCTTGTTTTTTTTCAACCCGCAAATAACAAGGCAATTCAAACACGTCTTCAAATGAAGCTTGCTGATGTAATTGCTTTTGCTCATCTAGCGTATAAAAATAGATACCATCCTCTAGTGATTGGAAAGAGTCGGTTGGATACATTATTTCAATAATATTTCGCTCTCGCTGGAATATATCGCTATATTGATAATTTTTATTTAGTTTTACCTGAGAAATATTCTGAATTGCCATTTCATACATATCAGGGTGATTTTCTAAACCTCTTACTGAGGAGAATAACTCTTCTTCTGGATAACTATCCTCTCTATCAAGAAAGAGTGTAAAATCATATTGAAAATAGACTTTTTCTGGCACTATGCCTTGTGCTTTTAATTTTTTTGTTATTTGTATTTGTTGGACTTTGTTTTTTGCTTCAGCAAAAGCGGATTGGTTGTTTGATATCCAAGTAAAAAAACAGATTAGGGAAATTGTTATTATCTTTTTCATATTGTTTTGGTTTTTTCTAAATAGTCAGTAAGGTACATTAATTTAATTAGGCTTACAAATCAAAAATGTCGCATCGCTTATGGCATTTGAATTTATTGTACGGATAAGGCTCGTCTAAATCTTTTTCAAAATCAAAGATTTCTTCCGGCTCCCAACGTTTAGTTTTAATCACTTTCCCATCTTTATTTAATATTTGATTTTCTACACGGTTTGAATCGTCATGACGAATTACATGATTGGTTTTAATTCCTTTTCCATCAAAATAATCATCAATTCTATAAAGATCAATTTCTCTAATATAAGTCTCAATTACAGAACGTCCTGTTTTACTATTCCTTTTAGTCGTTTTGGTCATTAATCCCGTATCTTGATCAAAAAACGTTTCGGCAGTATAGGTAATATTATGATTATTATCGTATTTTTCTATATTAAGCTGTTTTATATTATTATTTGGCCAATAGTCATAGGTATAATGACTAATTAATGCTAAGCATCTTTTTTGGATACTGACTACAATGCCCTGTTTTTTTTCAACCCGCAAATAACAAGGCAATTCAAATACTTCTTCAAAAGAAGCTTGCTGATGTAATTGTTTATGTTCATCTAACGTATAAAAATAAACCCCATCTTCTAGTGATTGAAAAGAGTCAGTCGGATATAATATATCAATAATATTTCGCTTCCGCTGCCATATATCACTATATTGGTAGTTTTCGTTCAATTTAACTTTTGCAATACTTTGAATCCCCTCTCTATACATTCTCGATTTGGTCTCTAAAACAACAACTGATGAAAATAAATCCTTTTCAGGAAAGCTATATTTGCTCTTTATAGAAAACCTAAAATCATGCTGGAAATAAACTTTACCCGGCACAATGCCTTGTGCTTTTAATTTTTTTGTTATTTGTATCTGTTGATTGTTAGTTTTAGCTTCAACAGAAACAGATTGGACACTAAAATTCCAAAAACAAAAACAAATCATATATATTTTAAATTTATTCTTCATTTTGTAACTACTTTCTAAAATTAGTTGCGTTAACCCAATACCTCAAACTTCTCATTAAAAAGTAGTGCCTTAAACTTAGCAAGAACAAATAATAGTTAAATTTTCATTAATACTTATTTATCTAAAAATTTGTTGAAAGTTAGTCAAATAAATTCATCTGAATAAAAGGTTAACTTATCATAAAGTTAAGGATCATTTTAATAATGAACTGTAATTCGGTGTTTTTCTACACACATTGACATGATTTAAGCCAATTATTAGCTAAATCTTACAATATTGGGGTCGATTAATTGACCGTGATTTTTAATCTTTTTGTTCTTAAATTTTCCAAATTTCAAAGTAAAATTTTGAAATGAAGATATATTGTAAATATAGACTTTGATAGAAGTTGGTTATCTTAACATTTTTGATGAAATATTATTTAATAAATATGCAGTTAAAAGAAGAAATTATTATTTTTAATAATAATTTATAAGGCTATTTAACTAAATAGGATTGGATGTGAAAATAACTCAAGGAAAAGAAATTTCCTATTTTATACTGCTGATCAATTTTTCAAACAGTTTAGCTTTAACAACTGTTTTTACTGCTATAGCATAAGATTGGCTCCTCCAACAGGACTTGAACCTGTGACATACGGATTAACAGTCCGCCGTTCTACCGACTGAACTATGGAGGAACCGAAATGTAGCGCACATATTATAGATTTAATGGCGCTATGTCAATAGTTAAATTATTTTAAATGTTTTTTTGTGTAAAATTTCCTCCTTTTATTACCATTCAAGTGTTAGGATTGTTTTGAATAAATGGCGTTGTCTAAGTAATTGCTGTGGGTGCGATCCTAGTTCATGTTGTGGAATAATCTGATTTAGATCGCGATAATAATCAATCCAATAAGATAAAATCTCATTTGTCGCTAAATCTTTAAAATTCATTGGATATAATGCGAAATAATTATTACCTTGCTCAGTTTTAAAGGCATAAGTAATTAGTTCACTGCAATAAAACCCATCTGCATAGGGATGAAAGCTGTGATTGTAAGGTGAACCCAAGCATTTCTTTACCCGTCTTAATGCATTTTGAATAACAACTAAATCATGGATTCTACCAATGATATTGTGCTTAGCTGCACACACAAAATCAGTCAACGATTGTTCAATCACGCCATATTTTTGTGTTGCTTCAATAACGATATTATTTCCAACATATAAACCAACATGATTAATACTTTTAGTTATTTCATCTATGTGAGGTACTGCACCCGAGAGACTTACAGCACCATTAAAAGCATTATTTTTTTTTAGGCTTTGAAAAATAATATCGCCACATTGGATATTATTAATTTTTAGCACGATAGCGCCATAGCGAAAACATTACACAAGTTGCAATAATAAATTTAAGTGCATCAACACCAACAAATGGTAAATAACCCACTTTTAAAGCATCAATAAGTGTAATGTTTAAATAGCCCATTAAATAGACGACACCAAATACAAATAACAATTGATGTGCACAAGCGAATGCAATTAAGCCTAAAATAAAGTGACGATCATACCCTTTTTCTGCTGCAAAACCTGCTAAATAGGCGCTAAATACATAACCATACAAGTAACCCGAAGAAGGCGATGCTAGTGCCATAATCCCTCCGCTACCATTAGCGAATAGAGGTAGTCCCATGGCGCCTAAAAAAAGGTATTGGATTATTGCTAATGCGCCTAGTTTACGACCTAAAAAAGCACCAATTAACAATACCGCCAATGATTGTAATGTAAATGGAACAGGGTAAGTAGGAATGCTAATATTAGCGGCTAATCCTAAAAATAATGCTGCACTGGTAGTGACCAATAATTTACGTTGCCAAGAAGATAAATTTACCAGTGTCGTGATAAATGTTGGATAATACGAAGTCAGTTGTTGTTTCATTATTTTCTACCTTTTATATAAATAGTAGAACTATAATAGCGCAATTGTTTCAATTGTAAACTTTTTTATTAAAAATTGATTTACAATTGAAAGTGAAAAATAGGATGTTTTTTATCACACTCTAAAATAAAGAGTGTGATAATTAAAAACGATGTGTTACTTAAACTAAGTAAGGATTACTAACTCGTTCATGACCAAAACTTGACATAGGCCCGTGACCCGGCACAAAAATAAAGTCATCCCCAAGTGGTAATAATTTATTAGTAATTGATGAAATTAAATCGGTATGGTTGCCTCGTGGAAAATCAGTTCTTCCTATACTACCTTTAAATAATACATCGCCGACAAAAGCCAGTTTATCCAAATGGTTAATAAAAACAATATGTCCCGGAGTATGCCCAGGGCAAAAAAATACATCAAGGGTAATATGACCTACTTGAATCTTGTCACCTTCTTTTAACCAGCGATCAGGCAAAAAGCTATCAGTATAAGGAAAACCGAATTGTGCACTTTGTTGCGGTAAATTTGTTAACAAAAATTTGTCTTCTTGGTTTGGTCCAATAATCTCCACATCATAATGTTTAGCTAATTTAGTTGCAGCACCAACATGATCCAAATGTCCATGGGTTAATAAAATCTGCTTAATATTAATGCCTAGCTTTTCAACCGCTTTTATAAGCAGTTCGGGTTCACCTCCGGAATCAATAAATGCACCTTCCATGGTTTGATCGCACCAAATTATGCTACAATTTTCTTGGAAAGCTGTAACTGGGATGATTTGGTACTGAAACATAGATTTATCTCCTTATTTCTTGCTGATGATTGGTTAGATTTTGCCCGTCTTCTTTTTTTAATTGTGCAAAAATAATGCTTGATAAAACGGTAATCATACCGAGTATAACAAATGTTAACTGAAATGCGTGAATAGTACCTGTTGTGGTGCTAATTAAGCGTAATAAAACAGCACCCAATCCGGTACCAAAACTAATTGCTAATTGTTGATTTACTGCCATCAAGCTATTGCCACTACTTGTATTGTCTTTTTCTAGGTTAGCTAAGGTTATGCTATTCATGGCAGTATATTGCATGGAGTTGATACCACCAATACAAAATAGCAATAAACTGATAAGAATAAGTGGTGTCGATAAATTTAACACGGACATTAAAATAATCATTATTCCTGCTAAAATTGTATTAGCAACTAGTACGAAACGGTAACCTAAACGCGCTAAAATACGCGGAATAAAGATTCGAGTACAAATTGAAGCAATGGCCATTGGTACAAGCATAATACCAGTAAAAATAGCTGAATAACCAAACCCCACTTGTAATAATAGTGGAATAAGAAAAGGAACTCCTGATATACCTAATCGGCAAATTAAATTTCCGATAATTCCTATTTTAAACGTATGGATTTTAAATAGCGATGGAGGGAATAATGGGCTCTGTTTCTTTTTTGCATATTCACGATAAATAAATAAAAAAAGTAGACTAATTATCGCAAGTAGTAATGGACAATAATATGTCTGATTTTGGTTCAAAATCTCGACACTTAATGTGGCGCTAATAAAGCTAACAACAATAAATATAAAGCCTAATAAATCAAAAGGTATGTGTTGACCTTTTAAGTTAGGCATGTATTTCCAACTAATTATTATACCTAAAATACCAATGGGTAAATTAATAAAAAACACCCAGTGCCAACTTGCCATATCAACCAGATATCCCCCAAAAACTGGTCCTAATACGGGGCCAATTAACCCAGGAATCGTGGCAGTATTTAAAGCAGCTAAAAAATCACTACGCTTAAAAGATTTTATCAATACTAAACGTGATATAGGTACCATCATGGAGCCACCAATACCTTGGGTAATTCGTGATATATCTAAAAAAATTAATGAATTAGATAAAGAACAAAGTAACGACCCCAGTGTGAATAGTGAAACGGCCATAACAAAAATATTTCTAGTGCCAAATTTATCTGATAAAAAACCACTAATAGGAATAAATAATGCAAGAGTCAGAGCATAACTTATTACTGCTGATTGCATATTTAATGGGGACTCATTAAGATCGTTAGCCATAGTGGGGAGTGCTGTGTTTAATATCGAGGTATCAAGTGATTGCATAAAGAATGCAAATGCCGCAATCCACGGTAATATACGATATACAAAGGGTGGTAACTGTAATTCGCTATTCATTTTAATTTGGCCTAAAATTAATTTAAATGCTAGGTGAGCGGTTAAGTATAAGCTCTGAAAATTAAGCTCTCTTACTTAGCATTGATTAAAAAAGAGAGCAGATGAATGGTATTTTACAATATTATTTGTTAATGATTGGATTTTTTTTATTTTTTACTGGTTTGCCTTGCCAATAGCCAGCCAGTAATGAGCCTGAAATATTGTGCCAAACTGAAAATACTGCAGCAGGCAGAGCCGATAAAGCCGAAAAGTAGGTGGTGCCTAAAGTAGCTGCAAGGGCAGAATTTTGCATTCCTACTTCAAGTGACATGGTTCTGCAGGTTGATTCATCAAAACCAAATAAACGTCCTCCCCAGTAACCACCAAGCAATCCTAACGCATTATGAATCACAACTGCAAAAATAACAGTGCAACCCACTTGACCAATTTGAGTATGACTACCTGCTACTACAATACAAATAATTAATAAAATACAAATCATTGATAAAAGTGGTAAAAATTGCTCACATTTTTTTACAATAGCATTTAAGAAATGGTGAACAATTAACCCCAATATAATCGGTATTAATACAATTTGTACAATATGCACAAGCATTCCCAAAACAGGGACTTCAACTGTTGTTCCAACCAATAGCAGTGTTATCGACGGTGTTACAACTACCCCGATAAGTGTTGAAACTGATGAAATTGTAACAGATAATGCAACATCACCTTTGGCAAGATAAATCATCACATTTGATGCCGTTCCACTGGCAACACTTCCAACTAACACCATGCCAACCAATAGTTCTGGTCTCATTGTAAACAGTTTTGCTAAAATTAGAGCAGTTAACGGCATAACAATATAATGTAGTAAAGTACAAATTACTACCGCTTTAGGTTTGGTGACTATACGTTTAAAATCATCAATACTTAATGTAACTCCCATGGTGAACATCACAAACATGAGTAATTGTGATGTATGGGGGCGTATAGGTGTAAGAGTATCAGGAGAAAAATAGGCCATAACTGCACACAAAACTGCCCACAAAGGAAATAATCGGGTGAGGAAGGAAATAGATCGAACAAATAGTTGATTCAATTGTCTAGCCATATAAACCTACTGTCGGTTTACTAAAAATAACTCCATAATAATAAAGTTATTTTAGTCGCTTGTTAAATTTTTATTCTATTGATTCCACTAAATAGCGTCAAGGTATTTATTAAAATCGTGTTAAGCATGTGATCTGGTGATTCAGTGCGTAATTGTGTCAAAATTTTAAAAATCTCAGCGATATATTCAGGACGATTGACTTGACCTTGACGACCACTTAATGGCATGTCGGGAGCATCAGTTTCAAGCACTAGGCTGTCAAGCGGTAATTGAGCAATTGTATTGCGAGTTTTATTTGCACGTTCATAACTAATTACGCCACCTACACCAATATAATAACCCAACTTAACAAATTGCATGGCTTGTTGATAGCTACCTGAAAAACCATGTATTACACCGCGACAAGGTAAATTGGCGCGGTGTAATTCGTGGTACATAATATCGTGCGCTTTGCGTGAATGTATCAAAACGGGGAGATCAAACTGTTTGGCAATTGTTAATTGTGACCTAAAAAATAATAATTGTTGTTGCCAATCGACACTTAGATCATAGCGATCGAGCCCGATTTCACCAATGGCAACTAATTTTTTAGGCTTTGTTTTAACAATATTGGTTAATAGTTCTAAATCAGCCATAGTATGTTGATAGATAGGATGCAACCCCAAAGCGGCATAAAGTTCATGGTATTTATTCGTAAGTTGTAAAACAGCATCAAAATAGTTAGCACTAACTGCGGGTATAATTAACCCAACAATATTCGCTTGGCGAATCTTATTTATTGAATCAGCAAGAAAATCACTAAAAGGTGGAAAATCAAAATGACAATGTGTATCAATAAACATAATGCCTCTTATTCTGCCGTTGTTTGATGTAATAAAATTGGCAATAAAAATCGCTCAGCAGTAAATATAATTTGTTCAATCAGTGTATCGGTTAACTCAGGATAAAGACGAGTATAATAACTGTCACACTCGGCGGATTGGTTAAATCCGCCTTGCCATGAATTTAAAAGTTGATTGATAGCTTTATCGCTAGCGATAATCTTACCTGTTTTTTTGTCGTAAGCTGCAATTAACCAATTCCATGAGCTTTTTAATGGCATTAATAATGGTTTATTGATTCCCTGTAAATAGCCTTCAACTAAATCAGTTAATATGGCTAAGGCCTGATCTGTATTTAAATGCGAAAATCGCCATTCATTATCTTCTCGACCATACATACGACTTTGATTCTGAATTTTATTGGGATTTAAAATGCAATAAACCAGATGATCAATCCACAATGAAATACCATCGCGAATCGAAAGCTTTGATGGTCGCCATGTCAATATACCATCATCTTGAATGTGAGTTAGCCAACCTTGTAATTGGTAATGTTGATCATTGGATGAAATGGTTAAATTAACTTCTTGCGTTGTCATGACTAAACGTTCTTGATCAATTTTATTGGCTAAAGGTTGCAATGATTTAAATTGATTATCATAAATAATTTCACCAAATGCACCATCTGGTAAGTCACCTGTTAACGCTAATCGTTGATAGAAATCATCTGGTTGTTGCGATTTATTAGCAATTAATTCATTTAAAATCTGTAAGTTTAATTGATAGCGCTTTAAGCTATCAAGATTAAAGTTTTCGGCATCAGGTAAGGTATCATCCAGATAATTATCATAAAAATTAAAACGCTTCTGTAAAAATAGCTTGATAGAGTGATGATAAAATCGTTTTAATTCATCAAGATTAATATTATCTACACTAATAATAGGTATTTCACTAATAAATAACTGACTTTTACCTTGTTGCAATGCCGCAGGTAACCACTCATCGGCATAGCTTTTTGGTTTTTGTAAAAAATTTTGGGGATTAAACGGTGTGCGTGTATGGTTTACACGTAAAAAATCCGAGTTATTCGCAGTAATATCTGCATTATTTTCAGGTTTACAATAATATTGGTCAATATATTCCCAAAGCTCATCAACAAGTATAGAAGGGTAACGTTCACTATTATCTTTTATGTCGTGGCCAATATAACTGATATACAGCTGTTTTTGTGCAGATAAAATTGCTTCTAAAAAAAGGTAACGGTCATCTGTGCGACGGCTGCGATCGCCTCGTCTTGGATGCTGTGCGATTAAATCAAAGTCAAGTGGAAGAGACGTTCTTGGATAATCACCGTCATTCATACCAAGTAAACAAACCACTTTAAATGGAATAGAACGCATTGGCATCATGGTACAAAAGTTTATCTTACCAACTAAAAAACGATGCGCTAAATGATTTTGCTCTAAGCGTGATTGCATAGCATCATGCAAAATAGTGATAGAAATATTATCTGTATAACTAGCCGATAAACCGCTATTAATCAATTCTTGCCATTCTTCTTCGATCATCAATAAAATGGATTCACGTTGAACATTACTTACAAAAAAATCATTAATTAATTCAAGGCAACAAGGTTGCCAATTAATTAGCGGTTTTTCTTCATTTAAGATAGCAAACCACTTACTTACAACTTTAATAAATTCAGCTAATTGACCTATTAATTCGGCATCTAAACCTGTTGCACTATCACAAGGTAATATTTGTTGCCAACCGCCTTGTTCACTGTTCATCGTGTAACCAAGTAATAACCGCTCAAGCCCAAATAACCAACTATGTGCACTATCAAGTCCAAAACGAATACCTGACTCAACAATCCAAGTTCGCAACAGCACTAACTGCGATTCACTAATCGCAAATTTTTCTGAAATTGCTGGTATCTCTAATAAATTAAACAGTTCTGCAGCAGTAAATCGACTTTGTGGAAAATTTAAAATAGAGAAAAAACCTTGAACGATCGGATCGATATTTCGTGCTTTTTGATCTGAAATGGTAAAAGGTAAATAGCGCTTTTCAATAGCATTACCAAAAACGGATCGAATATAAGGAACATACTTATCAATATCCGACACCATCACAATGCAATCGCGCAACTCCAGCGTAGGATCTGCGTCAAAAACCGATAGCAGGTAGTCATACAATACCTCAACTTCACGTTGTTCACTATGGCAGACATGAAACGAAATTGACTTATCGATTACGGTAAAAGTTTTATTGTCAAAATTGGTTTGATACAGTTCTAAAATATCTTGCTGAATGGCATGTAACAGACAAGAACGCTCCTGATCGACAAACGCTTCAATATCTTGCTTATTATTAAATTCTTGTAACAAAAATAGATTATCACGCCCGAGTTTTCCCCATGAGGTTAAAAGAGGATTGGGTATTTTATCGGGTGTATTTAATATATCTGACAACTGTTTTTCAGCAATATCGCCCCAATACCATTTACACGGGTTATTAAACATTAAATGGACATCAATATGTTGTCCAAGAGCTGAAAGTAGCGAAAGATAAATAGGAGGAAGAGAAGTAATACCAAAAATAAAAATACGGTTAGGTAACGAATCTAAACGTGAACGTTCAAAGTTATTATCTAATAACATTTCAAGCATTTGTTGATAAATATTAGCGCGATGATAAGGTTGACTAATTGATATTAGTTTTCGCCACAACTCCGCTTGCCACGTTTCATCAGAATGATGATTCAATTCGGCAACAGACTGGTTTGCCTCCCATTTTGCTAGCCAATCTGGACGGTAAACTAAATATTGGTCAAATAATCGCGCAATACGCGTTGCAAGCTGATATCGTTTTTTATCTTGCTTATCAATATCGAGATAATGTTTAAGCGCGCTAAATTCAGGTTGTTTAATAACTTGGGGCAACAAATAATACAAACGCCAACTCATTGATTCAACATTAAAGCTATTTTCAATTGGCGCTTCTGGTAACAAGACTTGATAAAGTTGCCAAATAAACTGAGTTGGAAAAAGAAAATCAACATTAGCCACGATACCAAGTTCATTCGCTAACGCTATTTGCAACCATTGTGCCATGCCTTGACTTTGTACCATAACAACATCAGGTGTAAATACATCCTCTAATGGTTGCCTATGCATTAATTCGCTCACGAGTGACTTAAGTAGATCGACTTGATTTGAATGGTAAATGGTAAACATAATCACATTAATGTTGATAAGATTTATTAAGATTATCGCTGATAGCTGTCAATAAATCTAGTCAGTGTGATGTTTTACCCATTAAATAAAACTAGTGAGAAACAAAATGTTATTTTGAAAGATTACTTGTTTCTTGTAAAAAAGTTTCAGGAAAACATATGTTTCAGTATAAATTTGTAAGTATATTATCCTAAAAAAGTTATTGAAGGAAAGAGCGCCCCCTAAATTTAAAAGTGTTCAAATTAAAGAAGGCTACTTGTAATACCAAATAGCCTTTTGTGTATGATAGAAAATCAAAAAGCAAATTATTGACCCATGCGGCGAGTCAATTCAATAACGCGAATTTTTGCCAAAGCTTTTGATAATTCAGCAGATGCTTGTGCAAATGACATATCATCGCTTGGGTGATTAATATGTTCTTGTGCTTGTCTTACTGCTTCTTGTGCTCTTGCTTCATCTAAATCTTCACCACGAATTGCGGTATCTGCCAAGATAGTTACGATGTTAGGTTGTACTTCTAAGATGCCACCAGATAGATAGATAAACTCTTCTTCACCATCCGCTTTCACAATGCCGACCATGCCTGGTTTTATGGTTGTGAGTAAAGGGGTATGACCAGGATAAATCCCAAGTTCACCTTCTTTACCTGTGACTCTGATTCGCTGAACATCACCCGAAAACAGGTGAGATTCAGCACTAACAACTTCTAATTTATAGGAAGTTAGTGCCATAATACGATCTCCATTAATACGATCTTCGTTCAATGAATCTCTTAGAGAGATTTTGCCTTCTCAATCGCTTCATCAATTGAACCAACCATATAGAATGCTTGTTCAGGAATATGGTCATAATCACCATTCATGATTCCTTTAAATGCACTGATCGTATCTTTTAAAGGTACATATTTTCCTGGTGAACCAGTAAATACTTCTGCAACAAAGAATGGTTGAGATAAGAAGCGCTGAATTTTACGTGCACGAGCAACGATCAATTTATCATCTTCAGATAACTCATCCATACCAAGAATAGCAATAATATCTTTTAATTCTTGATAACGTTGTAGAATTGACTGAACACCACGGGCACAATCATAGTGCTCTTGCCCAACAACTAAAGGATCTAATTGACGACTAGTTGAATCTAATGGATCCACTGCCGGATAGATACCTAAAGAAGCAATTTGTCGACTTAATACGATTGTCGCATCTAAGTGAGCAAAGGTTGTTGCTGGTGATGGGTCAGTCAAGTCATCTGCTGGAACATACACCGCTTGGATTGAAGTAATCGAACCAGTCTTAGTTGAAGTAATACGTTCTTGTAGTAGCCCCATTTCTTCAGCTAATGTTGGTTGATAACCTACTGCCGATGGCATACGACCTAATAACGCAGATACTTCAGTACCGGCTAAGGTATAACGATAAATATTATCGATGAATAATAAAACATCTTTACCTTCGTCACGGAATTTTTCAGCCATAGTTAAACCAGTTAACGCAACACGTAAACGGTTTCCTGGTGGCTCATTCATTTGGCCGTAAACTAATGATACTTTATCAAGTACGTTTGATTCTTTCATTTCGTGGTAAAAGTCATTACCTTCACGAGTACGTTCGCCCACACCAGTAAACACTGAGTAACCTGAGTGTTCAATAGCGATATTACGGATCAACTCCATCATGTTAACGGTTTTACCTACACCAGCACCACCAAACAGACCAACTTTACCACCTTTAGCAAATGGACAAATTAAGTCGATAACTTTAATACCTGTTTCAAGTAATTCAGTTGAGTTTGCAAGTTCTTCATAGGTTGGGGCTGCACGGTGAATCGCCCAACGTTCTTCTTCACCAATTGGACCCGCTTTATCAACAGGATCACCAAGTACGTTCATAATACGACCTAGTGTTTTTGTACCAACAGGCACTTCAATGCCGTGACCAGTGTTTACTACGTCAAGTCCACGTCTTAAACCATCAGATGAACCCATTGCGATACAACATACAACGCCACCACCTAATTGTTGCTGAACTTCCAGAACTAATTTTTCTGTGCCTGTTTCCACTTCTAATGCATCATATACCTTTGGTACTGCATCTTCTGGGAATTCGACATCAACCACCGCACCGATGATCTGGACAATCTTTCCAGTAGCCATTTTTAATCCTCTACGTCTTTTTCTTAACTATAAGCCAATATTTAGCACTAACCTGAAACAGCGGCTGCACCGGATACAATATCAATTAATTCATTTGTGATAGCACCTTGACGTGCTTTATTATACACAATTTGTAATTCATTAATTAGGTTTGCACCGTTATCCGTTGCCGCTTTCATGGCCACCATTCTTGCTGCTTGTTCACTCGCTAAATTATCAACCACAGCTTGATAGACTTGTGATTCAATATAGCGACGTAAAATCACATCTAATAGTGATTTAGCATCAGGCTCATAAATATAATCCCATGGTGAAGCTTTAAGTTTTTTATCTTCTGATGGCGGTAAAGGTAATAATTGCTGAATTGTTGGTTTTTGTGACATCGTATTAATAAATTTATTAGTAACAATATATAATTTATCAATTTTACCGTTGTCATATGCCTCAAGCATTGTTTTTACCGGCCCAATTAAATCGGATAAATTTGGTTCATCACCCAAATTAGTGACTTGGGTTAAGATGTTTGCTTTTACTGATGAGAAAAACGAAACACCACGCGAACCAATTAAAGCAACATCAGCTTCAACACCCTTTTCCTGCCATGCTGACATGTCAGCAATAACAGTTTTAAAAAGATTGATATTTAATCCACCACATAAACCACGGTCGGTTGAAATGATAAGATAGCCAACTCGTTTTACATCTCTTTCTTCTAAATAAGGATGTTTGGCGCCTATCTGAGCTAACGCTAAATGTCCAATTACTTCACGAATCATTTCAGCATAGGGTCGACTAGCAGCCATTCTATCTTGCGTTTTACGCATTTTAGAATTAGCAACCATTTCCATCGCTTTAGTGATTTTTTGCGTACTTTGGATACTGGCAATTTTTGTTCTAATCTCTTTTGCATTAGCCATTTTTTACCTCATCCTTACCATGTTTGAGTTGATTTAAAGCTTTCAAGTAATTCTTTTAGCTTAGTTTCAATCTCATCATTGTAATTACCTGTTTCATCAATTGATTTGACAAAATCGGCATATTGACTATGGGCATAAGCAAGTAGCGCTGTTTCAAATGGTAATACTTTAGCTAATTCTACATCTTCAAGATAACCACGCTCAGCGGCGTAAAGTACTATTGATTGTTCAGCAACAGTCATTGGTGAGTATTGCTTTTGTTTTAACAATTCTGTTACTTTTTCACCGTGACTTAATTGGTTTCTTGTTGCTTCATCTAAGTCTGATGCAAATTGAGAGAACGCAGCTAATTCACGATACTGTGCAAGCGCAGTACGAATACCACCTGATAATTTTTTCATTATCTTAGTTTGTGCAGCACCACCCACACGTGAAACCGAAATACCAGGGTTAACCGCAGGGCGGATACCTGAGTTAAATAGGCTAGTTTCAAGGAAAATCTGACCATCAGTAATCGAAATTACGTTAGTTGGTACGAATGCTGAAACGTCACCAGCCTGAGTTTCAATAATTGGTAATGCTGTTAATGAGCCTGTTTTTCCTTTAATTTCGCCTTTCGTGTACTCTTCAACATAGGCTTCGTTGACTCGCGCTGCGCGTTCAAGTAAACGAGAATGAAGATAAAATACATCACCAGGATAAGCTTCACGTCCAGGCGGACGACGAAGTAATAACGAAATTTGACGGTAAGCAACAGCCTGTTTAGATAAATCATCATAAACAATTAATGCATCTTGACCACGATCGCGGAAGTATTCACCCATTGCACAACCAGCATATGGCGCTAAGTATTGTAACGCAGCTGATTCAGACGCTGATGCCACGACCACAATAGTGTTTTTAAGTGCACCATGTTCTTCAAGTTTACGTACAACATTGGCAATAGTTGATTGTTTTTGACCAATGGCAACATAAATACATTTTACACCTGAGTTACGTTGGTTGATGATTGCATCGACAGCAAGTGCTGTTTTACCTGTTTGACGGTCACCGATGATAAGTTCACGTTGACCTCGTCCAATTGGAATCATTGAGTCAACGGCTTTATAACCAGTTTGTAATGCTTGGTCAACGGATTTACGATCGATAACACCGGGTGCAACGACTTCTATTGGTGAAAAACCGTTATGTTGAAGTGAGCCTTTACCATCAATTGGTTCACCTAGTGTGTTAATAACGCGACCTAATAAACCTTCACCAACTGGTACTTGTAAAATACGTCCAGTACATTGTACTTTCATACCTTCAGACAAGTCTTCGTATGGTCCCATGACTACCGCACCGACGGAGTCTCTTTCAAGGTTTAATGCCATTGCATATCGGCCCCCTGGTAATGCGATCATTTCGCCTTGCATTACATCAGTTAATCCGTGGATTCGAAGGATACCATCACTTACAGATATGATAGTTCCTTCATTGTGAGCATCACTCACAATATTGAACTGAGCTATCCGCTCTTTAATTAGTTCACTTATTTCAGTTGAATTTAGCTGCATTATCAGTCCCCTTAAGACTGTAGAGCGTTATTTAAACGATTTAAACGCCCTCTGATACTACTATCAATAACCATATCGCCCGTACGAATAATAAAACCAGAAATGAGCGATTTATCTATATGACATTTTAGTTTTACTTTTCGTGATAAACGTTTTTCGACAGCGACAGAAATTTTATTAAGTTGCTCATTAGTTAGTTCACTGGCAGAAATTACATCAACATCTGCTTGTGATTCTCTATCTAAACAATATTGTTCAAACAAGGTTAACACTTCAGGAAGAAGTGATAATCGCTTGTTTTCAGCCATAATCTTAATAAAATTAGTGCTAAACTCATCTAACACATCTTTACAGATATTGATGAGTAAATTAGCCACCGAATCAGTTTTCATATCAGATGTTAAAACACTTCTTATTTGAGTATCTTTACTCACTTCAGATGTTAGCACTAACATTTTATGCCATGATTCGATGCTGTTATTTTCTACCGCAAATTCGAAAGCGGCTTTAGCATAAGGGCGAGCAATCGTAATTAAGTCAGCCATTGCTCTATTCTCCTTATAGTTCAGCTACGAGTTTATCAATGATGTCGCTATTTGCGGCTTCATTAACAGAACGTTCAATAATTTTTTCTGCACCAGCAATAGCGAGTGTAGCGACTTGCTGTTTGAGCTCTTCTCTTGCTCGTTTGCGTTCAGCCTCTACTTCGGCAAGTCCTTGAGCAACAATTCGTTCTTTTTCGCGAGAAGCTTCTTGCTTTGCTTCTTCAAGAATGACTGCTTTGCGTTTATTTGCTTGCTCAATAATTGCATTAGCCTCAACCTTAGCCTGTTGCATTATGTCAGATGTATTTGCTTTGGCTAATTCCAAATCTTTTTTTGCTGTTTCTGCTGAAGCAAGTCCTTCGGCGATCTCTTTTTGGCGTTTTTCAATTGCGCCAATAACAGGAGGCCAAACAAACTTCATACAGAACCAAACAAACAATACAAATGTAATTGCTTGGCCGAGGAGAGTTGCGTTCATATTCATGACACGATTCCTCTTAAATTTTTATTAACCTGCAACAGCAAAAATAACATAAAGTGCAATACCTACACAGATCATTGGGATTGCATCAACTAAACCCATAACGATAAAGAATTGAGTACGTAACATAGGCATTAATTCTGGTTGACGAGCAGCACCTTCTAAAAATTTACCGCCTAATAAACCAATACCAACTGCACCACCAATTGCAGCTAATCCCATCATAATGCCTGCGGCTACAAATAACATTTCCATTATATACTCCAGTTTATTAACAAAAAAATATTAAAATTAATGATCTTCCGTTGCCGACGCCATAGCTAAGTAGACGATCGTCAACACCATAAAAATAAAAGCTTGTAACGTAATTATTAAAATATGGAAAATGGCCCATGGTAACGATAATACCCACTGTGACCACCAAGGTAATAATGCAGCAATTAGGATGAAGATAAGTTCACCTGCATACATATTTCCGAAAAGTCGAAGCCCTAAAGAAACCGGTTTCGCTAATAGGCTAACTAATTCAAGTACTAAATTAATAGGTGCAAACGCCCAGTGATTAAATGGATGCAAGGTATATTCTTTAACAAATCCTGAAATTCCTTTGTACTTGATTGAATAAATGATGATAAGTGCAAACACACCTAAAGACATTGACATAGTAATGCTAACATCTGCGGTTGGTACTACTCTTAAATGTGATACACCTAGATACTGCCCTGCATAAGGTAGAAAATCAACAGGGATAAGATCCATTAAATTCATTAAGAAAACCCAAATAAACACCGTTAATGCTAACGGCGCAATGAGTTTATTTTGACCAGTAAACATGTCCTTAACAGTATTATTGACAAATTCGAAAATCATTTCTACCGCACATTGCAGTTTACTTGGGACGCCACTGGTGGCTTTTTGGGCAACACGATGAAATACCCATAGAAAGATAACACCAAGCAGAATCGAAAAGAACAACGAGTCAAGATTTAAGGTCCAAAAACCAGAACCTACTTGTAAGTTCTCAAGATGGTGCTTGATATAAGCTTGTGGTGAAGCTGGAGAGGAAACTGACATATAACCCTCTTAACCTATTTTTAAAAAATAAAAAATATTGCTCATGTTTTCATTTGAAAGATATAAGCAATTGCTGTAATAATCTGAAGTTACTATTTTAAACCTAATTGCCTATAACAAGTCAACCTTTGATTAACAAAATTAAAATTTTAGACACTTTTTACTAATTTTGCGTAAATGCACGCAACTTCTCTCACTATTTTAACCTCAATACAGCTCAATTAATGGCTTAATTAATGGGTATAAATGACGCTAATTTTAGGTTTTAACTGCTACAGCAATAGCTTCGGCCAAATTTTGCACTTCTGTTTCGTTTTTTCCTTCCACCATGACACGAATTAATGGTTCGGTTCCTGATTTACGAATCAACACTCGACCGTGATGACCAAGTTGTTTTTCTGCTTGCTCAATCGCCGATTTTACTGTAGTGCTATTTAGTGGATCATGCTCACCCGAAAATCTAACATTAATCAACACTTGTGGTAACATTGTCATACCGCTACATAAATCAGCTAATGACATGTCATTGCGTACCATTGCGGCTAGTACTTGTAGGCCAGCAACGATACCATCTCCTGTTGTCGTTTTATCTAATAATAAAACGTGCCCCGAATTTTCAGCGCCTAAGCGCCAATCTTTTTCGACCAGTTTTTCAAGCACATAACGATCTCCAACTTTGGCACGGACAAAAGGAATACCAAGCTTTTTAAGTGCTATCTCAAGCCCCATATTGCTCATTAATGTACCGACAACGCCACCTTTTAGTTGACCTTGTCTTAATGCTTCGCGTGCAATGATATAGATAATTAAATCACCATCAACTTTGCGACCTTCATGATCAACCATGATGATGCGATCGCCATCACCATCTAATGCAAAGCCTAGATTGGCTTTTTCGTCAATAACTCGTTTAGCAAGCGATTTTATATCAGTTGCGCCACAGTTTTCATTGATGTTAACACCATCTGGTTCACACCCCATTTTTATTACTTGAGCGCCAAGTTCTCGTAATACTTTTGGTGCTATGTGATAGGTGGCACCATTAGCGCAATCGACAACAATTTTAAGTCTAGCCAAACTTAAATCATGGTCAAATGTACTTTTACAAAATTCGATATAACGGCCTGCAGCATCGGTAATACGGCTTGCTCGCCCCAGTTGTTTGGATTCAACGCAATCGATCTCTTTTTCAAGTTCGGCTTCAATTTCTAATTCGATTGTATCATCAAGCTTTTTCCCTTCAGTTGAAAAGAATTTAATACCATTATCATAAAAAGGATTGTGCGAAGCAGAAATAACAACGCCGGCATCGGCACGAAAAGTGCGGGTTAAATAGGCAATAGCTGGGGTTGGCATTGGTCCTGTAAACGCAGCGGCAACACCAGCAGAAGCAAATCCCGCTTCTAGTGCTGATTCAAGCATATAGCCTGAAATGCGGGTATCTTTACCGATTAATACTTTTTTAACGCCATCTTTGGCTAGCACTCGCCCAGCAGCCCAGCCTAATTTAAGCGCAAAATCTGGTGTAATAGGATACTGGCCAACTTTACCGCGAATCCCATCTGTACCAAAATATTTTCGATTAGACATGATATTCCCTCACACTAACATTTATTATTTCTAACAACTATCTTTTGATAAAAAGTATATTTTAATTTGTAAAAAACTTTCAGGAAAGTATATCTTTTAATATAAAGCTATTCTCGATTATCATTGGCAAATTTTAATAATCCTTGGCTTTCTTTAATAAAACGTTCGGCATAACTACCAAACCATTGAGTAACTTCGTTAAAACTTTTAATAAATTTAGTTTTGTCACGTTGTTCTATAAGTTCGACCATTTGCCCAAAGCGTTCATAGTAGCGTTTGATTAATTCAATATTATCATCTGATGCCATGATGATATCGGCATAAAGCTCAGGATCTTGAGCAAATAAGCGCCCAACCATCATCAATTCAAGGCGATAAATTGGCGAAGAAAGCGCGATCAATTGCTCTAAATCGGCCTGTTCTCGCTGCAAATTGACACCATATGAGAACGAAGTGAAATGGCGTAATGCTTGGATGAATGACATGCATTTGTCATGCTCTTTGGCATTAATTGCACATAAATTGGCGCCCCAAATACGCATTTGTTCAATTAGCCATTGGTATTTATCTGGATATCGCCCATCACAATAAACAATAATTTGTTTGGCTAAATTTGGTACATCTGGACCAAACATTGGGTGTAAACCGACCACAGGTCCTTGATGTTTATCAAGCATTGCTTGGAGAGGCTTAGCCTTTATGGATGTAAAATCCGTTAAAATACAATCTTTGGGTAATGGCGGTAGCTGTTTAATGATTTCACAAGTTTTGTTAATAGGTACTGTCACGATAACGGCCGCTGCATCAGCAACCACTTCGGCTGTTTGATGCATAGTTTTGGAGCCTAATGTTTTAACCTGATAGCCAGATAAAGCAAATAAACGAGCAAACAATCGCCCCATTTGCCCATTACCACCAACAATTACTATTGAACCTTGACCACTATAGACTTTTTTAAAACCTTTATCATTTTCGCTAATATAAGACTCACGCATTAAACGGCGTAAAATATCTTCTATTAAATTGGGGGATATACCGAGTTTTTCAGCCTCATGTCGCCTTTTAGCTAACATATCCGCTTCACGTTTGGGATCATAAATCGGAATGCCATGTTTGCTTTTTACTTCGCCGACTTCGGTAACTAATGCTAATCGCTTTGTAATTAAAGATAAAATGGATTTATCAACTTCATCGATTTTATCGCGCAAGGTAAGTAATTCCGTAGACATATTTAGCGATTCCCTTTATCACAAATGGTGGTTTTTATTGTAATAGCTTAACAGTATAACGTATTTTTGTTACGATGCGTATTTAGTTTATAACATGGAATTAAATATAATAAATTTATTATGAAAGTTATATCGTTTAATATTAATAGCCTTCGTGCTCGAATTCATCAATTATCAGCAATTATTGAGACACACCAACCAGATATTATTGGTTTACAAGAAACTAAAGTTCATAACGATCAGTTTCCCATTGACGAATTAGCACAGTTTGGTTATCACTTACATTATCACGGACAAAAAGGGCATTATGGAGTAGCGTTGTTAACCAAGCAACAACCTTTGTCTGTGCAATGTGGCTTTCCAAACGATAGTGATGATGCTCAATGTCGTTTGATCATGATTGAGTTACCTACTAGCCAAGGTAATTTAACAATAATTAATGGTTATTTCCCTCAAGGTGAAAGTTTACATCATGAAATCAAATACCCTGCTAAACGTAAATTTTATAAGGATTTAATACAGTATTTACAAGATCATCAATTAAATAATCAACTAACTTTAGTTATGGGCGATATGAATATTTGCCCAACCGATTTAGACATTGGCATTCCAGATGATAGCCGTAAACGATGGCTTCGTACGGGAAAATGTTCATTTTTACCTGAAGAACGAAAATGGATAAACAACTTAATGTCTCTCGGTTTTATTGATACTTACCGCAATGCTCACCCAACTGAACTTGAGTATTCTTGGTTTGATTATCGTACTAAAGGTTTTGAAACCCATAATGGGTTAAGAATTGATTTAATATTAGCTAGTCAAAAAATGATGACTTATTGTAAACAAACGGGTATTGATTATGATATTCGTGCAATGATAAAACCATCTGATCATGCACCAATTTGGGCTCAATTTGATTTAGTATAAACCTTTATAGTTATAATATAGTTGTAATAAGGATAATAGCATGCAAAGCAATTCGATTTTATCAGTGAAAGATCTTAATCAAATGGTTAAAGAATTGCTTTGTGATGTGATTGGCCAGATCTGGTTAATAGGTGAAATATCAAACTTTTCACGTCCATCATCAGGTCATTGGTATTTTTCGTTAAAAGACGATAGTGCACAAGTACGCTGTGCTATGTTTCGCAATAGCAATTTTCGTGCGGGTTTTACCCCACAAAATGGGCAACAAGTTTTAGTTCGGGCCACAGTAACACTATATGAGGCGCGTGGCGAATACCAACTGGTTATTGATAAAATCCAAGCAGCAGGTACAGGATTGTTACAGCAAAAGTTTGAGCAACTAAAACAAAAGCTGTCTGAGGAAGGTTTATTTGATTCTACCAATAAACAACCATTACCAGAAAACATTCGCACAGTTGGAATTATCACTTCATCAACGGGTGCGGCATTGCATGATATTTGTCAGATATTAAAACGCCGAGATCCAAGTTTGCATTTAATTATTTACCCAACGCAAGTACAAGGCGGTGAAGCGGCAAGACAAATCGCTAACATGATTCACATTGCCAACATTCGTCAAGAATGTGATGTATTAATCGTTGGACGAGGTGGTGGCTCGCTTGAAGACTTATGGTCATTTAATGAAGAAGTGGTAGCCAGAGCTATTTTTGCTAGTCAAATACCAATTGTGAGTGCCGTTGGGCATGAGATTGATTTTACGATTGCCGATTTTGTGGCTGATGTTAGAGCGGCAACCCCATCTGCGGCAGCCGAGCTTGTTAGTCGAGATAGTTTACAACAAGTAAAGCGTTTGCAAGTTCAACAGCAGCATTTAACCATGGCAATGGATTATTATTTAATACAGTGCCGAGAAAAACTCAATAAATGGCGACATCAATTACAAACTCAACATCCACAAACAAAGCTAGAAAAACAATTAAATCAACTCTTAGCTTATCACCATTCATTATCTGAAAATATTCAGCAATATTTGCTCAGACTATCAAATCGCCATAATTCACTTGATAAACGACTATTACGAGTATCTCCACAAAATAATATTACCTATTTAGGGCAACTGACTTGGCAAAAACAACAGCAATTAATTAATTTAATTAAACAAAAATTAACAAAATCACAACATCAATTTGTTTTACAAACCTCTCAACTTAACAACGTTAGTCCGCTAGCTACTCTCGAACGAGGTTATTCAGTTACCACCGACGAAGACAACACAGTAGTTCGTCGCTCTGAGCAAGTCACGGTGGGTGACATTATCGTAACAAAGCTGAAAAAAGGTAAACTTGTTAGCCAAATTACAAAAATTAACGAATAAAATAATTATATTTAAAGATCATAGATAAACTTATTTTACTAATCTTTAGTATCATTTTTGCAATTCTGGTGATCGCTAGTATATAATCTAAACAATAGGGAATTATTATATTATTTAGAGAGTTTATGCATTATCCAATCGGTATTGATTTAGGCACTACAAACAGTTTAATTTGTGTTTGGCAAGATGGTAAACCGGTCCTCATTCCTAATTCAATTGGTGAAGTTGTTACACCATCTGCAGTTAGTGTTGATGAAGACGATTCTATTTTAGTCGGACATGCGGCATTGTCTCGTTTAACCACTCATCCAAATCGCAGTGCAGCAGCATTTAAACGCTTTTTAGGTTCAAATAAAGTTTTCGAATTAGGTGACAAAAAATTTACGCCAACTGAGCTTTCAGCCATAATTTTAAAATCATTGAAAGCAGATGCAGAGGCTTTTTTAAACCAAGAAGTTCGTGATGTTGTCATTTCTGTTCCTGCTTATTTTAATGATGAACAACGCAAGCAAACTCGCTTTGCTGCCGAGTTAGCTGGATTAAATGCTGTACGCTTAATCAATGAACCAACAGCAGCCGCTATGGCATACGGATTACATGAAGATCAATCGGGTAACACTTTAGTATTTGATTTAGGTGGTGGTACGTTTGATGTAACAGTGCTTGAATATTCAATGCCCATTATTGAAGTACATGCTTCTGCAGGTGATAACTATTTAGGTGGTGAAGATTTTACCCAAGAGCTTGTTAAAGTTTGCTTAAGTGAATGGAACCTTAAAAAGCAAGATATTTCGACCGATGATTATGCTCGCTTGTTAGATTTAGCCGAACAACTAAAATGTAAGTTAAATGGTGAACAATCACAAACTTTAACTTGGTTTTGGCAAGATAAGCAGTGGCAATTTTCCTTAAACGAAAGCCGAGCTAAAACACTATGGTTACCACTACTTAATCGACTAAGAGCACCAATTGAACAGGCATTAAGTGATGCGCGATTAAAACCTAATCAACTTGAACATATCGTATTAGTCGGAGGTTCATCGCAATTAGGTGTGGTACGAGAACTGGTTACTAAATTGTTTGGTAAATTACCCTATCGCCACATAAATCCGACAACGATCGTGGCACAAGGTGCCGCAGTTCAAGCGGCTTGTCGATTGCGAAATGCTGATGTTGAAGAAGTCATTCTTACTGATGTGTGCCCTTATACGCTAGGGATTGAAAGTTGTTCAAATAATGTCAGTGGGCTATTTTCACCCATTATTGAACGTAATACCATTGTGCCAACATCAAAAGTAAAAACATTTTACACAACGCACCCTCAACAAAAAGTGATATGTATTTCGGTTTATCAAGGTGAAAATCCACGCGTTGAAAATAATGTTTTAATTGATGAGTTTGAAGTACCTCTAACGCCAATGGAAAGAACACAAGGAATTGATGTCCGCTTTAGTTATGATCTAAATGGCCTATTAGAAGTTGATGTAGTTTTGCTTGAAACCGGCAAACAACATGGCAAAGTGATTGATCATAGTCCAATTGGATTAACAGACAAACAAAAACAAGACAGTCATGATCGCTTGAAAGAACTTAAAATTCACCCTCGTGACGAAATGCCGAATCGTACCTTATTGGCAAGGCTAGAATGTGCATGGGCCCAATCATTGGGTGATGAACGACTATTAATTGGATCATATATCGAAGCTTTTATGGAAGTATTAAATAGACAAAACCCTGAAGAAATTAACGAAATTCGTTGTGAAATTGAATCTAATCTACAAGATCTAAATCGATAACCAATAAAATTTTAAAAAATATAAAAAGTCCTCTTTTTTATCTCTAAAAAAGAGGACTTTATTTTGTTTACTTTTCCTTTTCTTTGGTTGTTTCTTCTACCGGTGGTCCAAAACGGTTAGTGTGTTTGATGCCAGAACCCCAAAATGGCATAAAAAATAAGAGAGAAGCCAACATTTGGGTCACAAAACCGATGAGCGGTTCTCCTTTATCAATATCATTAAAACGTCGTTTTAAAGCAAAAACCATATTGGTTACAGCAATAGAATAACAAATCATAGAAAAAGTAGGACTATTCAATTCAAAATTGTTGTTAAATACGGTCATCAATCCTAACACAATGAAGCTACAACATAATTGTATAATAAAACCTTTTATATTAGTTCGCCCTTTCCAACGCCAAAACTGCCACCATTTATTTTTAGGTAATGGCTGTGATTCCAGTTTTTGTTGATTTTCATGATTTTTTGCTATAAGTAATGACGCACAAAGCCGTAAGACTAAATCATTGTCACTGTTGTTTTTAAACTTGTATAACACTTCAAGTTCATCTTCATCGTATATACCGTAATAGCTAGAAAAACGTTTAGTAAGTATCATTATTTCATCAGTTTGTTTAGTGTAATTGTATATCATACTGCGATCAAAAAACGGTGCATCCCAACTCTTTTTTAGATTTTTTGCTGTTTCTATCAACTCTTTATTATCACCAGTAACATTTTTCAACATCTGATCTAATTTTGTTTTTTGATTGGGCTTATTAAATACTATGGTGTATAAAATCATCAAGTAGAGAGGGTTTTGTTTCGCTAATTTAGGTTGCCATACTTGTTCAAATTTTTGCTCAATTTCGTTAAAATCAATGCTATCAGGTGTATCATCAATATACGATTCAATTGAATTTGGATAATTTATTAAAATGCAATTAATTAACTTACTGTCATTGTTAATCAGATTATATAACTCTGTTTCATTTTGCCAGTTTCCTTGTTTAAAAATATTAATAAGAGGGGATAGCAAATTATCATCCGGTAGTTGGAATGTATTATTTTCAGTTTGAAGATATTTGGCCGTTGCAAAAGGCTGACTGGCAATTGATATAGCTAATAAACAATTACGATACCATTGCCAATAGGCATTTTTATTACTTGAACAGATAGAAGCATCTGGTGGAGCAGGTAGTTTGTAAGGTATTCGTATTGTAAGAAAAGCTACCCAATCATACATTTCCATATACGAATACTCTAAATTATTATAAAGATGAAACATGGCAACATAAGGCAAATAATCAAGCCTATCTAGCCATAAACGACAATACAAATAATGATTATCTTCAGAGTTAGGATCAAATTTAGCTGGGATAGGCGCATTTTCATCACTATCATATAGCCAAGCTTTAAACTCTTGTACGGGCGGTAGTTCTGATAACCATGTTAGGTTTTGTCGTGCTTGCCGTTGTAAATTTTGCAAAATAAATTGTTCAAATGGATCATCGCTGCGTTCATCAAGGATTTCTTGCAATAATCTTTCATTACCGTGGCGAAGCATGATGGCATGGCGATATAAGCGATACAATCGATTGGTGCCGTCATCAAGTAAAAGCATGGATAAAACTTGTCTATAATTCCAATTTACATTTAAAGCCCAATCAATAAAATTGGCTATTTCTGGGGAATAATCGCTAGCCTCTAGTTCCGCTAATCGTGAAACAGTTGTTGCTGTTAGCTGAGGTATTGCATTTAAATAATTTTCAGTGTTATCTATAGCAATACAGTAAGAATTATTAAGAGCCATAACTAATAATGGAAAGTAATTTTTTTCAAAATAAAAACACCACCCCACTATCCAACCTTCTGCTTTTTGTTGATAATGACTTGAATAGTACAACTCTAACCAAGCTTGTAAGGCATTTTGTTTATCTTCGAGCAAACTATATTGGATAGCGGCAATATATTTCCACTCGATAATAATATTTTCATCTTCATCGCCTTCGGCAATGCATTTTAAAGCATAATCTAAAATAGATTGATTTTTTAGGCTCGCAGTACTATGCCAATGAGCAAATTCGAGCATAAATTTCTTATCATCAGGAAGATAAATAATGGTATCTTGAGCTAAAAATGTATAAACATCTTCTGATCTACGTTCCCAAAATAACCATTTGGCATTATATATATAATCGATAGTTGCATTTTGTAGTGTTTTATTGGTTGTTGGCAAACATGTGTAATCAAATAAATCACCGCGATCAATATGATTTAAATAACTATCATACTTTTCAAAATCATCGGTAAATTGGAGCATTAGCTGTTGTCGCCAACGTAAACTATCAGCTAATAGTTTGACACATGACTCTGATATATTTTTTGATTCATAACTTATTTCTAACAATCGCCATTTTACAGAATCAATAACTGCCATTGAGTAGTCATAAAATGAACCAATAAATTTTTGCCACTCGTTAACATTAAAACAGCGTCGAGGATCATCTAACAATGTTTGATAAGCCTCACAAATTTCATTGGCTTTAAGCTGTTCTTCTGTTAAGGATACTGATACTTCTTGTTGTTCTGATTCAGACTTAGGTTCATCGGCCATTGTTTCGGGCGATTGTGCATATTTTATTGCTGACTCATAGGCTTCGCGTAATGCTTTAAAACCATCGGGATCAGTTTCAGGATGATATGAAGGTAATTGTGCTCGATATGCTTGACGAATAGCCACTTGATCGGTTGTTTTTTCAATGCCTAACAGTTGCCAAATATTTTCATTCATGACCAATCATACTCCATTAGTGACTCAGGTTTTTCTAGTTCTTCAATATCTATATACCAAGATAAACGATTATGTGGGGCATCTTTATCTTCATGTAAATTTGCCATGGTATGAGCGCGTGATGCTCGAGTCAATTCACAGCGTAATGTTTCTAAGTCTTCTTTGCTATTGAGTGATATCCAATATTGATAACCAACAAACCAGCCTGTAAAGTAATGGTGCCAGTTTCTATAATAATATTGACAACGGAGTCCTATTCGAGAAAGGATCCATAAGGCCTCTTGTTCGGTGATATATTTATTAGTAGTACCATTTCGTAAGATATATCCCATTCGAGCATAATCCCAACTACGGATACCTGCAGTACCACACACAGGAAAGGTTTGTTTGACAAAATCAAGCAAAACTTTTTGATAGTCATCTTGTTCTTGATAATGGTCATACCAATCAAATTCGGAAAGTCGAGAATACATCAAATAATATTTAGACAATGCTGAAGCGTGCCCATCATCAACCATGTCGAACACACAGTTAAGTAAAGTTTCACGGGAATCAATAGCCCAACTCTCTTTCATATCAACAAAATCTCGATCTGGATAAAAAAATGGCGAAGTATAACTAGCTCCATTTTCTATGTTTATTACAACCATTGGTGCAGATAAACCATATAGCCAATCAACACAATCTTGATTCATATTTGTATTCCAATCATCTAATTTATTTTATTTATTACCAAAAGATAGCAGATTTTACACTAAAATAACAATTGAAATTCAAACAGAAATTTATGGTGTGGTTAAGTTTAATAAAATATAAATACTGCTATGAGCTAGCATAAATCATAAAATTATTTGCAAATCAATATCTACAAGGCATAATACAAACAATTTATTGAAATTTGATTATTACAGAGTAATAAATCATAAGGAGTTATAATGAAAAAAGTTAGCTTAATAGTAATGTTAATTTCTTGCGCATTAACATTACAAGGCTGCGTTGCTGCCGTTATAGGAATTGGTGCAGGGGCTACGGCAAAAGTTGCAACCGATCCTCGTACTGCGGGTACTCAAGTTGATGATACAACACTTAGTTCACGCATGAGCATGAAAATAAAAAATAATGGACCATTTTTTATTGGCTCTCGTATCGTTACGAGTGCTTATGGCGGTAATATTCTGTTAACTGGACAAGCAAATAATGAACAAGTTGAAAAAGCTGAAAGTCTTGCTTATCAAGTTGAAGGAGTAAAAAAAGTCTATAACCAAATTCGTATTGGAGAGCCTGTTGGTGCAGGGACTATTACCAATGATACATGGATAACGACTCAAGTTAAATCTCAGTTAGTTTTAGATGCCAAAACAAAAGCTCGCAAAATTAAAGTAGTAACTGAAAACGGCGAAGTTTTCTTAATTGGTATTGTTACGTCAGAAGAAGGTAAAGTAGCAGCCGAAATTGCAAGTAAAGTCCGTGGTGTAAAAAAAGTTATCACACTATATACGTATACTGAAGATTAAATAGTGACTATACAAAAGACAGGGGGGGCGATTAGCCCCCTTTTTTATACAACTGATTTAATGCGCTCAATTAATTTAGTAAGCCCTTGCAAACGAGATTGGCTTAACTCATCAGAAATTTTCAGTTGGCTTAATAAGGATTGAAAATTGAGCATAGCAATTTCTTGCGCTGTTTTATTATTAGCAACAATAATTAAGATTGCCAATAATCCTTTTACAATTCGACCTTCACTATCACCACTAAAAACATAGGTATCATCTGTCTGTTTTTGATAAGTCAACCAAACTCGGTTTTCGCAGCCATTGACTTGATTTTGCGCTGTCTTTTGCTCTTCAGGAAAATCAGGCAATTGCTTTGCTAACATCACTAACTGTCGATAACGATCTTGCCAATTATGTTGCTTTGCGAATAATTCGGCTAAGCTTTGCTGTGATAGCATAATATTGACCTATTTACTGTTAACTGTTTGTAAAAAAGTTTCAGGAAACTATACGTTTCAGTATAAAATCACACTAATATTTCAATTACATTTTGCAATACTGAAATAAATTTATCCACATCTTGCTGATTATTATATGGCATCAATGAAACACGAACCGCTCCGTGGCATCCTAATTTATTCATCAAAGGCTGGGCACAAAGCTCACCTGTACGGATGGCAATATTTTGTTCACTTAACAAAATAGCAATATCATTATGATGAATATTATTGATATTAAAAGTGATTATCGGGCTATCATCCACACTATAAAATTGAATATCGGCAAATTGGTTTAGTTGTGATTTTGCATAATAAGCTAGCTGTTTTGTGTAGTTTTCAGCTTGCTCATTATCCCAACTTTTTAACCACTCAAGTACGGAATTAAAACCAACAATACCTGCAATATTAGGCGTACCAGCTTCAAATTTATAAGGAAGATCTTCTTGAATAAAATCATCAAACGAAGCACTTTTTAGCATTTTACCGCCACCATGCCAAACCGACATTAGCTCAAGTAATGCCTTTTTACCATATAAAACGCCAAGCCCCGTTGGACCATACAATTTATGGGTAGAAAAGGCATAAAAATCGATATCTAATTGGTTAACATTAATTGCATGATGAACAACACCTTGCGCACCATCCACCATTAAAACCGCATCATATTGATGAACAATGTTGCTTATTGTAGCTAAATCAGGACAAAATCCAGTTACGTTTGACATTTGAGTCACTGCAACAATCTTGGTCTTAGCTGACATTAGCGACGATAACTCATTAACATCCGACGACCACTTAACGACTTTAGCCCCCGTTTGCTTAGCCACAATCAACCAAGGTAACAAATTACTATGATGCTCTAATTCACTCACAATAATTTCATCGTCTGGTTGTAACAACGATCGAGCATAGCTCTGGGCAATTAAGTTAATTGACTCGGTTGCCCCCCGAGTCCAAATAATTTCAGCGCTGCTCTTAGCATTGATCAAATCGGCAACATTTTGCCTTGCCTTATCAATTGTGGCAGTGACTTGCAAAGCATCTTGGTGCAAACTGCGTTTTGCTGTAGCCGTATTTTGAGCATAATACACCAGTGTTGCATCGACCAAGGCTTGCGGTTTAAGTGCCGTTGCTGCCGAATCAAGATATACGCTATCATGATTGAGTGCAGGAAAATTTGCCCGAAACTGTTCAGGCAGAAAATGCTTATTGGGTAAGTTCAAGTCCGGCAATCCCATTCCAGTAACCATTACAATCTCGGTTATGTTCAATTTGTAGTGGATTTAATCCATCTTCGTTAGCTTTAAACTGCTTAATAATATCAAGTGTTTCAATACCAAGTGGTGAAATCCTAACGATATCAACCAATCCTTTCATCTCTTTTAGATTATTTCCCAAATTGTAACAATAACCGCTTTGAGTCTGAATGCCGTTTAACACAAATACTTTCTGTTGTTCTTGTGAAAACACCTCACGTCCAACAGGATACTTAATACAACAAGTTTCGCATTTATCTTTAGGCTTATCTTCCGATCTTGCGGTAAAACAGCGAGCTGAATAAGCTAAAGGTAAATAACCATAACTAAACACTTCAACTTCAAAATTTCGTGCGATATTTAAACTCTCAAACTGTTTAAGCACATTACTCAACCAATCACGAGAAAGCTCAACCGGCATACACCAGCGAACCATACCTTGTTTTTGTAATAATTTTAAAGTTAAAGCGTTATAACAGTTAATAGCCGGACCTGCAACAAAGGGTAATTTATGCTCATGCGCAACATTAATGGCGGCTAAATCGTTGGCTTCGACTAAAAAATAGCCATTATTTACTAATTGTCGCAAATCGTTTAATTCCGACGGCGCTTCAAGTAACGCTAATGTCGAAAGCACTACCTGCTTGCCCGATTTAGCTATCTCTTTTGCTAATTCAATCCAGTTTGGTACTTTCATTTCACGACGTTTGGTACAAACTGTTTCGCCCATATAAATAATATCGGCTTGGCTCTCTTTAGCGGCGTGATAAAACGCTTCTGTTGTGGTTTTAGGCCAATAGTACAGTACTGGTCCTAATGCGTATTTCATGGTTTTGCTCACTATATTTATGTTAGATCTTTTTCAATGATTTACGTTGATGCTGTTAGCACAAGGCATAAGCAACATTTACAAAATTCAAAAGTATGCTTTGTTAATACATTACCTTTTGCTAACTAAATTTCTTATTGCCATTTACGGTGATAAGCGCCTAATGTTGTCTGTGTGCCTTCTGACACCGAACCAAGCGTATCGATCCAACTCTGTTCGGCTTGGAACGATTGTGGATTAGACTTATAGCGATCGATAGCCTGTCTCCATACTTTTGTTACTTGCTCGACATAAGCTGGGCTACGCTGACGACCTTCTATTTTGACCGATGCGATATTAGCAGCAAACAGTTCAGGCAATAGCTCAATGGTATTTAAACTTGTTGGCTCCTCGATAGGATGATAAAGCTCCTGACCAACAAAATAACGACCTTTACATAGCGTTGGATAACCTGCGTTCTCGCCTTTCTTATGACAATCAATTAACACATTATTCAGTCTTGATTCGAGTCCTTTCTCGGTTTCTTCCCAACGAACAAATTTGGCAGGCGAACAAGCGCCAACAGTATTAGGGGATTCGCCAGTTAAGTAAGATGACAAATAACATCGACCTTCCGCCATAATACACAAACTACCAAAAGCAAACACTTCAAGCGGAACGGGTGAAACTTGTGATAACTGTTTAACTTGATGCATCGAAAGTACGCGAGGTAAAACAATGCGATGTACCTGAAAATTATTATAGTAAAACTTAATCGACTCCACATTGGTCGACGACGCCTGCACAGAAACATGACGCTCAAGATTAGGGTATTTTTCAGCCGCATAATCAAGCATAGCAAGATCGGCAATAATTAAAGCATCAGCACCAATATTAGCCGCAGTATCAACCGCATATTGCCAACGCTGAAAATTTTCTGGATGGGCAAAAGTATTAATAGCAATATGCAATTTTTTGCTGTGTTTGTGTACATAATCTGAAGCTTCAATCAATCGCTTTTCATTAAAATTTAAACCAGCAAAATGGCGGGCATTGGTATCGTCTTTCAAACCAATATAAATAGCATCAGCGCCATTATCAATGGCCACTTTTAATGATGGTAAAGATCCCGCTGGACAGAGAAGTTCCATAATTATTCCTAACTCAATTTTTATAGTTTATGCGCTTTGTATTATGCAATAATTTGGCGTGTAATGCGAATAGAAAGCGGTGGTTATGTTTAAATAATAGATAGTATACTATAACCACCACCGTAAATATGATATGAGTAATTTAACTTTTATAAATAGCGGAAAAATACGGTGGAGTGGAAAGTTCAGATATCAAACGCTTAAAAGAACTTGAAACCAAAAATCGCAAACTTAAACAGATGTTTGCCGAATTAAATTTAAAATCACAGCTTCAGAAAGAAATCATAAAAAAGATGTATTCCCATCTAGGGACGAAAAACATGGGAAAAAGCTACAAGCCACTAAATCAATCTCAATTGCCATGAGTTGTACTTACTATTATCAACCTAACTTATTGGATGATTCAATGATTACTTTGGTATTAAACGATATAGCTGAAAAACATTTACGCTGTGGTTTCCTAATGAAAGTAAGTTTTTCCCGACCGATCGGTTAAAAAAGTTATTTATTCAGCAAGCTTCTAAAAAATGAGCCCTGCCCATCCAAAACAGGGAAAAATGCAATGAGCCCATTTATTACAGAATTTGGTAACAGTATCAACCGTCCCTTTAACAGGTAAATACACAAAATTTAGGATAGGGTCTCACATACCCTGCTACAATAGTTATTGTGCAAAAAAGTATCCATTAATCATAGATACTTTTTTATGCTTAATAACATTCAACCCAGCGTAAGTACTGTAACCAGAAAGGATCGAACTCACATTCAATTTTAACTGATAACGTATTATATTGGTTTGTTATTTATTTGATTAATTGAAGTACTGACTGTTTATTTCCTACATACCATAGCATATTTCTTACACCTTCACTCAAACTGTTTTGGCAATCAATTCCTCGCTTATCAGCACGTAAAGCAAGATTAATAGCATCTTCTAATTCATAAACAAGTGAAAGTGTCTCTTTACTATCAATATCAACTATAACATTAAGTGCATAACAATAATTTTCATGCCCTACCAAAGAATTAGCCGCTTCATTACGATGTACTAACCAACACCGAAACAATCACCGAATCATCCTGTAACTTAGGTTGATAATCGTAAGCACAACGGCTTAAGCCAACGATAGCGCAGCTCATAGCAATAGTAACAGAATGATTTTGTTGTAGTTGCTGTGCCCACGTTTTACGTGCCTTTGTAGGCACTAAAGCTTTTTTATGATTTCTTCCTGAAGCTGGGATTTTAAGCTCAGTTCGGCAAACATCTGCTTAAGCTTGCGATTTTTAGCCTCCAGCTCTTTTAAGCGTTTGATATCCGAAGTTTCCATACCACCGTATTTTTCCCGCCATTTATAGAAAGTTGAATTTCCCATGCTATATTTACGGCACAGTTCCTTGACAGGAATACCAGCTTCAGCTTCTTTTTAAATAACTACGATTTGATGTTCAGTCATTTTTTTCATAATTAAATCCCCCTTTACTTTTATCATAGAGAATTTTCTACTTTTTTTCTGTACTATTTTAGGGGATAGTTACATATTAATTGAACGCCTTAATCAACGCACTGCCCCCGAAACGAGAGATATGATAATAAAATTGCTAACGCCGTTTAAAAAAATGGTTAAAAGCATCACCATTTGATAATGGAACCGAATTTAATTATCATCAATGCTATTGAGCATTATTTAAATACTACCGTATACTTTGCGGAGACTTATAAAAGCTGGCAAAAAAGAAGCACAAATGAAAACACCAATGGTTTAATACGTCAGTTTATACCTAAGTCAGCGGCTATTTCATTAGTTGACGACGAACAGATAAAGAAAATACAATATCTATTGAACTCTAGCCAAGAAAACGGCATAAGTTTAAAAGCCCTGCCGCTTTTTATTCTAAGGAGTTAAGACGAATTGCATTTCATGGTGTAATCCAGAAAATAATTAGATATAAATTAATTAAAATCAATGTTATATATAAACAAATTTATACGTAGAAATATAACGATTTTACAATCTCAAAAGGAATCTTGTTCTGCAAGGGTTGCTTGTACAATTCTTAATGCATTGAAAGTTTCCTGAACATCGTGTACGCGAATAATTTTTGCTCCTTTCATTGCCGCAATTACTGCACATGTAACACTACCAAGTGTGCGTTCTTGTGGTGGTACATTTAATACTTGTCCTATCATGGATTTTCGGGACATGCCTACTAATAAAGGAAGGTTTAAATGGTGAAACCGTTCAAGTGTTGCTAATAGTCGGTAATTGTGCATTAGTGTTTTACCAAATCCAAAACCAGGATCAAGTATGATTTTTTGACGGTCAATGCCTTCGTTTATGCAGCGTTGAATCTGTTTTGTAAAAAAATCATCGACTTCTTGATAGATATCTAGCTCATAGTATGGCGCATTTTGCATAGTTTTAGGGTCACCTTGCATATGCATAATGCAAACAGGTAACCCTGTTTGTGCAGCTGCTTCAACCGCCCCAGGTACTGTTAAAGCTCTAATATCATTAATTAGATGGGCTCCTGCTTTGGCCGATTCGGTCATGACTTGCGGTTTTGATGTATCAACCGAAATCCAAACATCAAAATAACGGGCAATTTTTTCAACTAATGGAATAACACGGTTAAGCTCCTCATCGACAGACACTTCAACTGCACCAGGGCGTGTTGATTCCCCGCCGACATCAATAAATGTTGCACCAGCTTGAATCATGCTGTCAACGCGACGCATAGCATCATCAAGGTTGTTATAGTTGCCACCGTCAGAAAATGAATCTGGCGTCATATTAACGATACCCATCACTTGTGGAAATGAAAGATCCATCACTTGATTTTGAAAATGTATTTCCATGATTAAAAGCCCTATTTGATTAAAATTAATGATGCAGTCGTTTAAATGATCTTCAAAATTATTAAGCACAATTAAAGTGAAATTTTCAATATAATCGTTACTCTATTCCTGCAAATTTATTGATAAGCTATGTTTAGTTTACCGATAAAAAACGCGCCGTAGCGCGTTATATTTTATTAAAGCAAATTAACTTTCTGATTGTAGTGGTGTATCACTACCTCCATTTGCTGCTTTTTCATCGTTTTCCGTCCAACCATTAGGTGGTGTGACCGGTTGACGATTCATAAGTTCATCAATTTGTTGCTTATTGATTGTTTCATATTTTAACAGTGCATCTTTCATGGCGTGAAGAATATCAATATTTTCAGTTAAGATCGTTTTTGCACGTTGATAGTTACGTTGAATAATAGCGTCAACTTCTTCATCAATAATTTGAGCAGTACTATCTGAGATTTTTTTCAATGGCCCATAAGATGATTCTTCGTACTCAAATAATACAGGCGGTAAGCGGTCTGAGAATCCCCATTGGGTTACCATTGCTCGAGCAACATTAGAGGCATATTGAATATCACTTGATGCCCCCGACGTAATTTTATCTTCACCAAAGACTAATCCTTCAGCAATTCGGCCTGCATAAGCGGTAGAAATTTTTGATTCTAATTGAGTTCGGCTTTGGCTAATTTGGTCACCTTCGGGTAAAAAGAATGCTACACCTAATGCGCGCCCACGTGGAATAATAGTTACTTTATGAAGTGGATCGTGATCTGGCACAAGATAGCCAACAATAGCATGTCCAGCTTCGTGATAAGCAGTATTAGTTAATTGTTCTTTCGTCATAGATAATGAACGGCGTTGAGTCCCCATATTGATTTTGTCTTTGGCTTCTTCAAATTCTTCCATGGTAACTACTCGTTTGTTACGACGTGCAGCAAATAAAGCTGCTTCGTTAACTAAATTAGCAAGCTCTGCACCAGAGTAATTTGGTGTGCCACGAGCTAATACCGATAGGTTGACATCAGAACCCAACGGAACTTTGCGTACATGAACGGCAAGAATTTGTTCACGGCCTTTCATGTCTGGTAAACCAATTTGCACTTGGCGGTCAAAACGTCCAGGACGGAGTAACGCCGAATCTAAAATATCAACACGGTTAGTTGCAGCGATGATAATAATGCCGCTATTAGCCTCAAACCCATCCATTTCAACTAACATTTGGTTCAATGTTTGTTCACGTTCATCATGGCCTCCCATTGAACCAGCACCACGCTTGCGACCGACGGCATCAATTTCGTCAATAAAGATAATACAAGGTGCGTGTTTACGTGCTTGTTCAAAGAGATCTCGCACTCGCGAGGCCCCCACACCCACAAACATTTCAACAAAGTCAGAACCTGAAATGCTAAAAAAAGGCACATTGGCTTCACCCGCAATAGCTCTTGCTAGCAAAGTTTTACCTGTTCCAGGAGGCCCTACCATTAAAATCCCTTTTGGTATGCGTCCGCCTAATTTTTGATATTTGCCTGGATCGCGTAAAAAGTCGACAACTTCGGTCACTTCTTGTTTTGCTTCTTCGCTTCCGGCAACATCGGTAAATTTTGTTTTGACTTGGTCTGGCGTTAGCATTTTAGCTTTACTTTTACCAACTGACATCGGTCCACCTTTACCACCACCTTGCATTTGGCGCATCATAAAGATCCAAAAACCAATAAGTAAAATCATAGGAAACCAAGAGATAAGAATGCTGGTGATTAAATTTGGCCTTTCATCGGGTTTACCATAAACCGGTACTTTATTGGCCAATAAATCATCCATTAATTTTTCATCAAGGTAAGGGATATAAGTAGTGTAATTGCCATTATTTTTAGTTGTGGCAACAATTTCTCGTCCGTCAATATGCACTTCCTGAAGATTACCAGCTGTGATATCGGAATTAAATTGGGTATAATTGACTTGAGGTACACTATTAGATATTGCGCTGAATTGGCTAAATCCAACAATCAATGCTACAGCGATAATTCCCCAGATCAGTAAATTCTTTATCATGTCGTTCAAAAGAAAAACCTCTCATAAAAATTAACAGTTACGACTAAATTTAACAAAGTATGGTACTACAAAATTATACAACTGGCTACTTCATACCCATTGCAACAATATAAACTTCTCGAGACCGTGCCCGTGATGCTTCAGGCTTACGAATTTTGACCGTTTTAAACATTGAACGGACTTGCTTTAGGTACTCTTCAAATCCTTCACCCTGAAACACTTTAACAATAAAATTACCATTAAGAGCAAGTACGTCTTTACACATATCCAACGCTAGTTCAACTAAATACATTGCTCTTGGTATATCAACTGCGGGTTGCCCACTCATATTTGGCGCCATGTCTGACATGACAACTTGGGCTTTTTCTTCGCCAACTCGTTCAAGTAACGCCTTTAAAACTGTTTTATCCCGAAAATCGCCTTGAAGAAAGTCAACGCCAACAATGGGAGCCATGGGAAGTAAGTCACAGGCAATAATACGCCCTTTATTGCCGATAAGCGATGCGACATATTGTGACCAACCACCTGGAGCTGCACCTAAATCAACAACTGTTATTCCTGGTTTAAATAATTTATCGCTTTTTTGAATTTCTTCAAGTTTGAACCACGCTCTAGAACGGAGCCCTTTTTTTTGTGCTTGTTGTACAAAGCGATCATTAAAATGCTCATTGAGCCAGCGCGTTGAACTTGCTGAGCGTTTTTTATTACTCACAACTAATAAATCCTTAATGTAAAAGGTCACTTCATTGATTACAAACATATATAAGGGTAGAATAGCAAAATTACAACTTAATGTGATAAAAATTTAATGAATTTATCGAATAAACAAAAACAGTATTTAAAAAGTGAAGCTCATCATTTAAAACCTATTGTGATGATTGGGGCTAATGGATTTACCGAGGGTGTACTTGCCGAGATTGACAACGCTTTAAATTTCCATGAGTTGATTAAAATTAAAGTTTCTGCTGAAGATCGTGAAACAAAAAGGCTTATTTGTGATGCAATTGTACGCGAAACAAAAGCGTTACCAGTGCAATTGGTTGGTTCTAATTTCACTATTTTTAGATCAAGTGAAGATAAAAAAATCTCATTACCTAAATAAATATAATAACAGGACTAAGCCCTGTCAGATTGATGACAAACCTCGATATAATTCGGGGTTTATTTTTTTATTTAAACCATAAATAGGATTTTTAATTTGGATTTTATTAAATAAATTAAAAAATAGCCTAAAAAACGTAACAAAAATAGCTTTATCGCTATTTTCTTGATATTTTGAACCGTTGCGGCCAATAAACACTGCATTTGAACCTGCGTTCTTCTCCTAAATCGTGCATAGCGATGTCCGTGGTGTTGTTTAGCATCAGCAAAGCTGCGCTCTATGGTCTCTTTTCGCCGAGCATATACTTTTTTACCCCACTGACTTAAACGAATCTCGTTGGCTTTCTCTTTATCTGCTTCCCAGATATGGTGTGTGATGACTTTCTGTGTATTTTTACTCTGTGTACACTGTGACAATAACGGACAGACTTTGCAGGTTGCTACATCACAATGATGATGACGATAACCCAATACCGGATATATCTGCTCTGCTAGCAGTAAATAGCAAATGGGAGCCGTAAAATAACCCGCATCAAGGCCGACACCAACCGGATTAAAGCCAAACCGCTCTAACAGGCGTTTTAATCGAGCCATATAAGGCCGGGAATCATGGATGTTTCCGGCTGTGACATAAGTATCGGTAATTAAATTATGTTTGCCATCAATCGTTCGGTGATCTAAGTAGAATACCCCTTTAGGCTTGCCTTCTCGATGCATAAAGCCACTGTCCGGATCTGTTGTACTGACTTTGACATCCTTGTATTTCTCTACCGTCGATGGCTTGATTAAGCGCATCAATATATTGACTGGGCTCAACAATACACTGCTCATTAAGTGCCTTGCCTTTATTGGCATTTGCTTTCAGGTGAGTACTATCCGTATATAAAACCCGACCACTTATCAGCCCTTTGGCAATGGCCTGCTCAGCAATATTATCAAAAATCTGTTGATAGATTTCACTGTCATTAAACCGACGGCGACGATTTTGGCTGAGTGTTGAGGCGTCAATTACTTTTTCGGTTGATCCCATTCCCAGAAACCAGCGGTAAGCTAAATTGACCTGAATTTCCTGAACCAGACGACGTTCACTGGAGATACCGAAAAGATACCCCAATAGCATGATTTTAAACAGTCTGACCAGATCTTCTGCCGGACGACCGTTATTAGGGCTATAAAGAGGTGCTACCGCGTCTCGAATAAATTCAAAATCCATGACTTTAGCTATTTTACGAACAAGATGATTTTGAGGGACAAGCACATCTAGCGAGATTTGCGCTATTTTTTCTGGTGTCGATGAAGTTGTTTTTTTAACATAGAAGAATTTCTCTTATAATGGACTCCTCTCTATTAGATCAAAGAACTCGCCAAAAAGCGAGTCCTTTGTCATCAATCTGACAGGGCTAAGCCCTGTTTGTTTATCATCTATCTTTGTGAGCGAGTGATTTATTTAATAATTAGATATATTCAACCTTAACGATATCAAATTCTACATCACCCCCTGGCGTTTTAATTTGTACTGTATCACCGTTTTCTTTGCCGATTAAGCCTCTAGCAATAGGTGAATTGACTGAAATAAGATTTTGTCTGTAGTCAGCTTCATCATCACCCACGATGCGATAGGTTGTCTCTTCGTCTGTTTCAATATTTATTACTGTTACTGTAGCACCAAAAATAACACGTCCAGTATTTTTTACTTTGGTAATATCAATAACTTGAGCTTGTGATAATTTACCTTCGATTTCTTGAATACGGCCTTCACAAAAACCTTGCTGTTCTCTTGCTGCATGGTATTCAGCGTTTTCTTTTAAATCTCCATGAGCTCTTGCTTCTGCTATTGCTACCGTTATTTGTGGTCTTTTAACATTTTTTAGCTCTTCTAATTCCGCTCGTAATAGTTCAGCTCCCTTTACTGTCATTGGGATTTGTTTCATCTAAGTATCTCCCGTTTTTACTTATTTAGTAAATAACTATCACTTATCTTAATCAAAAGAAAGAGAAAGTTAATTGTTTTTTTGGTTATTTAAAAATATTATAGTGAATAATTATATATTAACTGTAAAGCTGACTTAATAACAAATTATTTATACTGAAAATGAGATGATATTTTGATTAAAATCAGTTATCGTAATGTAACTACCAGTAGTTCATCATAACAATTATATTTATTTATGCGACAATTACGATTTTATATAATCATTTCTCTGTCCTTCGTTTGGTTTTTTTTATTGTTGTCTTATTTTGTTTTACAAACCTCGTTCGGAGCAAAAATAGTTAGTTATCAGTTATCCAAACTAAGTTCGTATACAATTTCAATCGACAGTATTCATCACTCTTTTTCAAATTTTTACGAATTGGTTTTTGATAATGTTGTTGTCAGTGATAATAAGCAAGAAATTGTTACTGCCCCTAAATTAGTTGTAGGGTTGGATAAAAGTGATTTATGGCAATTAAGGCATTTTAATTATGTTACTGTCATTAATGGTACTATTAATAATACTCAATCCAAGCATTATGCTTTTTCAACAAACACACTAAAATTTGTTAATTCAACCGTTAATATTCTGGCTAATAATGAAAAAGACAAACTTTCTTTCTTAAAAATCAATGGAGGGATTCAACCTTTTTTTTCATCAGGGGTAGATAAATACCAATTTGATTTTTCCTCACAAGAAACTTTAGTGAATGATGTGCCAATAAAGTCTTTGCTCATTCAGGGGTTTTATCGAGATGGTATTACAACCATTACTAATTTAGGTGGAAATATTAATGAAGGATTTTTTGTTAGTAAATTAAAAATACAGGCAGACAATATTTTAGATATTGAACAATTAAAGTTGCATAATATACATTTTCAATCAACTGATGATGATTTTTTTGATAGATATTCTCATGTCCTTCCAAAGTTAACAATCAAACAATTATCGATACAGGAAAGTAGTATTCTGTTGCCTAGTTTTTTAATGGAAAAAGGCAATATTGAAGCGACTAATCTTCGTTATGATGGACAATGGCATTTCGAACAGGGCTCCTTTATTTTTACTGCTGAGGAACTAGTTTGGCATAATGAGTTATTTTCGTCAGTATTAGCACAATTATTATTTCAAGACCAAGAAGTGACAATTCAAAAAGTACTAGCAAAATGGAGTAAAGGTAGTATAAATTTTTCTGGTAAGTGGACAGATAATACTTTACATTTAGAGCAATTAACGTTAGCAGATATTTTTTATGAAATTCCTGAAAATCTGGAACAGACTTTGTTACCTAAAATTTTTAGAAATATTAAACTTGATAAGCTGACTGTTTTTCAAAGTTTGATAATTAGAAAGCAGAGCGATTTTCCTTTTAGTCTATATAATTTTCAAGCTTCAGGTAAAGATATTACTTTAGCAAAAGCGCAAAAATTAGGGATATTTTCAGGAACTGTCTTTTTTAAATCTGAAAAAGCTTCGTTAAATCGAATTGATATTCGTTATCCAGATCTTGTTCTCAAATTTGATTCTAATAACCATCCTTCATTAATTTTTAGTTCTTTAGCTAATGGGGGAATAATTGAGTCGAGAGTAACAGTTGATTTATCACAAAATGAACCGTTATCTTTGCAATTTGATGCTTATGGAGTAACAAGCTCACTACTAGAAAATTGGAAATTGATAAAACAACCGCCAAATGCTATGAATTACTCAGCTAATTTACATGGTAAATTACAACCATTTAATTTCTCAGGTAAATTTTCGACAAATGGGAATGATTATATCATTAGTTTTGCGCATTGATTTTTACAAAAGAATCCTTATATAACATCGTTAAGATGTTTAAGTTATTATGTTCATTTGAGCTTAAAAACTCAATAATAAGTAATATGAGGTAGTAATAGTGCTTGTAAGATTAGATAAATGGCTTTGGGCAGCAAGATTTTATAAGTCTCGATCGTTAGCACGAGAAATGGTTGATGGTGGCAAAGTGCATTATAATGGCCAACGCACCAAGCCAAGTAAGCTTGTTGAAGTCGGTGCAATCTTAACGCTACGCCAAGGCTCTGATCAAAAAACAGTTCGGATTTTGGCTATTAGTGAACAACGAAGAACTGCCATTGAAGCCCAGCAACTTTATCAAGAAACTTCTGACAGTATTGCTAAACGTGAAGCAATAGCACAAGCACGTAAACTTAATGCATTGACAATGCCTCATCCAGATAGAAAGCCAGATAAAAAGGAGCGGCGTGATTTGATTAAATTTAAATATGATAGGCAACAAGGTGACAACAGTTAATATGGATACTTTAAATCGATTTTTATTTGATAACCACCCAATTCGTGGTGAAATTACCCGTCTTGAACAAACATACCAAGCGGTGTTAGATAATCATACTTACCCTGTTGCAGTACAAAATTTACTTGGTGAATTATTGGTTGTAACCAGTTTATTAACAGCAACACTAAAATTTGAGGGTGATATTGCGGTTCAGTTGCAAGGTGATGGTGCGTTGTCGTTAGCTGTTGTTAATGGTAATGATCAGCAACAGTTGCGTGGTGTTGCTCGGGTTAATGGTGAAATTGCTGACGACGCAACACTCAAAGATATGGTGGGTAATGGTTATATTGTTATTACTATTACACCTAAAAATGGCGAGCGTTATCAAGGTATTGTCGGGTTAGAAAAAGATACACTTATTGGTTGCATCGAAAACTATTTTATGCAATCAGAGCAGCTTCCTACTCGTTTATTTGTGAAAACAGGTGTACATAATAATAAGCCAATGGCAGCAGGTATTTTATTACAAATTTTGCCAGCTAATGATGATACTGCTGAATCATTTGAACATTTAAGCGCATTAACCGAAACAATTACGGCTGATGAGTTATTACAGCTCTCTACTGACGAGATTTTGTATCGTTTATATAATCAAGAACAAGTACGTCTTTTTGAAACAGATGATATTACTTTTAAGTGCGGTTGTTCACGCCAACGTAGTGAAGATAGTTTAATGACGTTACCCGCTAACGAAATTGATGAGATCTTAAGTGAAGATGGCAGTAATATTGATATTCATTGTGATTATTGCGGAAAGCATTATTTGTTTGATTCTATCGATATTGCTGAAATAAGAAATAGGCATAAGGTCAATTATCATTGATCTTTAATGTTTTACTAAAAAACCACTAAAATTATATAGATAAGTTTAGTGGTAAAGTGAAATATAGAAAATTAAACTTATATTTCACTTTACCAGAATAAATGAACAAAGCTTTTTTAACGGTTTTGTGTGTTTTCTAAATGATATTTATAAATCACTTCATTGTGCTAATTAAAAACTCTATTTACTGTTTATTTCTTCCTCATAAATATTTTCAATAATGGCGTGATTATTGGCGATCTTCCATTTTATATTAAAATGATAAAGTGTGATTCCATAGGTTTGTTCACAATTATTATTTTGTTTGTACGCAGGCCTTGGATCTTGAGATATTACTTGGGTAATTAGTTCGGTAAGTTGAGGATAGCTCTGTTTTTGTAAATCTAATATTAATTGTGCTTTTTGTGAAAATTCAACGGTTAATTTTTCATCTGGAGTAGATTGTGCATATCCTGCAAAGGCGTTAGGATGACTGTCACAATAAGGTAGATAAGGTTTTATATCAATAATTGGTGTACCGTCGACTAAATCAAGGCTACCTAATTTCAAAATGATTTGTTTGTTTTCAATGATGATATCTTTTAATTCAACAGCTGAAAGACCAATATGATTAGGCCTAAATGGTGATCGGCTAGCAAATACGCCTATTGTTTTATTGCCACCTAAACGCGGTGGGCGGATGGTTAGTCTCCATTTTTCTGGATCGATATGGTGAAATAAAAATAATAACCACAAGTGTGAAAACTGTTCTAATCCTTTAATACTACTAGGATCGTTATAAGGAGCTAGCAAATGAAGTTCCCCTTTTCCTGCGCTAACTAAATTTGGCTGTCTTGGAACAGCAAATTTTTCACTATAGGGGGAGCGGATAATGCCGATGGGGTCAATTTGATATGTCATAATCCATATTTGATTGAATTTATTCTACAACTTGTTATTTCTATGTGAGAAAAAGCTAATATCGTCGACCTAAGCCGACGATATTAAGGTAAATAAATCGTTGTTATTTATTATTACCAACCGCGAATCGCACCACCATTAAAGATTTGGTTTGCTTTTTCAGCTACAGCTTCAGTTTGGTAAGATTTAACAAAGTTTTTGACGTTTTCATCATCTTTGTTATTTTCGCGCGCAACGATGATGTTGACATATGGTGAGTCTTTGTTTTCAACAAAAATTCCATCTTTACTTGGTGTTAAATTTACTTGTCCTGCAAATGCATTATTGATGATTGCTAGATCAACTTGAGCATCATCTAGCGAACGTGGCAACATTGGTGCTTCAAGTTCAATAATCTTATAGTCGTAAGGATTGCTAGTAATATCAAGAACTGTTGGTAATAGACCTTTTGCTTTATCAACCGTAATCATTCCTTCGTGCTGTAATAATAGTAATGCTCGACCTAAATTTGTCGGATCATTAGGAATAGCAATTGTTGAATTGGCCGCAATAAAAAATGTTTCACCACGCGGTGAAGTTACTTTTACGCCTTCACCTGTTTCTTCTGATTGAGTAATTGGTTTGAGTTTTTTGGAATAACTTGCAATAGGGTAAACAAATGAGTTACCTACAATATCTAATTTATAACCACGTTCTTTGATTTGTTCATCTAAATAAGGTTTGTGTTGAAAAGCATTTAAGTCAATTAAACCATCATTCAATGCTTGGTTTGGTGTAACATAATCATTAAAAATAACGAGTTCAATATCTAAATTATAAAGATCTTTTGCTTGTTGTTTAGCAACTTCAGCTACTTCTTGTTCTGGTCCTGAAATAACACCAACTTTAAGTGTGCTAGATTGGGTTTTATCTGCTGGTTTGTTATCTGTTGTAACTGATTGTTTATTATTATCACAACCCGTTAAAAAAAATGCACTCACTAATGTGGTGATAAGTGCGAACTTTTTGATTGACATAAGATTCTCCAAAATTAATGATGAGTAGTGCGTTTAACAATACTATTGCCAATAAATTGAATAATAAAGACAATAATAATTAGTATAATTAAAACTGTATTCATTATAGCAGGCTTATAGCCATTATAGCCATATTGAATGGCGAGCTGGCCAAGACCTCCTGCACCGACAGCGCCGGCCATGGCAATATACCCTGTTAAGGTGATTAAAGTAATTGTCATACTATTTACAATCACAGGTAATGACTCAGGTAATAAAACTTTGTAAATAATTTGTAGCGGTGTTGCCCCCATGGAGCGAGCCGCTTCAATTAATCCCTTTGGTACTTCTAATAAAGCATTTTCAATCATGCGAGCAATTAATGGCGATACTCCAATACTTAATGGTACGATAGCTGCTTGTTTGCCAATAAAAGTTCCTATAAAGAAAGTAGTAAAAGGAATAATCCAGACAATTAATATAATAAACGGTATTGAGCGAAATATATTAGTAATAAATGAAAGTACGCTATTTGCTACGTAACAATCTAGAATTTGTCCTTTTCTTGTTGTATAAAGTAATATGCCTATTGGTAAGCCAATAATAGAGCCCCAAAATCCAGACATAATGACCATATAAATGGTTTCATCTGTTGCTTGAGCCATTTTAAATAACATAGCTTCATTAAAACCATTAAAAGATGAACAAAAAACAACAAAATCGTTCCAAAAATTATATTGAGTTAAGTATCGAAATAACGACTCGAAAGGCTTAAAAGAGGGAATAAAATCAAACATAACCTAGCACCTCTACTTTGGTGTTATTTTTTTCTAAAAATTGGATTGCAGATGTAATCCTTTTAGGATTACCTTCCATTTGGGCTAGCATTAAACCAAATTTAACACCACCAGCATAATCCATTTGCGCGCTAATGATGTTGCTTTCGATACTAAATTCTTTAGCCATCTGTGATAACAAAGGTAAATCAACCGAGACTCCCGTAAATTCTAAGCGAACTAAAGGATTAAGGCCTTCTTTAGGATCTTGAGATAACCTTGCTAAATAATCGTCAGGGATATTTAGGTGTAAAGTTGATTGTATAAACTGTCTTGCTATATCGGTTTTAGCGTGGGAAAACATTTCGCCGACCGATGATTGCTCAACTAATTCGCCATTACTGATTACTGCGACTTGATCGCAAATCTGTTTTACTACATCCATTTCGTGAGTGATTAATAAAATAGTAAGTCCTAATTTTTGATTAATATCTTTCAATAATTTCAAAATAGAACGGGTTGTTTCGGGATCGAGTGCGCTAGTTGCTTCGTCGCATAAGAGCACTTTGGGATCACTAGCTAAAGCTCTTGCAATAGCAACGCGCTGTTTTTGCCCACCTGATAAATTAGCAGGGTACACATTTGCCTTTTCAGTCAATCCAACTAATTTAATAAGCTCGTTGACCTTTTGCTTGATTTTTGCTTTAGGGGTTTTATTAAGTTCTAGTGGAAAAGCGATATTATCAAAAACAGTGCGCGAGGAAAGTAGATTAAAATGTTGAAAAATCATACTAATCTTTCGACGTACTTCAATTAGTTTTCTGTTTGATAGGTGAGTGATTTCTTGATTATCAAAAAATATTTTACCACTAGTCGGTTTTTCAAGTAAGTTAACACAACGGATAAGGGTACTCTTTCCTGCCCCTGATTTGCCAATAACACCATAAATCTTTCCTTGTGGAACATGTATAGTGATGTCTTTCAATGCATGAATAGAGGTTTTATTATGTTCAAATATTTTCGAAATATGTTGTAATTTTATCATAATATATAAAGACAAAAGATGAATGGATGAATATTAAGACGTCTAGACATCTAAGTCAATCAATAATATGCTATATGAATTAGAGTAATATCTAAAATTAAAAGGAAAAAAAGTAAATATGAAGCCAGCTATTTTTTTAGATCGAGATGGTACTATTAATATAGATTATAATTATGTACATACAATTGATAAATTCCACTTTATTGATGGTGCTATTGAGGCGATGCAACAGCTCAAAGAAATGGGTTTTTTGTTAGTCATTACAACCAATCAATCAGGGATTGCCAGAAATATATTTACTGAAGAACAATTTCATACATTGACTGAATGGATGGATTGGTCATTACAAGATCGTGGTGTTGATTTAGATGGTGTCTATTATTGTCCTCATGATCCGCTAATTGATAACTGTGAATGCCGCAAACCAAATCCGGGTATGATTCAAATAGCAGCTAAAGAACTAAAAATTGATATTGCTAATTCTTATATGGTCGGGGATAGAGTGTCTGACTTATTATCGGGTAAAAAAGCTGGCGTTAAAAAAACTGTGTTAGTAAAAACGGGCGATACCATAACAGAAGAAGCATTAGAACAAGCTGATTGGGTTATTGATAGTTTGGCTGATCTACCAAAAAGAATAAAAAAACAATCTTGATTGTCTGATTGATGACAAAGGACTCGCTTTTTGGCGAGTTCTTTGATCTAATAGAGAGGAGTCCATTATAAGAGGAATTCTTCTATGTTAAAAAAACCAACTCCAGCGATACCAGAAAAAATAGAGCAAATCTCGCTAGATGTGCTTGTCCCTGAAAATCATCTTGTTCGTAAAATAGCTAAAGTCATTGATTTTGAATTTATTCGAGAAGCGGTAGCACCTCTTTATTGCCCTAATAACGGCCGTCCGGCAGAAGATCCGGTCAGACTGTTTAAAATCATGCTATTGGGGTATCTTTCGGTATCCCCAGTGAACGTCGTCTGGTTCAGGAAATTCAGGTCAATTTAGCTTACCGCTGGTTTCTGGGAATGGGATCAACCGAAAAAGTGATTGACGCCTCAACACTCAGCCAAAATCGTCGCCGTCGGTTTAATGACAGTGAAATCTATCAACAGATTTTTGATAATATTGTTGAGCAGGCCATTGCCAAAGGGCTGATAAGTGGTTTGGCTTTAATGCGGTTGGTGTCGGCCTTGATGCGGGTTATTTTACGGCTCCCATTTGCCATTTACTGCTGGCAGAGCAGATATATCCGGTATTGGGTTATCGTCATCATCATTGTGATGTAGCAGCAACCTGCAAAGTCTGTCCGTTATTGTCACAGTGTACACAGAGTAAAAATACACAGAAAGTCATCACACGCCATATTTGGGAAGCAGATAAAGAGAAAGCCAAACGAGATTCGTTTAAGTCAGTAGGGAAAAAAGTCTATGCTCGGCGAAAAGAGACCATAGAGCGCAGCTTTGCTGATGCTAAACAACACCACGGACATCGCTATGCACGATTTAGGGGAAGAACGCAGGTTCAAATGCAGTGTTTATTGGCCGCAACGGTTCAAAATATCAAGAAAATAGCGATAAAGCTATTTTTGTTACGTTTTTTAGGCTATTTTTTAATTTATTTAATAAAATCCAAATTAAAAATCCTATTTATGGTTTAAATAAAAAAATAAACCCCCGAATTATATCGAGGTTTATCATCAATCTGACAATCTTGATTGTTGTTTTAACTAATACAATGTTTATATTAAACTATAACTATCCCCTAAAATAGTATAGCAAAAAAGTAGAAAATTCTCTATGATAAAAGTAAAAGGGGATTTAATTATGAAAAAAATGACTGAACATCAAATCGTAGTTATTTAAAAAGAAGCTGAAGCTGGTATTCCTGTCAAGGAACTGTGCCGTAAATATGGCATGGGAAATTCAACTTTCTATAAAAGTTGAATAGAACAACCAGACGGATAAGTAAAAGAGTTCTACCCAATATGAGGCATTATGCCAATAACTGCCGATGTTAAAACAACTACCCAATGCTGACAGCAATATTTACTCCAGTTGAAAGTTAAATAATTATCAAATCGCTTATAAAAGAAATTAAGTAAATTTTTAATTAAAGTATTTCGAATGATAAAATGAAAAATATAAGCAACAACTAAGGTCGTTGGTAAATCAAATAAAAATACCAGCTAGACTATGATTTAAAGCACTTTTTACCTCTACTCTTAATAAAGTATTCCATACTACCAATAATCAAAACCGTTATAGAAAATAGATGGGGGTTTTTATATAGAGGTAATATGATAGCTGGATGAGCGAATGTAAAAAGGCAATTTTTATTCTAACGTAATAAAGAGCATTTAATTTGAAGTTATTTTGTCTGTTATAAGAAATATAATCAATCTACCAAAGATATAAATATTAAAATTTGGTTTTACAACAACTCAATTTAGTTTGTTTTTAGCTCATATTGAGTAAAAAAAACGCAAACGAAAAAAAATTGCAATTAACAGTTGCACGAAATTTTTAAGTCCCTATAATGCGCATCCACTGACACGCAGTCAGCGACAAGCAGACGGAAAGTTAGTGATTAAGTGAGATCGAAAATTTAAAAAAAGATCTTGACGAATAAAAAGGTGTGGTGTAGTATACGCAACCCTTGAGACAGTGAACTGAATCAACGAAAGGTTGATGAAGAAGTAAAAGCTGTTAGCTCTTTAAAAAGAAGAAACAGACAATCTGTGTGGGCACTTGCGAGACAAAAGATTAAAAGTCTACGGACTTAAAAGATAAAAGTCTTGATAAGTGACACTGAAGATTCATTTGAATATGTCAGAGACAGTTATTGAGTATCAAACTTTAAATTGAAGAGTTTGATCATGGCTCAGATTGAACGCTGGCGGCAGGCTTAACACATGCAAGTCGAACGGTAACATGAGTGCTTGCACTTGATGACGAGTGGCGGACGGGTGAGTAAGGTATGGGGATCTGCCGAATGGAGGGGGACAACAGTTGGAAACGACTGCTAATACCGCATAAAGTTGAGAGACCAAAGCATGGGACCTTAGGGCCATGCGCCATTTGATGAACCCATATGGGATTAGCTAGTTGGTGGGGTAAGGGCTCACCAAGGCGACGATCTCTAGCTGGTCTGAGAGGATGACCAGCCACACTGGAACTGAGACACGGTCCAGACTCCTACGGGAGGCAGCAGTGGGGAATATTGCACAATGGGGGGAACCCTGATGCAGCCATGCCGCGTGTATGAAGAAGGCCTTCGGGTTGTAAAGTACTTTCGGTGATGAGGAAGGAGATGTATCTA
>NZ_LZHC01000033.1:0-999 GCF_001690535.1 Gilliamella sp. Bif1-4 | reverse complement strand
GGAGTCGAGTTGCAGACTCCAATCCGGACTTAGACGTACTTTGTGAGGTCCGCTTACTCTCGCGAGGTCGCCTCCCTTTGTATACGCCATTGTAGCACGTGTGTAGCCCTGGTCGTAAGGGCCATGATGACTTGACGTCGTCCCCACCTTCCTCCGCTTTATCAACGGCAGTCTCCTTTGAGTTCCCGACCGAATCGATGGCAACAAAGGATAAGGGTTGCGCTCGTTGCGGGACTTAACCCAACATTTCACAACACGAGCTGACGACAGCCATGCAGCACCTGTCTCACAGTTCCCGAAGGCACTCTCGTATCTCTACAAGATTCTGTGGATGTCAAGACCAGGTAAGGTTCTTCGCGTTGCATCGAATTAAACCACATGCTCCACCGCTTGTGCGGGCCCCCGTCAATTCATTTGAGTTTTAACCTTGCGGCCGTACTCCCCAGGCGGTCGATTTATCGCGTTAGCTTCGGAGCCCATCACTCTAGGCAACAAACTCCAAATCGACATCGTTTACAGCGTGGACTACCAGGGTATCTAATCCTGTTTGCTCCCCACGCTTTCGCATCTCAGCGTCAGTATCTGTCCAGAAGGCCGCCTTCGCCACCGGTATTCCTCCACATCTCTACGCATTTCACCGCTACACGTGGAATTCTACCTTCCTCTACAATACTCTAGTTAACCAGTTTTAAGTGCAATTCCTAGGTTGAGCCCAGGGCTTTCACACCTAACTTAATTATCCGCCTACATGCCCTTTACGCCCAGTCATTCCGATTAACGCTCGCACCCTCCGTATTACCGCGGCTGCTGGCACGGAGTTAGCCGGTGCTTCTTCTGTAATTAACGTCAATTAATGTACCTATTAGATACATCTCCTTCCTCATCACCGAAAGTACTTTACAACCCGAAGGCCTTCTTCATACACGCGGCATGGCTGCATCAGGGTTCCCCCCATTGTGCAATATTCCCCACTGCTGCCTCCCGTAGGAGTCTGGACCG
>NZ_LZHC01000032.1:0-8370 GCF_001690535.1 Gilliamella sp. Bif1-4 | reverse complement strand
TTAATTCACCAGCAAGAGCGTCAAAAAGCGCTAGAGGATTCATTAAATCCAACTTCTCCTGATATTCATTTATTACCGCCAAGTAAAACCGTTGGCGAGATAGAATTTCCTGTTGAGTCATTATGTTTCAATATTAATCGAGTTGAATTAATTGATCGTGACAAATTACCTTGGTTTATCCCTTTAAAGAAACTCGCTCAACAAGCTGAGCATCGTTGTTTGGGGGGGGAAGGTATTAATTTATTGATGAGTCAGTTGCAAGACCGCTTGGTAAGTTATGGTTTTATTACAACTCGAGTTGTAGCCCCAGAGCAAGATTTAGCGAATGGGACGTTAAAATTATTGCTTGTTGAAGGTAAAGTTAGGCACGTTAACTATAGTGATGATAGTGATAAATATGCGCAGCTTTATAGTGCCATGCCAGTTAGAGAAGGCAAAACACTCAATTTACGCGATATTGAGCAAGGGCTTGAAAATTTACAACGTTTACCCACCGTAAGTGCGCAGATGCAGTTAGTCCCAGGAGACAAACCAGGTGAAAGTGATATTGTAATAGCTCGAAAACAGACAAAGATGTGGCGATTAGGTTTATCGGTGGATGATTCAGGTACAAAGACGACAGGGCGGGATCAAGGAGGGGTAACCTTTTATTTGGACAACATTTTGTCATTAAGTGATTCTTTTTATGCATCAGGGGGACATGATTTAAACGGCAAAGGGAAATATGGCTCACGTAACTATTTATTATCGTATTCTGTGCCATGGGGATATTGGTTGCTTAGTGCTTCGTTATCGGGGAATAAATATCATCAAACGGTAGCGGGACAAAATGAAGATTACAAATACAGTGGTCGCAGTCGGAGCGCAAATGTACAGCTCAGTCGAGTGATTCATCGAAATGAATCACAAAAAACGACATTAAGTTATGGCATTAACTTGCGTCAATCGCATAACTATATCAATGAAACGGAAATCGAAATCCAGCAAAGGAAGACCACAAACTGGCAATTAGGTTTACAACATCGGCATTATATTAACGATATAGTATTGGATGCGGGGGTGTCATATCAAAAAGGCGTGAGATGGTTCAATGCACAAAAAGCGCCAGAGGAGCTTAATCCGGAAGATAACGGCAGTGCATTATCGAATATTTTTCTAGTTAACTTTGCGGCCAATATTCCTTTTCGTTTAGGTGAGCAACAATATCGTTATCATATCGACTATCAAGGTCAATATACTCGAGGCGAGCGTTTAACTTCACCAGACCAGTTTTCGATAGGCGGACGTTGGAGCGTACGCGGTTTTGATGGTGAATTAACGTTAAAAGCAGACCGGGGGTGGTATGTGCGTAATGAGCTTGCTTGGCAAGCACCGTTTAATCATGAACCTTACTTAGGGATTGATACAGGTGAAGTATCAGGAGCAAAAAGTGAATATTTGTTGGGGAGGCACCTAACGGGAGGTGTTATTGGAATCAGAGGTAATAATTATGGATTTTACTATGACCTCTTTGCGGGAAAACCGATACGAAAACCCAAAGGTTTTAACACTAACCCCTTAGTCTTAGGGTTTAGTGTCAATTGGAATTATTAATATTACATGACGATTTAATAGTCAAAAAAGAGAGAAGTAAAGCAAGATAAATACAGAATCAATATTAGAAAAGATAATAAGAGAAAGGAATTAAGCGATGAATAAGAAGTTATACCGAGTTATTTTTAACAAAAAACGTGGCATGCAGATGGTCGTTGCGGATATAACTAAAACACCGATAGGTAGTGAACAAACTTCATCAACAAGAGAGCAAGCCAGTTTCAAATCGCTTTTTGCTAAATTAAGACCGATAACCTTTCTTGTATCTATTTCGTTAGGTTTTGTGAGTATTAGCGCTCCAGTTTATGGCAACCACATTGTCCCAGACCGTCAAGCCAGCAAACATCAACAGCCTCTGATTGGCTCAACAGCCAATGGCACAACGCAGATTAATATTCAAACGCCGAATAAGAAAGGGGTATCACATAATAAATACCAACAGTTTGATGTATCGAAGCAAGGTGTCATTTTAAATAACAGTAGTAAGGCAAGCAAAACCCAGATTGGGGGGTATGTTCAAGGTAATGAGCTATTAAATGCCACAGGTAGTGCTAAAATTATTTTAAACGAAGTCAACTCACGCAATCCTAGTCAATTAAATGGGGTGGTTGAAGTAGCGGGTCAAAAGGCACAAGTTATCATTGCCAACCCATCGGGAATAACCTGTAATGGTTGTGGTTTTATTAATGCCAGTCGTGGCACGCTAACGACGGGAAAGCCGATAATAGAAAATGGTGATTTGACGGGTTATCAGGTTGAACAAGGTCATATCGCGGTGACAGGTAAAGGATTTGACAGTTCAACGCAAAGTTATACGGATTTAATTGCACGCACGGTATCGATAAACTCAGCGGTTTGGGCGAATGACTTAAATGTAGTGACGGGTCGCAATAAAGTCAGCCAAGACACCCAAAAAATCACCCCATTGGATGAACAGGTAGGCGACAAACCTGAAGTATCGATAGATGTATCCGCATTGGGAGGGATGTATGCAGGCAAAATCAACCTAGTGGGCACTGAAAAGGGGGTTGGTGTACATAATGCAGGAGAATTGGGTGCGAGTGTTGGCAATATAACCCTAACGGCGGAGGGTAAAATCGTCAATACAGGGGCGATACAGGCTCAGCAAGATATCCGTTTAAGCAGTCAAAACGACATTCACAACAGTAAGCAGATATACAGTAAACAAAACATCAAGTTAAACAGTGAAAAATCAATAGTCAATGAAGGAACATTAGTTGCAAAAAATGACATTACGCTTAAAGCTTCGGAAATAAATAGTACGCAAAAAAGCACGATTGCCGCGGGGATTGATGAACAGGGAAAATTAACACAAAAAAGCAATATTACCGCAGATGCCAATAATATTTCACTCACGGGTAAAAATCTGGCAGGTCAACACGTTAAAGTTAATGCACAAAAGAATATTAATCTAGCCAACAGCCAAAATAGTGCTGAATCGGTCACATTAACGGCTGAAAATATTGATATCAACACAGCAACAATCCATAGTGAAAAAGATATCCTTCTACAGGCGAATAATTCCATTGATAGCCGCCATTTACAAGTTAAAACTAATGCATCTTATTCAGCTACAGGTAACGTAATTGATAACCAACAATCTGTTATATTGGCTAAAGGAGACATAACCTTTAATGGCAGTAGTATCAATAATGCTCAATCAAAACTCAATACAGGTAATAAAATTAATTTTAATGCAGGGCGTTTTATTGATAATCACAAGTCGATGCTTTTGGCAGAAGGGGCGATTAATTTAAAAGGGCAACATATTACGAATAACGAATCATTGTTAGTCACTAATGATGGTTTGCAAATAAAATCTGATACATTAGAAAACCAGAAATCCACATTACAATCGAAAAAAGATTTAACCATTGATAGCCATCAGTTTAATAATCAGCAGTCTGAGTTATTAACTGAAGGTGTTTTGACTGTTCATGCCAATCAAATCAACAACCAAAAAGCGGCGTTAAGGGCAAAAGGTGATATTAATATTAACAGTGGGCTAGTTGATAATCATTCGTCGACATTTATTTCAGAAAAAACGATTAATATCAATGTTAAGCAATTTTTTAATCAATATGCAAAATTTACCGCACTGCATAATATTGCTATTGATGGGCAACAGGTTAATAACCAATCTGCAGAATTAAAATCCAATGGGTATTTATCCATTAATTCAGCCGAACAAAACAATCAATCCGCACAATTACTGACTAATTCTGGCTTAACGCTACAAGGTAAAAATATAAATAATAATAATGCCGAGCTCAGCGCTAGCGATAGCATAGCGATAACAGCGGAGCAACTATGGGTTAATGAGGGCACATTAGTTAGCAATAATGATATCCATATTACCAGCTCACATATTGATGCGCAAAAATCAAAAGTTAAAGCCAAAGGGAATATAAAACTGAATGCATCAGATTATATTGATGCCACGAATGGCTTAATGGTGAGTGAAAAACAGTCAACCATTGAAGCAAACACAGTTAAATTAAATGAAGCAACATTAAGTGCCAAAGATGACATAACCGTTACAGCAACTTCACAATTAGAGAATAACAACGCAAAATGGATTAGTGAAGGCAATATCACCGCTAATGCACAAACGATTAATAATCAAAATTCGTCAATATCAAGCTATAAAGATATTTACTTTAAAGCACCGTATTTAAATAATCATAACAGCAAATTGTTCAGTTATGGAAAAATTGATTTATTGTCGAACAATGTTAATAACCAAAATACCCAAATTAATGCATTAGCTGCTATTCATATTCAGGCTAACGACATTGACAACCAAAATGCACAAATCATTAGCCAGCAATCGATAAATATCGAAGGTAAAGACATTGATAACCGTCATTTGGCCATGCAATCGGGTAAGGCACTATCTATAATGGCTACCGACAAATTGGACAATGCTGATGCAATACTCATTTCCGGTGATAAACTAAAGCTTGAGTCACAGTTAATTAATAATCAACGTTCGAAAATCAAGTCTGGTCATGACCTGACTATGCAAGGTAAAAAGATTCATAATCAACATAGCACCATGATTGCGACAGGCGATGTTGAGTTTAATGCTGATGAGCAATTAGATAATCAAAACGCTGACATTCGAACACAAAATAAAATTAATATGGCTGCCAAGCAAATTAATAATCAGAATAACTTATTGGTAGCGGGTAACGAAGTCACGCTTAATGCGGATGAACTTAATAGTCAGTCATCTATATTAAAAGCGGATGATAATATTGCCATAAAAGCCAAAAAGCTTAATAGCGCATTAGTCAAATGGGTCAGTCAAAATGCTATTACTATTGATAGTGATGACATTGATAATCATTCATCTGTATTTAAAGCCAATAATGATATTACCGTCAAAGCCGATACATTAAATAATAACGAGGCAACCTTAATATCGGGTGGTCAATTATCATTAACCGCTAAAAAATTAGCTAACCAATCTGCTTATTTTAATGCAGAAAAAGGGATTGATATTCAAAGTACTGAATTTGATAATCAATCAGCGACATTAATTACTAATGATTCGATACGTATTGACGCCAACAAAACAAATAATCAAGATAGCACATTATCCGCTAAACAAGATATTTCGATAAACAGTAACGAAATAAATAATCAAAACGCTTTATGGCTAGCAGATAAACGCATTTCGATTCATACCAACAACCTTGATAATCGTAATGCCGCCTTACAAGCCAAACAAGGTATGCAAATGGATGTCAATGCCCATCTAGCTAACCAACATGCGATGCTTATCTCAGGGCAAGATGGTCTTATCATTCATGCAGATTCTTTAGATAATGAAGATTCTGAGTTAAGCAGTAAAGGGGTATTGGCAATTACGGCCAATGATGTGAATAATCACCAAGCACAATTAATCGCAGAAAGCGACCTAACAATTGAAGCAAATTATATCAATAATCAGTCTGCTGATATTCAGGCTAAAGGTGATATCACCTTAGATGGACAAACCGTTGATAACCAACAAGCAAAATTATTGAGCATGGGCAATATTCGGTTACATGCAGAAAATAATTTAACCAATAATCATGCCAAGCTCATAGCGATGCAACAAATTCAATTGCAGTCTCATGGGGCTATTGATAATCAACACGCAACAACGACGGCCAATAATGGCATTTTAATTGAGGCCAATTCGATTAATAATAGCCAGTCAAAACTTGAAACGGCAAGTTTATTAAAGATTATTGCTAATACCATTACTAATCAGAATGCTAAATTTAATGCAGAAAAAATTGAGCTAAAAACACAATCACTTGAAAACCAACAAGCGGATATCATTGCCAAAACGTTATTACATATTCAAGCGGATGAAATAGCCAACAGCCAAGCCCGTTTATTAGCCAATGATATTGCCATTAACGCCAATCAACTTAGTGGTGATGGAGAACTGCTTGCTGAAAACAATATTGAGCTTAATTTAACGCATGGGTTTGATAACAAAAACAGCTTGCTAGCCAATAAAGATATATTAATCAATGCAAGCCATATTACCAATGACGGTAAAATCTCATCAGGTCAAGCCATTACCCTTAAGAGTGATGAAATTAAAAACACAGAAAAGGGTATTATCGAATCGGAGGAAATCAACACCAATAGTCGTGTATTGGAAAATAAAGGGCTTATTGATGGTGGCGAGGTCAATGTGAACGCTTCGCAGCGTTTTGACAATCTAGAGGGTGCACGTTTATATGGGGATTGGATTTCTATCAAAGCCCATGAGGTGAACAACCGTGCTGCTTCTTTATCCAGCCCCGTTGCACCCACTATTGCGGCAAGGGAAGCACTCTTATTGGATGTTGACACGTTAAATAACACCAATCACGCTTTGATACTCAGCTTAGGGGATATGTACATTGAGGGGCAAACATTAAACAACCATTCAGCACGGATTGAAGCGGCTGACGATATGGCCTTAAAAGTTAACCACATTAACAACATTAATGACCATATTGAAACTGAAGAGGTCTTGGTAGAAAGGCAACATATTGTTGAATATTCACCTCTCGGTGATGCTCGGCGATATAAACCCGATGAAGTCAGCATTCGCACTAGCCCTAAAAAGCGGCACAGATACCCTGTTTTGCATTCAAATAATGGCGCTTTTGATTCCACTCATAAGTATTATGAATATGATTACACAAGAAATATTTATGAAACTAAAATCAAAAGTACGGCACCGGCAGAAATCATCTCTGGTAAAGATTTGCGTATACAATCCGACCATTTAGAGAATGACAACAGTAAAATTGTTGCCGGTAATGCCTTAGATATTATGACCGGCACACTTAATAATCACTCATTAAAAGGCCAGCGCACCATTTCCGATACTGGCGATGAAATTTATCATTACCGAGAAAAAGAGAATAAGCACGGTAAAGCCGTATATAAAAAAAGAGCAAGGTGGAAAGATTATAAAAACCAATCCGTCACCACTATCGATCTTGAGCATGCCAAAATGGAGTCTCACACCAATGTGGATAAAACCCAAATTGACTTGCAGCAGCGAGAAGAAGAAAAAATTAGCGTAGGGCACATTGTTAATCCGATTGTGACCGAAGTCAAAACAGATAAACACCTCGACAATTCCCTTGAAGCTATCATCAACAATGGTAAAGAAAAGGGCAATATCAATATTTCAACCGAACACCCATTGGATGATTTGCCGATCACAAACCCTATCATTCAACCGGATAGCGTTGAAAAGCCAGATACCCCCATTATTGACACTAATCAAAAAGTGACCAGTGAAGATAGTCAGCATTATGCTGATTCCATTATCTTTGTTGAGCCTAATTTAACCTTACCGCAAAATAGCTTATCAATCATTAACAAAGACCCAAAGAGCAACTATCTTGTTGAAACTGACAGCCGTTTCACCAACCGCAAAAAATGGTTAAGTTCCGATTACATGTTCAACCGCTTAAGGGTTGATCCGAATAATATCCAAAAACGGTTAGGGGATGGTTATTACGAGCAACAGCTCATCCGCGAGCAAATTGTTACCTTAACGGGGCATCGATATATTGGTGATTACACCAGTGACTTGGAGCAATATAAAGCACTGATGAATGCGGGAGTCGAATTTGCTAAGCAGTACGGATTATCGATAGGTGCCTCGCTGTCAGCGGAACAAATGAAAGCCTTAACCAGTGATATAGTTTGGCTAGAAAGTAAAACGGTGCAGGTTGATGGACAAGCGGTATCGGTATTGGTGCCACAAGTTTACCTTGTTAACCGCCCACAATTAACGACGGACGGGGCATTATTATCGGGAAAAAGTGTCACGGTGCTGGCGGAGAAGGATATCGAATCCTCGGGGACGATATTAGGTAAAAACCGAGTTGCCTTATTAGGTAATAACGTCAATAACCAAGGTTTGATTGATGCGGGCGCCATCATTATTCAAGCGAAAGATAGCATCAACAGCAGTGGCAGATTAAATGCGGATAGATTGGCATATTTACAAGCGAATAACGACATCAACTTAAATAGCACCACCTCAACCACCGAAACGCATTACGGTGCGAGCAAAAGTAAAAACACCGTGATTGACCAGATTTCAAGTATCAACGTCAATGATGGTGATATTTACTTAAAAGCGGGACATGACATCAACTTAGGCGCGGCCTTGTTGGTTAATGGCGGTGAAGAGGGCGTCACTAACGTCATTGCCGGGAACGACATCAATTTATCGACCTT
>NZ_LZHC01000031.1:0-11411 GCF_001690535.1 Gilliamella sp. Bif1-4 | reverse complement strand
ATTATAATCGGATACGCCGTCATTCAGCCAATGGCTGGGTATCACCTGAACAATATGAACAACAATATTACCAAAACGAAAAAATGATAGAGGCGGGCACTGTCTAATATTTTGGCGAGGATCAACTTCAGTACTACCATGCCCTTTATTCCTTTTTTCTTTGGCGGGGGTTGGCATTTAATTTGAATTCCAGCCAGCGTAGTACAAATTGTTTAAATGTCGTTTAGTCTTCTACTATTAGCTCATCAGGGAATGAATCAGCTTTCTGCTCTTGTTTGATAAATGTGGGTCAATACCTTTAGCGATTTTCTCTTTGGTAAATGCCCGTAAATGACGTGCCTTTTGGATATCTATCTCAGGATAAACCCCATAAGAGAGACACGTTTGTTTTCCTTACCATGAAAAATGAAATAACCAATATTTTCACCGATTTGGATAGACATCAAGAAATAAACCATCCTCATCTTTTAAGGTATAGGTCATCAACTTCGTTCCATTTGCTTAACGCTGCATCTGCATACCATTTACTTTCATATTTTACCAGTAAATGCCCTATCTGCTCCGCTGTCCAGCTTGTTCGTAACACCGCATTGAATTGTTCTTTGGTAATTTGCTTTATACCTTGTTTACGCAGCCCCCATAGCTGAACAGAAACTATATAATGTTTAATATAAAACACTTTAATTTTAAGTTAAGTTTATAAATTATTGTCTATCATTTTTATTAATGGAGCATTTTCAAACTTGACTTTATTAATTGAAGTTTTTTTTATTACTTTGTTTTTGTCATTATAATGAATCATTTCCCCTTTATTTTTAAGGTAATTAAAGCTAAATTTATAAAGATTATTGTGATACAGCATTGATTTTTCATAAAAACAGCATCCGTCATGAGATTGACCTATTAATACTTTATTTTCATATAACACCTTTGGGTTAATAATATTATTAGACAATTGTTTAGAATAACGGTAAATGGATGTTTTGGGATCATAGAGAAAATAAGAGTAACTTATATTAACATCGCCATAATTTTCAGAAACTCTAATATCAGGATAAGAATCGAAATTTAAATCTTCAAAAATAATATTTATTTCATCTTCTAAAGAAAAAAAACGTAATCTTTGTTCATTTTGATTTACAACAATCACTAATTCGTAATCATTGTCATTAATAGCTTCTATCTTTATACTTGATATAATCTCTTTATAAGAGATACTTTCTTTTTTTAAAATCAATGGGTATTGTTCCCCATTAATTGTCCCATCTCCATTAAAAAGATTATTTCTTATATCTAAATGTATTGAAGAAAATTTGTTACGTTCAATTTTTTCTGATTCTAATTGAATGCTTTTATTAATGATACTGCCGTTTAACATGTTAATCGAATCTTGGTCCCCGATTTTATATAATCCAGTTATATCATTTTTATCACTAATATCTAATGTTAATATTAAATTTTTATTTTCAAATACCCCCTTCAATCCAATTTTCTCATTTATTAATAAAATAGGATTAGCAAAAATTTTTGATATAAAAAAGATAGAAAGAAAAAGTAAAAATTTCATTATTAATTTACTCCAAAAGCTTTCTTTGCAATTTCTAACATTTCGGCACGGTGTGCCATATTGTTAGGCTCTTTTTCCTTATTGGGATAATAGGGATTATCTTGTTTTTTCCAACCATTGACATATACTGAAACCCAATACAAGTCATCTTCATCTGCTTTAATATTTAATTTGGGCTTTATTTTTAACCAATAATAACCAGATACCAAAGAAGCTAACTCTGGATCACTTGCTACTTTTTTAGCATTTTCTAAAGATGAAGTGATATCTAAATTATGATATTTTTTTAGTGTTCTTAAATACGTTTGACATGCAGTATAATTATTGCGTCCAGTAAGTTGTAAAAGTCCTCGCCCTTTGAATTTTATGCCATCTCCTTCTAATATATTTCCTAAACTTCTGTTTCCTTCATAAGCTTTACCACTCGCTATTTCTTCCATATAACGTAATTGCCCAGTCTCATGAGCTATTTGTGCTAAGAAATGTGCTTTTCTTAATGGCGATTTTATATCAAATATTTCCATTGTATCATTAATAAATGGTAAAAATGTTTTTATTATTTCTGAATTACACCCTGACATAATTGTCGATAATTGTTCATAACTGACATGCCTAAAACTTTTTATAAATAAATTAAATAATGCCACCGGATGAATAAACCACGCCTTGCCGTCAGTTGATAGGTTGGTCAGTTTAGGCGTATTGGTATCAGCATCGCTTTGTTCGGTGCTGGTTGTTTGGTTTTGTGCTTGGGCTTGTGCCACTTGTTGCCACCACAGTGACGGTTTGATGCGCTCTTCTTTTTCTCGTTGCCAGTTTGATTTGACATGTTCATGCGCTTCGTCTACTTTTTCCATAGCAAAATCACGCTGATACGGTCGGGTTATGCCAAGTTTATCTAATCCTTCTTCAATAAGCGCTTTTTGTTGCCGTTTTTCTTCTTCAAACAACTCATCTATCTCATTCCATTTGCTTAACGCTGCATCTGCATACCATTCACTTTCATATCTTACCAGTAAATGCCCTATCTGCTCCGCTGTCCAGCTTCTGCCTAACCCCTCTTTTAAATTGCTATCCGTAAAAGTAGGGGGCGGTAGGTCTTTTTTTCGTTGGGTTGAATAAATCAGGGTGCCTGTCAAAATTTGATGCAGTGCCCGCATCGCCGGCGTGTAATCGTCTAAATCCAATTTAGCTACCTTATTCTTGCCTAGCTTGTCTGATAATTCTCCTACCGTGGCTTTTTCTTCTATCGTTTCAAAACCAGTCCAGTGCCAAGGGCTAACAAGTTTTATATGTGCTTGCACATTTTGTTTTATATTCACCCAACCTTGTATCGGGAAAGTTTGCTCATCAAGTGCCGTCACTTGTACCCATTTCGCCTTTTCTTCATCTATCGCTAGATGACCTTCACGCGCTAACAAACTCAGGGACACAGCTCTAGGATAACATACCGTATTACGTGTTTTTTCCTGAATAGACGGAGAGCGGCTATCGAATGATAACGGGAAGTTATTCCAGTAACTTATGCTTGAACTCAGTTGCCCATCTTGTCCTTTAAGATGTAATACCTTATCCGATTCTATCCAGTACGGCTTATTCTCAATAATAAACCGAATAGTGAAAAAATTATCATCGATACACATCCAGTAACGTGGTATATTGGTCCTTCCCATTACAAATAAGTCCAGCTATATAATTAGCTCAGTACCATTAATAATCATCATAATCATTAGTATCAATATAATTTCGACAGGCTTTTATTTCTTTGGGGTTGCACGCTCTTTCTTTTTTATATTCAAATTGGTTACTTTCTTTGTTTAGATACTGTCCCGATTTATACAGGCATTCTGTTTTGACCCGTTTGTAACGATTATTACCTATGTATTGAAAATCATCGATTAGCGATATTTCGTCATTTGCTTTTTTACCCGGGCAGGTTTTGTAGCTAGTGGCCTCTTTTTCTTCATGAGCAAAACGAAAACCATTACCATCGAGATTTAATTTAACAAATTGTTGTTGTTTTTTGTCATAAGCGTAGTAATCTGCTATTCGATTAGGACCATAATTTCTATTTTTAGTCAGATAAAAATCATTATTATCACCATTAAAATTAAAATCAAAGTCTTTATGCGCTTTAATACTAACATAAGAATTAAACTTGCATCCTTGTATACCGGTAATAGTTTGAATAAGGCGACCATCATGTTTACTATAAATTTTGATCCCCACAATTTCTGCTTTTTCCCCTTTTTTCTTAGATACTACCACTTTAAAATAAAAATCTTTAGTGCTACTTTCTTGTAAATAATCTATATTATTAAATTCTACTTCGCGTAATGAATGTTCATCGTATTCATGATATTCAAATGTTTTTTGTAAATTTACCTTATCACCATTAAAGGTATAGCCTGTTAGCTGTTCTGGTCCAGAATCAAGAGAATCAACATTTTCAATCACTATTTTATCTAATGATTTTACATCATTAGATTTAAATTTAGTCGAATAACTACTATTTCTTATATCAAAATTCTTAACCTGATGATCTTTATTATCAATATAAATAGCAAAATCATATTCAAAATAAAATTCAACTTTATTTTGACCAATGGTACCCGTGTAAATACGACTTAATTCTGCTTGGCTAATTGTCGGTATTAATAATATTATAAGTAAAATAGACTTGATATAATTCATTTCATTATTCCTTAATTTATTTCTGTTTTGTGCGTTGCTGTTTTGCTTTCGCTTCTTTTTCTCTTCTAGCCCATTCTTCCTCTTCTCTTCTCTCTTTTACTTTTGTCTGCTTATCTTTATCTATTGTCTGTAAATTAACAAAGAATGCCGGATTGATTTTGTAGGCTAATCTATCTTTTTGTTTATTGTTTGTCGCAGATCGGTTATATATTGGGTTCATTGCAATTTCAAAATGTAGGTGAGGATTAACGACATTTTCAGCATTACCTGTATCGCCTGTATAGCCAATTAAATCTCCTGATTTAACCTTATTACCCACTTCCTTTAACTTACTTAACGGTTTGAAATAACATTATGTTGGTTTTATTGTTAATAATTTAATTATCATTGGTTTTTTCTCTAATATATCCATTTTGATCTAAATCATAATGCTTAATTGTTAAATTATTATCATATTCTGTTGTAACGGTAATGATAAAATCCGTTGAGATGGTAAAATGTGTTTTTTCAACTAGATCTTCATTATTTCCAGGTTCGTACCATTCACCTTCAACGTATAAATCTGATCGTATTTGATTATCTTTTATTGTTAATAAATAAAGTCTGTAAGGAAAATCTCCACAATCCTGTGGCACTAAAATTACATTAATGTCATTTTTTGAAGGTATAGGTATATAACGAAAATCTATTTCACAATTCCATGACTCTAAATCTTCAATTTTACAATTTTCATTGTTGGCTAAATTATATTTCACATTTTTATAAATTTTATTTAATGGTAAAATGTCTGTGCTTTTTTCAAAACAGAGATTTTTATTATTTCGAGGTATACTTTTGTTTATATTATTTTTAATAAGGGGCTCTTGTGCATATGCAAAAAAAGGGAATACACAAAATATCAAATAACTAATATAGATCTTTATCATAAAATATGTCCTAAAATTATTAATTAATTATTTCATAACAAAAGTGAAGCCAATGGCTTACCATTCAATGTTTCAGAATCTTTACAAAAATATTCATCCTTTAAAAAAATTTGATCAAATTGCCTTACATCATAATGCACCCAACTCGTTGCTCCTTTTTTTCTGGCAGACTCTAAATTAAACATATTTTCTTGACCGGCTAACCAATCCCACTTTGCACCTAAATATTTATTAAAAATATCTTTTCTCAATTTATTCATATCATCACATGATCTCGTCCTAACCCCATTTTTATTAAAGTGTATATCTAAAGCCTTTCCTTTATGGTTTGTCGATTTTCTATTTTTTTAGATATTTCGGTCATAACATCGATATCCGGATGAATAAACCATGCCTTACTATCAGCAGATAGGTTAGAAAGGGCGACGGTATTGGTCTTGGCGGTTTGGGTTGCTTGTGCCTATGCCACCTGTTGCCACCAAAGTGAGGGGTGGATGCGCTGCTCTTTTTCTCGTTGCCAGTTTGATTTAATATATTGGTGGACCTCATCCACTTTGTTAAACGCAAAATCTTGCTAATAAGGCTGGGTTAGCCCCCTGTCGGTTAATTCCGCTTCGATAATCTCTTTTTGTTGCTGTTTTTATTCTTCTTTTTCTTATAGTATCTTCTGGATCAGAATGAAATTTCTAATTTTTATAAACTGATTTCCACCAAAAAACAATTTATAAAGGAAAGTTGTATATACTTTTTGTAAGGCTCTCTTATTCTTTACTTAAACTAATTAACTCTAATCTATTATTAATAAAATTATAATATCTTTTTTTATAACCTTCTTTACTTTCGTTTTCATCGGGATCTGCTATTATTCCAGAAATAATAATCAAACTACTATTTAAATGGTATTCTATTGAAAACCCATTTTCTCCATTTTCATCTTCTATTAAATAAGCATTAGGTAACCCAATAATTTTGTTAGAAAGCAAATTTCTAATCTCTCCACAAATTGCCCCTCCACCACATCCATAAACCTTAACTAAATAATGATAAGCAAAATTTGCATTTTTAATTTTTGTTTTGGTTTCAATAGAAAAATCATCAAAATTTAAACCGGTATTACTTTTAATTTGATTAGCAAGAGAGTGACTAACTAAAAATATAAAGAAACATAAAATAGCATACTTAAATATTTTCATATTTATCTCCCATTCCCATTTTTCGATTCTCTTAATACCTTAACCATTTGATCTGGTAGTATATGGGCCGAATTCAGCCCATCACCTTGATAATATGATGAACCTTCAAAAGCAGCAACTCGTCCCCCACTTATCGTTTTACCTTTACGTACTCCTGCTGATGCAAACTCTTTAGCCCAATCATAAATTGCATCTTCAATATCGCCATCATGCTCTAAATATTTTATTATGTTTTTCCTTTTAATCTTTATCAAATATTCTTCAAATAAAATATCTTGTGTTTTTTTATTGTACTTAAGTGATAAATCTAATTTCAAATAAGCTACAGCAGCCTTTAAAGTTTGAGGAATTATTTGAAAACGTCCTGCAGCAAATATTTCTCTTTTTGTTTGCTTATTAATTAATTCTTCTATTGTCATAGATGTTAAATTGGTATTAAAAAAAGCTTTTAATTTTGGTTTAGTTTGATTATAGGCTGAATAATCATTGTTAGATTCCACTTTTCCTAATAATAAAGCAAACGGACTTTCAGCCCAATTTCTTTTCCTATCAATTATCTTGAAATAATCAATCATCGCAATCGGGTGAATAAACCATGCCTTGCCGTCAGTTGATAGGTTAGTCAGTTTAGAGGAATTAGCCTCACTTTGTTCGGTGCTGGCGGTTTGGTTTTGAACTTGTGCTTGTGCCTGTGCCACTTGTTGCCACCACAGTGCCGGTTTGATGCGCTGCTCTTTTTCTCGTTGCCAGTTTGTTTTGACATACTCATGTGCTTCATCCACTTTTTCCATGGCAAAATCACGCTGATATGGTCGGGTTATGCCAAGTTTATCTAATCCTTCTTCAATAAGCGCTTTTTGTTGCCGTTTTTCTTCTTCAAACAGCTCATCTATCTCATTCCATTTGCTTAACGCTGCATCTGCATACCATTCACTTTCATATCTTACCAGTAAATGCCCTATCTGCTCCGCTGTCCAGCTTCTGCGTAACCCCTCTTTTAAATTGCTATCCGTAAAAGTAGGGGGCGGTAGGTCTTTTTTTCGTTGGGTTGAATAAATCAGGGTGCCTGTCAAAATTTGATGCAGTGCCCGCATCGCCGGCGTGTAATCGTCTAAATCCAATTTAGCTACCTTATTCTTGCCTAGCTTGTCTGATAATTCTCCTACCGTGGCTTTTTCTTCTATCGTTTCAAAACCCGACCAGTGCCATAGACTACGCCGTTTGATATGCGTTTGCGTATTGTCTTTTATATTCACCCAACCTTGTATCGGCAGACTTTGCTTATTGCCGGCGGGTAACCTTAACCCACTAAAAGCTACCATTTTGTATCATTTCTTAATCTGGCGAAAGTTTAGTTATTAATTTTGTTCTATTTTCTTGATTAATAAATGTGTAATAAGTTACTCCGCCATCAAAATATTGTACAATCTCTAGCTTATTTTTCCCTTTCCACTTATATTCAACTTCAACTTTCATATAATCATCTTCGTAAATACTTGAAAAATCTTCCCCCAGTTTGATTTTTTTTCTAAATACGTTTGAAGGATTAAAGCTCATTACTTCATATACATCCAATATTGTCATGTTTTTATAGTAACAAACTTTAGTTGACTCCATCTCAAAATATTTTGTTTCAAGACAATTTTCATTACGTTTAAAATTATTTATTTTATTTTCATCTGTAATAGCTAATTGCTTATAAAAAATCAAATGTTTATTATAAGGAATCATTAATTCATTATTATTAAGTAGTATGATAATCTCATAATCAAAGCCAATGCACATTTCCGATAGATTAGAAGAATCAATAAAATACAATCTATTAAACTTATTCAAAGATAGATCATATTTTTTTAAATCTTCATCATAATCCTCAAAGATATTAAGTTTGGTCAACTGATTATAGATACTTTCTTTATCCCCCTTAAAGCTCTTAAAATTGCAACCTAACACTTTAATTTTTTGTTCATCACCAACAATAAAATTATTTAAAATATTGGCTAACCATTTCTTTTCTTTACTTTCTACATTTATTTTATCTTTTATTAACAAATAATAATGATTATCATTAGACGCATAAGTAAAATATGGCACTAAAAACAGTAAAATACATCCAAACAAGAATTTTTTCATTTTTCCACTCCTAATTTATTGAGGGTCTGCCCCAAATGAATTTCGATATCCCTGTTTTAAAAGCTCCAGTGGATCTAATAAATCTTTGCGTCTTTCATAAGGTTTATTCGCTTTATTACTTAATGGTTTTTTCAAATCTAATCCGCTTTCACCTGAATAATATTCTAAATGTAACATGTAAATAATTTTTCCGGATAATACCATTAATGGGGTATCGTCATTATTTAGCAACTTACCTGTTTTTGCTAGTATAGCACCTTGCTTAACAGAATCGCCAACTTTGAGGTTTTTAATACTTGACTTATCTACTTCACCATAACGAATAATGAATTCTCGTCCACTATTGGTATGATGCTTAACCGTTATTTGATGAGTTTTGCAATAAAAATCTCTAATATCTAATACAACACCATCACATACTGCAACAATTTCTGCGTTAGGTTCGGTATATAGATCTCGTCCCGCATGTTTCCTTTTACCACCACTACGATTCGATCCAAACATTGTTTGATTATCATTTTTAGTCCAATTAAATTTTTTACCAAATTGCATATCAAAATTGTTTATTGGTTTTACTTTTAATGGGAAAATAATTTCAGTACTTCTAACATTAAAATAATCAATCATCGCAATCGGATGAATAAACCACGCCTTGCCGTCAGTTGATAGGTTGGTCAGTTTAGGGGAATTGGTATCAGCATCGCTTTGTTCGGTGCTGGTTGTTTGGTTTTGAACTTGTGCTTGGGCTTGTGCCACTTGTTGCCACCACAGTGACGGTTTGATGCGCTCTTCTTTTTCTCGTTGCCAGTTTGATTTGACATGTTCATGTGCTTCGTCCACTTTTTCCATGGCAAAATCACGCTGATATGGTCGGGTTATGCCGAGGTTATCTAATCCTTCTTCTATAAGCGCTTTTTGTTGCCGTTTTTCTTCTTCAAACAGCTCATCTATCTCATTCCATTTGCTTAACGCTGCATCTGCATACCATTCACTTTCATATCTTACCAGTAAATGCCCTATCTGCTCCGCTGTCCAGCTTCTGCGTAACCCCTCTTTTAAATTGCTATCCGTAAAAGTAGGGGGCGGTAGGTCTTTTTTTCGTTGGGTTGAATAAATCAGGGTGCCTGTCAAAATTTGATGCAGTGCCCGCATCGCCGGCGTGTAATCGGCTAAATCCAATTTAGCTACGTTATTCTTGCCTAGCTTGTCTGATAATTCTCCTACCGTGGCTTTTTCTTCTATCGTTTCAAAACCAGTCCAGTGCCAAGGGCTAACAAGTTTTATATGTGCTTGCACATTTTGTTTTATATTCACCCAACCTTGTATCGGGAAAGTTTGCTCATCAAGTGCCGTCACTTGTACCCATTTTGCCTTTTCTTCATCTATCGCTATCAGACCTTCACGCGCTAACAAACTCAGGGACACAGCTCTAGGGTAACATACCGTAGTACGTGTTTTTTCCTGAATAGACGGAGAGCGGCTATCGAATGATAACGGGAAGTTATTCCAGTAACTTATGCTTGAAGTCAGTTGCCCATCTTGTCCTTTAAGGTGTAATACCTTATCCGATTCTATCCAGTACGGCTTATTCTCAATAATAAACCGAATAGTGAAAAAATTGTCATCCTTCACTGGCTTAGAATACACACTCGGTAACGTAATCTCTTGCCCCTTTCCATTACTAATCAGTTCAACGATATCAGGAATAGCTGATAGGGTTAATTCTGGATAGCGCGATAGGTAAGTATTGATTAAATACTCTTTATCTTTCGACGTTAAGCTATACCATTGTGGTTGCTTGTCTTTAGGGTGTATTTTTCCATTAACGCCCGTACTCACTTTGCCAACATCTGTGTTTAATAACGGGCGTGTTCTTAACGCATCAAAAGATATTGAGGGAATAGTAAAGGTATAGGATGCTTTGACCTTAATATAGTAACTCTCGGTATCACCAGTAAAATGAATTCCCATTCCTGCACTTAAACGTCCAGCAGATGGTGACGCTTGCGTTAATCTTGCCCCTTTTTCCACTAATATGATTGTCTTTTCACTTTCGGGTAATTGGTCTGATCCTCGCCAAAAAAGTGGACAAAAGTTGCCTCTATGGTATAAACAAAAATCATAGGAGACAAATATCATGGTCAAAAAATTTAATATCGAATTCAAACAACAATCAGTGGATTATGCGTTATCTAATGCACACCTTTCTATCAGCGAACTTGCCAATCATCTAGGTGTGGGTAAATCAACCCTAGATAAATGGATTAGGCAACTTTCCCCGAATAAAACCAGCCGTCGAGAGTTAACCGCTGAGCAACAGCGGATTATGGCGTTAGAAAAAGAGATTAAAGAACTGAAAATGGCTAATGATATACTAAAAAAGGCGCATGTGTACTTCATCAACAATCCAAGTCGATGAAGTACGCTTATATGAAAAATCATTTAACCTGCTATCCCGTTACTAGGATATGCTCATTACTTGGTGTCAGTTCATCGGGTTATTATGCTTGGTTAAAAAGAGCAAACAAATCAGTTAAACTCAGCGAGTATATCCAAAAGCAGTATTGGCAACATAAAGCCCGTTTGGGTGCGCCAAGCCTGCTTCATGATGCAAGAGAAGCAGGCTATCAAGTTTCAGAAAGGACAATTAGCCGTGTTTTGCAACAATTGGGATTACGGAGTAAAGCAGCACGTAAATTCAAGCATAAAACAGACAAGGCTCATCACAATATTGCGCCCAACACGTTAGATAGGCAATTTAATCCTGATAAGCCTAATAAAACATGGGTAACCGATATTACTTATATTAAAACGGGTGAAGGTTGGTTATATTTGTCGGTGATTATCGATTTATATGGACGAAAAGTGATTGCTAGGCAAACCAGTCGCTACATAGAC
>NZ_LZHC01000030.1:0-3700 GCF_001690535.1 Gilliamella sp. Bif1-4 | reverse complement strand
AGTGCCCCTGCGGCGGCCCCTGTCATGTCGCCACTGATTAAGCCGTTGATGAGGCTAACCGCCATGTCAATGCCTTGACGGGTGTCACTGCCCATCGCTGACATGCCTTGATTCATCGCCTTTTTGTAGGCGTCTTCGTAGATTTTTTGTTGCTCTTCTTCTGTTAGTCCCTTGTTTTTACCTTTCTCTTTTTCCTTTTCAACCGCTTCTTTTGCCTTGGATTCGGCTCTTATCCGGTCAATATGATTAAGCATCGTTAACGTTTCACCACCAATTTCACTTACTAACTGCGTTTGGTCAATGATGTCTTGCTCTTTTTGTTTGTTAAAGATGTGTTTGAGCTCGTTATTCGCCTGCTCAGTATCTCGGCTTAGTTCGTTGATATCTTGTTTTTGGTCATCCTTATTGCGGATAATTATCGTCCCTTCCGATACCGCTGAATGCGTCGTCGAATGTTCGCTTTCGTTTTTGTTGCGACTGGTTGGCATCGATGGCATGCCGCTAGAGCTTACCCCTGCACTGCTGCTACTGACTTGGTAGTCCGCTTTGTTTTCGATATCACTAAAGCTGATTGTGCCGGTGTCAAGGCGGTTTTGGCTCTTGTCTTTCGCTTCTGATGATATCACCGCCCCTTTTAGGTCGGTGTTGTTGCCGACCGTAATGTCAAAGCCGCCACTGCCGGCAAAAATGCCCGATTGGTCGGTCACACTTTGCCAGTTGCTGTCCATTTTCGTTTTGCTCGCCGAGGCATTAATACTACTTGAGCCTCCATAAGAAAAACTTCCCCCTACCGAGGTTGACGTGCTTTTAGAGTGGAACTCGTCACTGTCTTGTTTCGATTCAATATTAAGGTCATGACCTATATCAGCCACCACCCTATCGCCTTTCACTTGCCCTGCAACAATGTTGGCGTCATTACCGGTGATAATCGTAAGCTTATTGCCTGCCTCTACCACACTTTCTGTCCAATCGGTACCGTTACCTTTTTCGCGGGATTTGCTTTGGCTAGCACTGGCCGAGATGGTAAAGCCATTTTTTTCTCCACCAAAGTTATAGCCCACACCTACCGAGCCACTGCTGCTTTTTTCTTTGCTGTCGGTTTTTATCGTGTTTTCTTGTCCAATGATGTTAACATCATGGTTCGCTTTGAGCATCGCATCATGACCGGCAGATACCTGACTGCCAATGATATTGATATCGCCACGCTCTTTTTGACCATTGCCCGTGGCAATAATGCTGAGGTTATGCCCCGCTGAGACGCCACTACTTACCACGGTGTGTTGCTCTTGGTTTACCGTGCGTTTGGTCTTTTCACTGCCCAAACTGACATTAATGCCAATGGAGGCTTGTGGCGTACCATTTTGTAAATTAGCACCGCCCTCTAGCGCCGCATTACCCGCTTGTAACCCAGCTTTAATATTCATCAACGCTTTGGTTTTCTCATTGGTCTGCTTTTTCGCTTGCTCTCGGGTTTGGTTGGCGTTGTAAATATCACTCGCCGTGCCCGTTATCGAAATAGTAAGCCCTGATTTTTTGCGCTCATACTCTTCTTGATACGTCGTTTTCGCATCTAATGCTTCGATATTGACACTGCCTTTTGTACTACCTACAACACTGCCCACAAAGGCTTGTTCGGTATTTGTTTGTTTTAACGATTCGCTTTCTTTACCTGCCGTAAAGCCTATTCCACCACTGCCCATTAACCCGGATTTTTTGGTCTTGGTTTCGTGTTTTCGGTAATACGACTCTTCCGCTGCATCAATCGTGATATCTTTCCCTGCACCAAGACTCACATTGTACGTACCTACCACTTCACTGCCTGTAACCGTTAAATTGTTACCCGCATTAATGTTTACCTTATCACCATAAATCCCACTGCCTTTTTGGGTGATGTTGTCGACCGCTATATCTTCAGTAATTGAACCCTTATTAAGCAACCCTTTCGTTTTGGTTTTGTGATGCTCGGTTAACTGTAAACGTTCTTGTTCACTGCCAATATCAATATTATGCTTGGCTAAAGAGTTTATAACTTAGTTATAAATTGAATCATATATTCCAATTCTGCGAGCTTTATCACAGAATTGGAAAAAGCAAAACAAGATTATTTAGGAATTTTTCCTGTCCACCAAATCGTTTTTTTATCTGCGCCTAAGTTATCAAAAACAGGGACTATATTTTAAGGTTGATATAACAAAGAACGTTGCATTGCAGGTTTAATTTCATTAAACCAAGCTTTATAAACAAGTTCTTTAGGGTAGTGATTATAAAAATCCTCTATATTTTCCAAATCAACTTCTATAGCTTTCACGAGCTGTTTATAGCATTGCATATATTGTTCTTGAGTTAACTCGGAAAAATTTAAATCACTATCATAGAGATCATAACTAAGATAAACCTTTTCTGCTATATTATTTCCTAGTTGCATTATATAGGGACGAACATATTCGCCAATAACAGACATAAACGTTGAGTTATATCCAACGCATTCTACCTCTTTTCCAAAATAAAATATACCAGCCATATTTTACCTCATAATATGAATTTTAGATCGTTGATATTCTGGTAACGTCTTAATGTAATTTTCAAGACGTGTTCGATTATCAGACGTCAGTTTCCTAAAATCTAATGGAACAATATCTGCTTTATCTAAATGTTCATGTAATTTTTTAATATTTCTATCCCAATTATTATTAAAAAACTTATTCATAGCATTGACTTCTCTTTCAGTTCCGTTAGATGTCGTAAACATAAAATCTACAGTTTTACCTTTATTTGGACCGCTTGTAAAAATGAAGTCAGCTAAACTATCCTTATCCTTAATACGTTCAACTTTTCCGCCTAATAATTTTTCTAATTCAATTGCAGCAGCACCTTCTGCTAACTTTACTTTTCCTGCATGCGGATCTACTGTTAATTTGCTTTCACGATCAATCTGATGTTTTATTGTTTCTAGTTCCTTTTCCGATAACTTTTGCCCTGTAGCTCTCGCTTTCCAGGCTAAATCGCTCAAACCTTTTGCGGTAACGCTACCTGTTGAGAGCGAAAATAACAATTCAGCATCTGATGCTGACACGCCTAATATCTTAGAAAGTCCCTCGGCTGTTTGCGTATGATAAGTTTTGCCATTATAAATGACCATTAACCCCGTTGCACCATTATCAACCATTGACCATGTTAAATATGCACTTGGTAAACACCCCAATACTGAGCTACAAGCTGGTGATAATGCGACTGCTGCCATTCCATCTACGACAGCCATCCCAACTTGAAGAATACCTCCTGCTCGGGTACTTATGCTGTATTCACTGTCATAATAGGTCATCGTATCTGAAATTTTATTGCCTGTCGTATATTCAAATAATTCTTCTATTTTTTTATAAGACTCTTTGCCCCCTCCTGTAATATAAGGTGGTAATTCGACTTCAATTTCAGTTGTTTGACCTTTCAATTGTTCTCTATAAGATTCTAACTCAGGGCTATTACCTAGCTCTTCTAATGCTAAATACGCTGCTTTATCTGGGTCATCATCCGCTAATCCAGCTGAACAATGAATTAATGCACAAGCTGCTGCACGATATAATAAATCTTCTCGTTCGTTTCCTTTAACAAGCTCGTCAATGCGTTTCTTTTCTGTTGGAGTAAGTAGTCGGTTATTCTCAACCGCATTTTTCCCCGCAGCAACGCCAGTATTCACATCTTG
>NZ_LZHC01000029.1:0-8788 GCF_001690535.1 Gilliamella sp. Bif1-4 | reverse complement strand
ATAGTGAATTACATGATTCGTTTTAACGCCTTGATTATCAAAATATTCACCTATCCCATAAATCCCGTCATGTCTAATATAAGATTCAATGAGAAAACTACCTGTTTTGATATTTTTTCTAATAGTTTTAGTCATTAAACCTGTATTTTCATCAAACCATATTTCAGAAGAATAAATAATATTATGATCAGTATCATACATTTCTATTCTAAGATGTTTCAAATTGTTATTGCTCCAATAATCATAGACATAATGAGTAATTGCTGCTAAACACCTTTTTTGGATACTGACAACAATACCCTGTTTTTTTTCAACCCGTAAATAACAAGGCAATTCAAAAACATCCTCGAATGAGGCTTGCTGATGTAATTGTTTATGTTCATCTAACGTATAAAAATAAACCCCATCTTCTAGTGATTGAAAAGAGTCGGTTGGATACATTATTTCAATAATATTTCGCTCTCGTTGAACTACATGAATATATTGATAGTTTTTATTTAATTTTACCTGAGAAATATTTTGAATTGCCATCATATACATATCTGGATGGTTTTCTAAACCATTCACTGATGTGAATAAATTTTTTTTAGGAATGCTATTTTCGATCTTGTAAGAAAGTCTAAAATCATGCTGAAAATAAACTTTATTTGGCATAATGCCTTGTGCTTTAATTATTTGTATTTGGTGATTGTTTATTTTTACCTGCGCCAAAACACATTGAAACATGCATGCCCACAATAAAAAAATTTTTACTAAATGTTTCATATTATCCTTAGTTATTTTGTATCACTAACCATCATTTGTGGCATCGCCTCATCTTATTAAACGTTTTATCGTTTAGTGCTCACGTTTATCATCAAAATGTTCAAACAGTATCATCTCAAAGCCATCTGGGTTAAATGGTAAATTGTCATAGAGTTGTGGATTATCCTTGTCTTCAATTTCATCAGTAGTCAATACTATGCTACCTTTGTGATTGAGATATTGGTTTTCAATATCGCCATCATTCGATATCTCAATATGGTTGGTTTTTATCCCCTGGTCATTAAATCTTTCTAATATCGCCCCAATGTTTTTCTTTTTACCGCGGATGAAAGTTCTGATGGTGGTCCCTTGGGCATTTTTGATAACTTGGGTTAGCGGTAAATAACTGCCTTTTTCATACTCAGTTTCTATCACTAACTTCGGCACTAAGTGGCTTTCAAGCACAGTTAATTTACTGCGAATCGGCGCAGTTTTTTTGTAATCAAATTCCGTTGTTAGCCATTGGACACGTGTTTTTTGTACGATAGCGACGATTTTTCCCATCACTTTCTCAACACGAATATAGGAAGGTAAACTAACTGCTTGCTCTACACCCTTTAATGGGGTTAACTGCCCTTTATCCGCCATGACATAAAAATATACGCCATTTTCTAAGTCTTTAAATTGTGCTAATGGCAATGAAATTGCCGATTGTTGCCATTTGGTTTTAATAATCTTTTTATATTGGTAGTTATCCCCCATTTCCACCTGAATTAAATCGCTATACTTATCCCGTGGCGTTTGATTTTCAGCTTCAATTAAGCTTAATGGCGCTTGATGAGGGAAGTTTTTGTAACGCTCGGCCATAAAGCCGGGGAAGGGTAATTTATGGTAATAGACCTGATGAGGCTGAATTCCTAAATACTTTACTCTGTTGGTCGCTTCGCTGTCATATTGACGGCTTTCGCCTAATCCTTGTTCAAACATAGCATCTTTTAACAGGAAATGACTTTTTTCGACATTCATGATTAATTTATTGTACGGATAAGGCTCGTCTAAATCTTTTTGGAAATCAAATAATTCTTCTGGAGCTCGATTTTTAGTTTTAATTACTTTACCATCTTTATTTAATATTTGATTTTCTATACGCTTTGGTTTTTCATAACGAATCACATGATTAGTTTTAATTCCTTGGTTATCAAAATAATCATCAATTGCGTAGATACCATCTTGTCTAATATAAGATTCAATAACAGAATTTCCAGATTTTATATTTTTTCTAATTGCTTTAGTCATTAAACCTGTTTTTTCGTCAAAAGATACCACGGCAGAGTAAACAATATTATGATCATTATCATATAATTCTATTTTAAGTTGTTTTAAATTGTTATTTAACCAATAACTATAAGTATAATGATTAATTGTTGATAAAGGTCTTTTTTGGACGCTGACGACAATCCCCTGTCTTTTTTCTACACGCAAATAACAAGGCAATTCAAATACGTCTTCAAAAGAAGCTTGCTGATGTAATTGTTTATGCTCATCTAACGTATAAAAATAGACCCCATCTTCCAACGATTGAAAAGAGTCGGTTGGATATAATATTTCAATAATATTTCGCTTGCGCTGTACTACATCAATGTATTGGTAGTTTTTATTTAATTTTACCTGAGCAATACTTTGAATTGCTATTTCATACATATCAGGGTGATTTTCTAAACCTCTTACTGAGGAGAATAACTCTTCTTCTGGATAACTTTCTTCGTTATCAAGAAAAAGCATAAAATCATGTTGAAAATAAATTTTACCTGGAACAATATTTTGTTCTTTTAATTTTTTAATCATTTGTATTTGTTGATTATTCATTTTTTCCTCTGCTAAAATACCTTGAACCACTCCCACCCATAATAAAAAAAAGGTCAAATATATTTTTACTAAATATTTCATATTATCTTTACTCCTTTAAATTTAACTTCAACATCTGTATTATTCTGTCTTAGCTTTTTTAGATATATTTGATAACTTTTTTATTAAATTAATTCTTTTTTTGGTTTTCTCTTCGCCATCATTAATTTGTTTATCCAAAGACGCTTTATAACGTATAAAATGCCTATCTAGTTCGATTCCAATGCATTCCGGATCAGCTAAATTACAATGAGCTAATAGTAAAAATAAAAGGGTATGGCAATTGGTCTCCTTATAACTGTCATTAGCCCAGCTCCATTCTTCCCCTTCACTATCAAATTTCTGCACATAGGCTCTTATCTCATTAAATATCTCTTCATCCGTTCGACTATCTCCCGGCAAGACATAGGGAGACGTAGTAAATTTAATTTTTCCCTCATGAAAGTGTCCATTTTGATGTGGGTCGAAGGCCCGGCTAGAATGCTCATTATGATTGGTTTTGCGCCCTGCCTGCCGGTCTTGTATCGGGGTCAATTCAGTCAATTTTTTGTTGTTATCTTTTTTTCTTCTTTTTTCATGGTCGCCATTTAATGTTCCATCACTAGATATCACTCTTTTGTCATTGAAAATATTCAACGGTTGAAAAGGCATCCCTGCTGGGTACCAACCATAACTTTCCCTAAATCCATTAGCTTTGGTTGAGATTTGCAATGGCTCCCCCTTTTCATCCACGATATCTTTTTCTTTTAAACCCTGTTGACGAATAGCTTGCATTGGCTCATCTATTTCTGCTTCATCTTCATGTAAAAATTCAACCCAAAAATGTCCAACCTCAAAAACCAGCAAATTGACCGGGATTCTACGGATTAAAATCGTTTCTACTTTTCTTGCCCCCGCCTTAACTTTGGTGGTGACTTTTGATGAATGACGAGGGGAAGTAACTGATTGTGTCGTTGCCCAAGACATAGCGCTATCCTCTACTCTTTTTTATATCTAAATCTAACCTCGGCTTCTTCATAGCCGGTGTTGACTATGTCGGTTTTGCCTTGCGCATCGGTTTTACCCTCCGCGATAACCTGATTATCTTTATTTAAAATTTGATATTGCCGATTAATAATTACACAGCACCATATCCCCGATGCGTGCTACGCCTTTATCAAACACCCTAATTTTTGTTGAGACGGATATCACTTTATCACCATCATTTGTGGCATCGCCTCATCTTATTAAACGTTTTATCGTTTAGTGCTTACTTTTTTCATCAAAATGTTCAAACAGTATCATCTCAAAGCCATCTGGGTTAAACGGTAAATTGTCATAGAGTTGTGGATTATCCTTGTCTTCAATTTCATCAGTAGTCAATACTATGCTACCTTTGTGATTGAGATATTGGTTTTCAATATCGCCATCATTCGATATCTCAATATGGTTGGTTTTTATCCCCTGGTCATTAAATCTTTCTAATATCGCCCCAATGTTTTTCTTTTTACCGCGAACAAAGGTTCTGATGGTGGTCCCTTGGGCATTTTTGATAACTTGGGTTAGCGGTAAATAACTGCCTTTTTCATACTCAGTTTCTATCACTAACTTTGGCACTAAGTGGCTTTCAAGCACAGTTAATTTACTGCGAATCGGCGCGGTTTTTTTGTAATCAAATTCCGTTGTTAGCCACTGGACACGTGTTTTTTGTACGATAGCGACAATTTTTCCCATCACTTTCTCAACACGAATATAGGAAGGTAAACTAACTGCTTGCTCTACACCCTTTAATGGGGTTAATTGCTCTTTATCCGCCATGACATAAAAATATACGCCATTTTCTAAGTCTTTAAATTGTGTTAATGGTAATGAAATTGCCGATTGTTGCCATTTGGTTTTAATAATCTTTTTATATTGGTAGTTATCCCCCATTTCCACCTGAATTAAATCGCTATACTTATCCCGTGGCGTTTGATTTTCAGCTTCAATTAAGCTTAATGGCGCTTGATGAGGGAAGTTTTTGTAACGCTCAGCCATAAAGCCGGGGAAGGGTAATTTATGGTAATAGACCTGATGAGGCTGAATTCCTAAATACTTTACTCTGTTGGTCGCTTCGCTGTCATATTGACGACTTTCACCTAATCCTTGTTCAAACATAGCATCTTTTAACAGGAAATGACTTTTTTCGACATTCATGATTAATTTATTGTACGGATAAGGCTCGTCTAAATCTTTTTGGAAATCAAATAATTCAGGTTCTATATTATTAGTTTTAATTACCTTGCCATTCTTATTTAATACCTGATTTTCTACACGAAATGAATTCTTATAGTGAATTACATGATTCGTTTTAACGCCTTGATTATCAAAATATTCACCTATCCCATAAATCCCGTCATGTCTAATATAAGATTCAATGAGAAAACTACCTGTTTTGATATTTTTTCTAATAGTTTTAGTCATTAAACCTGTATTTTCATCAAACCATATTTCAGAAGAATAAATAATATTATGATCAGTATCATACATTTCTATTCTAAGATGTTTCAAATTGTTATTGCTCCAATAATCATAGACATAATGAGTAATTGCTGCTAAACACCTTTTTTGGATACTGACAACAATACCCTGTTTTTTTTCAACCCGTAAATAACAAGGCAATTCAAAAACATCCTCGAATGAGGCTTGCTGATGTAATTGTTTATGTTCATCTAACGTATAAAAATAAACCCCATCTTCTAGTGATTGAAAAGAGTCGGTTGGATACATTATTTCAATAATATTTCGCTCTCGTTGAACTACATGAATATATTGATAGTTTTTATTTAATTTTACCTGAGAAATATTTTGAATTGCCATCATATACATATCTGGATGGTTTTCTAAACCATTCACTGATGTGAATAAATTTTTTTTAGGAATGCTATTTTCGATCTTGTAAGAAAGTCTAAAATCATGCTGAAAATAAACTTTATTTGGCATAATGCCTTGTGCTTTAATTATTTGTATTTGGTGATTGTTTATTTTTACCTGCGCCAAAACACATTGAAACATGCATGCCCACAATAAAAAAATTTTTACTAAATGTTTCATATTATCCTTAGTTATTTTGTATCACTAACCATCATTTGTGGCATCGCCTCATCTTATTAAACGTTTTATCGTTTAGTGCTCACGTTTATCATCAAAATGTTCAAACAGTATCATCTCAAAGCCATCTGGGTTAAATGGTAAATTGTCATAGAGTTGTGGATTATCCTTGTCTTCAATTTCATCAGTAGTCAATACTATGCTACCTTTGTGATTGAGATATTGGTTTTCAATATCGCCATCATTCGATATCTCAATATGGTTGGTTTTTATCCCCTGGCCATTAAATCTTTCTAATATCGCCCCAATGTTTTTCTTTTTACCGCGAACAAAGGTTCTGATGGTGGTCCCTTGGGCATTTTTGATAACTTGGGTTAGCGGTAAATAACTGCCTTTTTCATACTCAGTTTCTATCACTAACTTTGGCACTAAGTGGCTTTCAAGCACAGTTAATTTACTGCGAATCGGCGCGGTTTTTTTGTAATCAAATTCCGTTGTTAGCCACTGGACACGTGTTTTTTGTACGATAGCGACAATTTTTCCCATCACTTTCTCAACACGAATATAGGAAGGTAAACTAACTGCTTGCTCTACACCCTTTAATGGGGTTAATTGCTCTTTATCCGCCATGACATAAAAATATACGCCATTTTCTAAGTCTTTAAATTGTGTTAATGGCAATGAAATTGCCGATTGTTGCCATTTGGTTTTAATAATCTTTTTATATTGGTAGTTATCCCCCATTTCCACCTGAATTAAATCGCTATACTTATCCCGTGGCAATTGATTTTCAGCTTCAATTAAGCTTAATGGCGCTTGATGAGGGAAGTTTTTGTAACGCTCGGCCATAAAGCCGGGGAAGGGTAATTTATGGTAATAGACCTGATGAGGCTGAATTCCTAAATACTTTACTCTGTTGGTCGCTTCGCTGTCATATTGACGACTTTCGCCTAATCCTTGTTCAAACATAGCATCTTTTAACAGGAAATGACTTTTTTCGACATTCATGATTAATTTATTGTACGGATAAGGCTCGTCTAAATCTTTTTCAAAATCAAAGATTTCTTCTGGCTCCCAACGTTTAGTTTTAATCACTTTGCCATCTTTATTTAATATTTGATTTTCTACACGGTTTGGTCTTTTATATAGAATAACATGATTTGTTTTAATACCTTGTTTATCAAAATAATCATCAATCTCATAAATACCATCTTGTCTAATATAAGATTCAATCAAATAACGTCCTGTTTTGATATTTTTTTTAATCGCTTTGGTCATGAGTCCCGTATTTTCATTAAACACTATTTCAGAGGTATAAATAATATTATGATTATTATCATACATTTTTAAATTAAATTGCTTTATATTATTATTTGGCCAGTAATCATAGGTATAGTGAGTAATTGCTGCTAACGGTCTTTTTTGGATACTGACTACAATGCCGTGTTTTTTTTCCACCCGCAAATAACAAGGCAATTCAAATACGTCTTCAAAAGAAGCTTGCTGATGTAATTGTTTATGCTCATCTAGCGTATAAAAATAAACCCCATCCTCTAGTAATTGAAAAGAATCAGTCGGATATAATATTTCAATAATATTTCGCTCGCGCTGAAATATATCACTATATTGATAGTTTTTATTTAGTTTCACCTGAGAAATATTCTGAATTGCCGTTCTATACATTCTCGATTTGGTCTCTAAAACGCCAACTGATGAAAATAAATTTTTTTCAGGCAAACTGTCTTCATTATCAAGAAAAAGCATAAAATCATGTTGAAAATAAACTTTACCCGGCACAATACCTTGTGCTTTTAATTTTTTTGTTATTTGTTGGACTTTATTTTTTGCTTCAGCAAAAGCGGGTTGGTTGTTTGATATCCAAGTAAAAAAACAGATTAGGAAAATTGTTATTATCTTTTTCATATTGTTTTGATTTTTTCTAAATAGTCAGTAAGGTACATTAATTTAATTAGGCTTACAAATCAAAAATATCGCATCGCTTATGGCATTTGAATTTATTGTACGGATAAGGCTCGTCTAAATCTTTTTCAAAATCAAAGATTTCTTCCGGCTCCCAACGTTTAGTTTTAATCACTTTGCCATCTTTATTTAATATTTGATTTTCTACACGGTTTGAATCGTCATGACGAATTACATGATTGGTTTTGATTCCTTTTCCATCAAAATAATCATCAATTTCATAGATATCATCTTGTCTAATATAAGACTCAATCAAATAACGTCCTGTTTTGATATTTTTTTTAATCGCTTTAGTCATGAGTCCCGTATTTTCATTAAACTCAATTTCAGAGGTATAAATAATATTATGATTATTATCGTATTTTTCTATATTAAACTGCTTTATATTATTATTTGGCCAGTAATCATAGGTATAATGACTAATTAATGCTAAAGGTCTTTTTTGAATACTGACTACAATGCCGTGTTTTTTTTCAACTCTCAAATAACAAGGTAACTCAAATACCTCTTCAAATGAAGCTTGCTGATGTAATTGCTTATGTTCATCTAGCGTATAAAAATAGATACCATCCTCTAGTGATTGAAAAGAGTCTGTTGGATACATTATTTCAATAATATTTCGCTTACGTTGCCATACATCATTATATTGATAGTTTTTATTTAATTTCACCTGTGCAATACTTTGAATCCCCTCTCTATACATTCTTGGTTTGGTTTCTAGACCAACAAGTGATGAAAATAAATTTTTTTCAGGGTAACTGTCTTCATTATCAAGGAAAAGCATAAAATCATGTTGAAAATAAATTTTACCTGGAACGATATTTTGTTGTTTTAATTTGTTGATTATTTGTATTTTTTTGTCTTTGTTTTTTGCTTCAGCGAAAGTGGGTTGGCTGTTTGATACCCAAGCAAAAAAACAGATTAGGGAAATTGTTATTATCTTTTTCATATTGTTTTGGTTTTTTCTAAATAGTCAGTAAGGTACATTAATTTAATTAGGCTTACAAATCAAAAATATCGCATCGCTTATGGCATTTGAATTTATTGTACGGATAAGGCTCGTCTAAATCTTTTTCAAAATCAAAGATTT
>NZ_LZHC01000028.1:0-9547 GCF_001690535.1 Gilliamella sp. Bif1-4 | reverse complement strand
ATAATAGTCGCAATTTTTGGTGCAAGTGCCCCTGCGGCTGCCCCTGTCATGTCACCACTGATTAAGCCGTTGATGAGGCTAACCGCCATGTCAATGCCTTGACGGGTGTCACTGCCCATCGCTGACATGCCTTGATTCATCGATTCTTTGTAGGCGTCTTCGTAGATTTTTTGTTGCTCTTCTTCTGTTAGTCCCTTGTTTTTACCTTTCTCTTTTTCCTTTTCAACCGCTTCTTTTGCCTTGGATTCGGCTCTTATCCGGTCAATATGATTAAGCATCGTTAACGTTTCACCACCAATTTCACTTACTAACTGCGTTTGGTCAATGATGTCTTGCTCTTTTTGTTTGTTAAAGATGTGTTTGAGCTCGTTATTCGCCTGCTCAGTATCTCGGCTTAGTTCGTTGATATCTTGTTTTTGGTCATCCTTATTGCGGATAATTATCGTCCCTTCCGATACCGCTGAATGCGTCGTCGAATGTTCGCTTTCGTTTTTGTTGCGACTGGTTGGCATCGATGGCATGCCGCTAGAGCTTACCCCTGCACTGCTGCTACTGACTTGGTAGTCCGCTTTGTTTTCGATATCACTAAAGCTGATTGTGCCGGTGTCAAGGCGGTTTTGGCTCTTGTCTTTCGCTTCTGAGGCTATTACCACCACGGCTAGAACAAAAACAACAAAAACTCAAATAAAATCAATGCCTTTTCTGACTGATTTTTTGTAAGTAAAAATAGTAACTTAATGTATTTTTTATGTTTTAGATAGAAGGAGATATGACACAATGCGCAATGCAACAAGTAGGCTTTATTTTCTACAATGGTGTATAAAAATAATAATGGTTAAAGCAGTGCTAAGCCGAAATTAGTAATAAAAAAATTAATTATAGAATTTAGTGACAGAATTAACTGTCACTTTTTTTAATAACGAATACAATAATATACGTTAGGATTGTCAGGTTAAGATACATTCCAAGCAAAATCAACCACAGACAAAGCACCGGCGCCACAATCCAACAAGCGATTTTACACCGTGGGTTACGTACCACAATGTATGAAGCCCGCCCCATCCTCCCCCCAACACTCACTATTAAGGTTGGATAAAATAGGTTTATTGTACTTGCTATTCAATACTTGTAACTTAAAAACAAACTTTCTACTGGTTAACTGGAAATTATTAATCTACAAAGTGGAAGTTATTTCATTGCTAATTACCTTAATCCACACTTCTCCAGACTCCATTATTAAAGTTTTTGATTCTATTTTCACGAGTGCGATATAAGAACCAAATAACTCTTCACCATCAAGCATATTTTTACATTCAAATTCCTTCACATTTTTGCAATGAATTTTTCCCAAAGAATGCCCATCATAAGTACTCCATATATCAAAAATAAGATCACTCCCAAAATTACTAAAATTTATAGTTCCAAGACTTACATCTTCAAATTTCATAATTTACTCCACAAAATGTCCAGTTGAATGTGATTGATCCGGAAGCCTATTACCAAAGTAATCTTGTCGCTCAGAGTATTTACCTGATCTATCTGATTTCCATACTCTTTGCGTTCTAATAACTTCACCTGTTGGCTTGATGGTTACAGTGACTCCATCTGGACCTTTCCATGTTTCGTAGCCTCCCTGTGATTGCCCATTACTAGTAAATCCTTTAGATTTTAGATCTTCATAGAGCTTCTCTCTTGTTTTAGGTAAATCTGGAATCATCTGCCCCGTCGTCCCCTTTCCAGCTTTACCTTGCTTAATTATGCTATTAGTAGCTTTATCGTAAACAAGTTTATGAGCACTGTCTTCACTAAGAGTAACCTTTAGTTCATCTATTAAAGGGGATGAATTTTTTATTAACTTATTTTTTTCTAATGTCATTATAGCAGCAAGTTCGTTTAATTCCGCTTTACTCAAAGAATTAACGTATACACCTGCTGTCATTCCCAATCCCATCGCTGGGTTACCTTCAAATCCAACAGTTTCAATTAACCATGTTGCAACTTGGTTTGCGCATAATACTGGATTGGCTGAACAAGCAACAACTGCTGGCTCTACTATTGGTGCAGCAATAACTGCACCGATCGCAATAACCTGTGGTGTACCATATTCTATTATAGTTTCATTATAACTATCTATTCCTTCCTTGATGATTTTATCTTCACAATCTTTATTCCCATCACAATGTGATTTAGCAGCATTTACAATCGCTTGACCAAAATAATTATTCTCAACCGCATTTTTCCCCGCAGCAACGCCTGTATTGACATCTTGGATATCACCACCGGCAGCGGCTATTGCTAGGCCTGTCGCTAGTTGTGATAGGGCGCTGATTTGTTGTCTTTCTTCTTGTGATAATTCCGCTACTGTTTTACCTGGGTAAAGAATACCCATGATAACCTCAGCACCACGTTCACTTGCAGCAGCACCCAAGCCACCCACTAGAGCTGAGTTGCCTTGTAGCTCGGCTACCACCGCACCGAGTATGGCATGGCTGACGGTATTGGCAACTATATCACCTTCCGTATGCTGTTTTATAATAGTTGCTATCTTCGGCGCGAGTGCCCCTGCGGTTGCCCCTGTCATGTCGCCACTGATTAAGCCGTTGATGATACTAACCGCCATGTCAATGCCTTGACGGGTATCACTGCCCATCGCTGACATGCCTTGGTTCATCGATTCTTTGTAGGCGTCTTCGTAGATTTTTTGTTGCTGCTTGTCGGTTAACACGATGCCTTTGTCTGCGGCTTTTTCTTGTTCTTTTTCTACCGCTTCTTTTGCCTTGGATTCAGCTCTTATCCGGTCAATATGATTAAGCATCGTTAACGTTTCACCACCAATTTCACTTACTAAATGCGTTTGGTCGATGATGTCTTGCTCTTTTTGTTTATTAAAAATGTGTTTGAGCTCGTTATTCGCCTGCTCAGTATCATGACTTAATTCGTTGATATCTTGTTTTTGGTCATCCCTATTGCGGATAATTATCGTCCCTTCCGATACCGCTGAATGCGTCGTCGAATGCTCGCTTTCGTTTTTATTGCGACTGGTTGGCATCGATGGCATGCCGCTAGAGCTTACCTCTGCACTGCTGCTACTGACTTGGTAGTCCGCTTTGTTTTCGATATCACTAAAGCTGATTGTGCCTGTGTCAAGGCGGTTTTGGCTCGTGTCTTTCGCTTCTGAGGCTATCACCGCACCTTTTAAGTCAGTGTGGTTGCCCACCGTGATATCATAACCGCCTTAAAAAATACATAAAAACTCAAATAAAATCAATGTTATTTCTAACCGTTTTTTTGTAAATAAATAGTGTATAAAAATAATAATGTCTAAAGTGCATACTAAGCAGACATTACCACTTGAAAAATTAATTATAGAATTTAGTGACAGTATTAACTGTCACTTTTTAATAACGAACACACTAAGTAAGATAGAGTTAGAATTGTCGGGTTAAGTTTGAGCTACTACATATTATCCCATTCCTTATAGCTAATTTGAATATTAAGTTCGGAGGTAAAAAGGAACTCATTTACTTTCATTAAAAAATTCAGGCATTCCTTTGGAATTTTATACTTAAAACATATTTCTATCAAAAATTTGTCTCTTCCTTTAGCAGCAGGAAAACTCTTATATATTTCACCACTTTCAACAAATCTGATATAACTATTTATTTTTTCTTGTATCAAAAATAAATGTTCTTCTATTTCTTTTCCTTTGTGCCAAGATAAATGATCTGTAAAACCTAAACTTACTATCGATTCATTTTCCTTAGGGATACCTATCATATCAACTTTGTTTAGATCTTCTATAGTCATAAAATATATTAATCTCCATTCGGTTCTGGTTTAATTATCTCTATTTTAGTTGGAGGTATTTTCGTCCCTCCTTCAAATCCAGGTTTACCATCACCAATAATTGTTCCTCCATTTTTTTCCAAATCAGGGAAGCCAACTTTTTGATTGGGTGTTAATGGTGCAGTATCTGAGCTTTTACATTCAATACATGTAATATTTCCATTTTCATCTCTACCAATCATATCTACTCTGATTTTGGTACCGCCTTCGGTTTTAATTGTAACTTCTCTAGCCGATTCTACTTTATCCGTTTTATACTCATCATAATAGCTTTCCTCAAATTTCTTCCCTTGTTGATTATTTTGTTGAACTTGGGAATTTGTACTTGTATTCGGCGATGGCACCTTCGTTTTTGTACCATTTTCAAAAGTATAATAAGCACCGTTATTAGTATATATTGGGTTACCTGCGGCATCAAATTTTCCTGTATGGGTATAAACGCCGCCTTTCGGTCCGACAACATTAGCTCCTAATGTGTTTGAGCTCGTTATTCGCCTGCTCAGTATCTCGGCTTAGTTCGTTGATATCTTGTTTTTGAGCATCCTTATTGCGGATAATTATCGTCCCTTCCGATACCGCTGAATGCGTCGTCGAATGCTCGCTTTCGTTTTTATTGCGACTGGTTGGCATCGATGGCATGCCGCTAGAGCTTACCCCTGCACTGCTGCTACTGACTTGGTAGTCCGCTTTGTTTTCGATATCACTAAAGCTGATTGTGCCGGTGTCAAGGCGGTTTTGGCTCTTGTCTTTCGCTTCTGAGGATATCACCGCACCTTTTAAGTCGGTGTTGTTCCCGACCTTAATGTCATAGCCACCACTGCCCGCAAAGATGCCCGATTGGTCGGTCACACTTTGCCAGTTGCTGTCCATTTTCGTTTTGCTCGCCGAGGCATTAATACTACTTGAGCCTCCATAAGAAAAACTTCCCCCTACCGAGGTTGACGTGCTTTTAGAGTGGAACTCATCGCTGTCTTGTTTCGATTCAATATTAAGGTCATGACCTATATCAGCCACCACCCTATCGCCTTTCACTTGCCCTGCAACAATGTTGGCGTCATTACCCGTGATAATCGTAAGCTTGTTGCCTGCCTCTACCACACTTTCTGTCCAATCGGTACCGTTACCTTTTTCTCTGGATTTGCTTTGGCTAGCACTGGCCGAGATGGTAAAGCCATTTTTTTCTCCACCAAAGTTATAGCCCACACCTACCGAGCCACTGCTGCTTTTTTCTTTGCTGTCGGTTTTTATCGTGTTTTCTTGTCCGATGATGTTGACGTTTTTGCCTTGTAGCAAGGAACGCCAAAAAACACCAAGAAAAACTTAAATAAAATCAATGACTTTTCTGACCTATTTTTTGTAAGTAAAAATAGTGAGTTAATGTATTTTTTGAATAGAGGGAGATATGGCCAATGCGCAATGCAACAAGTAGGCTTTATTTACTACAATAGTGCATAAAAATAATAATACCTAAAGTACATACTAAGCAAAATTACCACTTAAAAAATTAATTATAGAATTTAGTGACAGAATTAACTGTCACTTTTTAATAACGAACACACAAAATAAGATAGTGTTAGAATTGTCGGGTTAAGTTTGAGCTACTACAGCTATTGGCAATGATTCATAACGCTCTATCACGTATACATCATTAACATCGCAATCTGGGTAAATCCAATTAGACCAATTATCGATTATCCATTGAGTATCTATACCAACATATTCATTAGAATTACTTTCATTTGGTAATATTATCAGAATTAAACCTGCTTTATAACCAGATGAAACAATTAGTCCATGACCGTCGGAAAAATCAACAACCATAAAATCAACAAAATTCTCATACGGCCATTTAGCTGGTAATCTAAAAACCATTCCTCTTGAAATTGATTTATTCTCCCATTCAATTAATTTTTTCATTATTTTACCTTTAAATTATGACCACCAGATTTGTCTATAGAACCTTCAATAAAACCACCGCCCAAATTATATTCACCTAAGTGCTGACCGTTTTTAGGATTTATTTTTTCAAATCTCCCATGTTGTGAGTCAACAGCATAAAGATAGCCATCTTTTCCTTTATAAACATCTCTATTATTCATTTTACTAAGCTTAGTATCTTTAGTCCAACCATTGTCTTTTACAAAAGAATTAATAGTTTTTTTAATAAGAGCTACTCTTTCTCCAGGAGGAAGTCTAGCTAAACTTTTTTCAAATTCACCAACGGATTGTCCTGTTGGTAATTTATAGTCTATACCTGGTACTTTTCCTTTGCCTGCATCATTAATTACCTTATTAAATGCTGCAGCCGAGGCTAATTTTAACCCATCTTCTAAACTTAAACCACCATTACGAACCTGATGAATAATTTTATTGACTTCCGGTCCTGAACCAAACGAATCGAGAATTCCGTTCTTAATAAATCTTTCTTGTATCTCTGATTCAGATAAACCTTCAGAGCGCCATTTATCAAGTAAAATTAAACTCCTCATTTCATTTAAATAAGGATTGTTAATAATGTTTGATACCGTCCAATCCCATGCTGACGCATCATTAATATCCCAATCACCAAATGAATGATTTCTACTATTGTCAATCTGACTTTGCTTTATTCCTTCAAGCATTGTGTCAGAATACCATGTAACTAATTGGTAATATTCATCTTCTGATAGCTTACCTGCTTTATATAAATCAACTAATCTTTGTCCTGCTTCTTGTTCTTTTTGCATATATTGATTATAAACATTCGCCTTACACTCCTCTGTTTTACAATCGTTATATTGCTGCTGCAATTTATCTACTTCATCATAACCGACAATATCTTTGATTTTTTCATAAAGCTTTTTACTCTCTTTATCAAGCTTTTCAACGCCACGTTTATTACTTAATAAGTTATTCTCAACCGCATTTTTCCCTGCCGCAACGCCTGTATTGATATCTTGGATATCACCACCGGCAGCGGCTATCGCAAGGCCTGTCGCTAGTTGTGATAGGGCGCTGATTTGTTGTTTTTCTTCTTGGCTTAGGTTTTTGATGTCTTTATCAGGGTAAAGGATACCCGCAATAACCTCAGCACCGCGTTCACTTGCGACAGCGCCTAAACCACCCACTAGGGCGGAGTTACCTTGCAGCTCAGCAACCACCGCACCGAGTATGGCATGGCTGACGGTGTTGGCGAGGGTGTTTCCTTCGGTCTGTTGTTTGATAATTGTAGCAATTTTTGGCGCAAGTGCCCCTGCGGCTGCCCCTACCATGTCGCCACTGATTAAGCCGTTGATGATACTAACGGCCATGTCAATGCCTTGACGGGTGTCACTGCCCATCGCTGACATGCCTTAATAGATTCTCCCACTATTATGCGGGATTTTGGTTAATTATTAAGCAATATCTCCCCCGCACTTGAATTACTTATATAAAATTTGGTTAAATTATAATTTTTAATATGCACATACATAATCGATTATGAGTTTAAAACTCAGATTTGTTTTTTTTATTTTCATATTCTTGTATATATATATCTAAAGGGTATGCTGTTCCCAACTCATATATTTTCCCACTATCTTTATCAATTATGAATGGACAATTACCGATTAATTGTGTTGAAAAATCACCAGTTTCTAAAAATTCTCTGGATTGAAAACAAAAAAGCCATCCTTCAGAAAATCTGTCTATCACAGTAATTTCTACAGGAATATCGTATTCAGCTAAATAACTTTTAGCTTTATTTATCGCTTCAATAAAAGTAATCATCAATTAGTCCTTAAAAATTTGAAAGATTTAAACTTGCTCATATCTGCAGCTTTACCTGTTTGGCCATCTAAGAAACGTATTTTTCCATTTTGATTTACAACATTAAAAACATGCCCTGGTTGCCCCGGACCATAAGAACCAAATACAATACCTCTTGCGCCAGATCCTGCATTTGACATTTGTTCAATAATATTATTAGGCCCACTAACATTTTGAAATTTTGTTCCAAATTGTTTTTCTAATACGGATATTGGAACCCCATTTTTTGAATTAATAGGTAAAGCAGAGGCTGGGTTACCACCTAATGTTGCATCAGTAGCTATAGCACAATTGACACAGTTATGTGTTCGCCCCTCTATAGGATAGCCAGGATTTACATCACGTATAGTGCCAGCTACATCATTAACGGCAGTATTAGTCTCCCCCTTTCCAGCTTTTACTCTATTAATACCCTCGTTTATTTGCTCTACTTCTTTAGCTGATAACTTTTGCCCTGTAGTTCTAGACTTCCAAGCTAAATCGCTCAAACCTTTTGCTGTAACGCCACCTGTTGAGAGTGAAAATAACAATTCAGCATCTGATGCTGACACGCCTAATATCTTAGAAAGTCCCTCGGCTGTTTGCGTATGATAAGTTTTGCCATTATAAATGACCATTAACCCCGTTGCACCATTATCAACCATTGACCATGTTAAATATGCACTTGGTAAACACCCCAATACTGAGCTACAAGCTGGTGATAATGCGACTGCTGCCATTCCATCTACGACAGCCATCCCAACTTGAAGAATACCTCCTGCTCGGGTACTTATGCTGTATTCACTGTCATAATAGGTCATCGTATCTGAAATTTTATTGCCTGTCGTATATTCAAATAATTCTTCTATTTTTTTATAAGACTCTTTGCCCCCTCCTGTAATATAAGGTGGTAATTCGACTTCAATTTCAGTTGTTTGACCTTTCAATTGTTCTCTATAAGATTCTAACTCAGGGCTATTACCTAGCTCTTCTAATGCTAAATACGCTGCTTTATCTGGGTCATCATCCGCTAATCCAGCTGAACAATGAATTAATGCACAAGCTGCTGCACGATATAATAAATCTTCTCGTTCGTTTCCTTTAACAAGCTCGTCAATGCGTTTCTTTTCTGTTGGAGTAAGTAGTCGGTTATTCTCAACCGCATTTTTCCCCGCAGCAACGCCAGTATTCACATCTTGAATATCACCACCGGCAGCGGCTATCGCAAGGCCGGTCGCTAGTTGTGATAGGGCGCTGATTTGTTGTTTTTCTTCTTGGCTTAGGTTTTTGATGTCTTTATCAGGGTAAAGGATACCCGCAATAACCTCAGCACCACGTTCACTTGCGACAGCGCCTAAACCACCCACTAGGGCGGAGTTGCCTTGTAGCTCGGCTACCACCGCACCGAGTATGGCATGGCTGACGGTGTTGGCGAGGGTGTTTCCTTCGGTCTGTTGTTTGATAATAGTCGCAATTTTTGGCGCAAGTGCCCCTGCGGCTGCTCCTTTCATGTCACCACTGATTAAGCCGTTGATGATACTAACCGCCATGTCAATGCCTTGACGGGTATCACTGCCCATCGCTGACATGCCTTGGTTCATCGATTCTTTGTAGGCGTCTTCGTAGATTTTTTGTTGCTGCTTGTCGGTTAACACGATGCCTTTGTCTGCGGCTTTTTCTTGTTCTTTTTCTACCGCTTCTTTTGCCTTGGATTCAGCTCTTATCCGGTCAATATGATTAAGCATCGTTAACGTTTCACCACCAATTTCACTTACTAACTGCGTTTGGTCGATGATGTCTTGCTCTTTTTGTTTGTTAAAAATGTGTTTGAGCTCGTTATTCGCCTGCTCAGTATCATGGCTTAATTCGTTGATATCTTGTTTTTGAGCATCCTTATTGCGGATAATTATCGTCCCTTCCGATACCGCTGAATGCG
>NZ_LZHC01000027.1:0-4007 GCF_001690535.1 Gilliamella sp. Bif1-4 | reverse complement strand
TAATGCGGTAGATGTATTAATGGCTGAAGGTCTTACAGCAGCAGAATCAAAAGCATTTTTAGAAAGTCTAAATTTGGAACAAAGGCGACTAATTGAAATTGCATTAGTCGATCCAATGGGAGATGGATTCCTTGAAGATGCAGTACTAAAAACTTATGAGCGTTATTATAATGATTCTCTAAAGAAGAAGGAGGGTAAGAAAAATACGGATAATGCGTTAGCAGGAACTGGAAGTAGTACAGCTGGCGGGGCTTCTGGATTACCACCTGATGATGACGATAGTAGAAATGATTCTAATAAAAAGTCAGATATAAAAATGGCAAATGATAACTACCTTAAGAAAAAAGGATTTGATGCTCATAAGATTAAAGAAGAATTTTTTGGAAAAGGCAGTAACTCTAAATATGATATTTATATTGACAAGAAGAGTGGTGAGTTAATGTTATTTAGAAAAGGTGGTTTGGGTGATGGTATTAGAACTGGTTATTTTATAAAATAGGATATAAAAATGGATAGAACGACAGTGTCTGTATCATTTTCTATTTATGGAGATGATTTTGACTTAAATGATGTAATAAAAAGAATAGGCATAGAGCCAAATGAAACTAGAATAAAAGGATTAGTTCCTGAAGGGGGAAGAAACAAAAGTGTTGAAACAAGTTGGACAGTAGCTACTAAAGAAGAGTTTTCGTTTGATATTAATGATCAATTAGATAAGATAATTGCTTTATTGAAACCTAGAGAAAACATACTATTAAAAATTAAAAATGATTTCAAAGTAAATTTTGTTTTTATGATTTTAATAAAAATAGAAAATAATGAGAAGCCAGCAATATATTTTAATACTAAAAGCTTAAATTTTATTAATGGGATAAACGCAGAAATAGAAATTGATTATTATATTTATAGTTAAAATAGGTTATATTCTAAATTTTGCGCCTTTGCCATTTAAAAGTGACAGTTAATGCTGTCACTAAATTCTATAATTAATTTTTTTATTACTAATTTCGGCTTAGCACTGCTTTAACCATTATTATTTTTATACACCATTGTAGAAAATAAAGCCTACTTGTTGCATTGCGCATTGTGTCATATCTCCTTCTATCTAAAACATAAAAAATACATTAAGTTACTATTTTTACTTACAAAAAATCAGTCAGAAAAGGCATTGATTTTATTTGAGTTTTTGTTGTTTTTGTTCTAGCCGTGGTGGTAATAGCCTCAGAAGCGAAAGACAAGAGCCAAAACCGCCTTGACACCGGCACAATCAGCTTTAGTGATATCGAAAACAAAGCGGACTACCAAGTCAGTAGCAGCAGTGCAGGGGTAAGCTCTAGCGGCATGCCATCAATGCCAACCAGTCGCAACAAAAACGAAAGCGAACATTCGACGACGCATTCAGCGGTATCGGAAGGGACGATAATTATCCGCAACAAAGACACCCAAAAACAAGATATCAACGAACTAAGCCGAGATACTGAGCAGGCGAATAACGAGCTCAAACACATTTTTAACAAACAAAAAGAGCAAGACATCATCGACCAAACGCATTTAGTGAGTGAAATTGGTGGTGAAACGTTAACGATGCTTAATCATATTGACCGGATAAGAGCTGAATCCAAGGCAAAAGAAGCGGTAGAAAAGGAAAAAGAGAAAAGTAAAAACAAGGGACTAACAGAAGAAGAGCAACAAAAAATCTACGAAGACGCCTACAAAGAATCGATGAATCAAGGCATGTCAGCGATGGGCAGTGACACCCGTCAAGGCATTGACATGGCGGTTAGCCTCATCAACGGCTTAATCAGTGGTGACATGACAGGGGCAGCCGCAGGGGCACTTGCACCAAAAATTGCGACTATTATAAAACAGCATACGGAAGGTGATATAGTTGCCAATACCGTCAGCCATGCCATACTCGGTGCGGTGGTAGCCGAGCTACAAGGCAACTCTGCACTAGTGGGTGGCTTGGGTGCTGCTGCAAGTGAACGTGGTGCTGAGGTTATCATGGGTATTCTTTACCCAGGTAAAACAGTAGCGGAATTATCACAAAAAGAAAGACAACAAATCAGCGCCCTATCACAACTCGCCACAGGCCTAGCAATAGCCGCTGCCGGCGGTGATATCCAAGATGTGAATACTGGCGTTGCTGCGGGGAAAAATGCGGTTGAAAATAATGGATTAAGTTGGGCTGATGGTGGATTTGGTGGCGATTTTATAGGTCTTTCACCTGAAACAGGGGCAAATTATGAAGGTATCCTCCATGCCTCAGCAGCAGGTTATCTAACACAAGAAGAAACTTATGCAGCGCTAGATAGGCTAGTGACAGGTAAAGATATGCCTAATGGTAGCGATTATGTTGAACTCTGGATGCGAGCCCCAGAGCAAATAGGTGCATTTTTACCAGGACCAATTAGTGCCGCTATGGCGGCACTTGCTATGGCTGATAAAGCTTTAACTGACACGGATAAGGCGGATTTGATTTCAGTACTAAACAAAGCTACAGGTGATTATTTATCTGGTGCAGATACTGAATCTTTATTAGAATTAAATACTGCTTTAAGTCGATTTGGTGCCAAAAGTACAAATAAACAATTCCAACAATTTATAAAAGAAAAAGTTGAGAATAATGTAGCAACATCTCAAAAAGGCAATAAATCAAGTAAGTTTGGCGAGCATGCCAAAAATGAAAAAGAATTAAATGCTGGAAAGGGGAAAAATGTTAGTAACCCTACTGTAAAACCAGGTGCTAATTTTGCCCCAGGTGCAAACCCAAACTTAACTGTTAATATGAATCAACAAAACAAACATATTGTTGGTACTAATGAGCATAAAACGGCAAATGCAAGCGCTCCTATACCAAGGAGTACTATTGATTCAAATATTGATGTTCAGCAATTGGTTAATAATCATGCTGGAACAGGAAGAGAAATTCCGACAGGAAGACTTATAGGTAATCCTGGTTCGAAAGAGGTAGCATCAACCAATAGAATAATTGGCCAATATTATGATGTGACTACAAAATCTTTTGTTCCAACAAAAAACTTTACTATTCATTATGCTAAAAATGGGGTGCATATTGTACCTGCGAGACCATAAATTATGTATGCAAATAAAACAAAGGAAGAACAAGTGCAATTAGAAAATAGAATCAATATATATACAATGTATAGTTTAATTGATCGAGCATCTAAAAAGATGCGAGGAGTAACTGCAAGTATAGTTGAGCAAGATTTAACAATAACGATATTTTTTGATAGTGAATTAACCGAAGAGGAAAAGGAGGAAATGGAATGTGCTCATACAGAAGTTATTTCTGATTTATATCAAGAATTTGTAGGAATGTACTTGAATCTTTCAGTTGTTCCAAATTCAACTAGCATTTATGATCAAAAAGGCAATTTAGGTTGGTTTTATTTGCGTAAAGAATATTAACAATAATTAACTGAGTCATTATTATTTTAAACAGACTAAGAAGATCCCCATCTAAAAGATGGGATATTTTTTATTTTCTAGATCTTCATCGAAAGTTTAATAATTGACTGTAATAGCTTACTCTGAGATACACCTTATAAAACTTTTATCTATTTGGTGGCAGTTAACATTGTCACCAAATCCTATAATTCAAATAAAACATTAACATCAAAATAACGCATGGCGATGTAATGATAAGTGGTGCGCAGTTAGCCGCCGGTGAAAATATCATTATTGAAGCTAATCGTGATGTCAATATTACCACCTCAACCGATAAGCAAAACGAGCACAATAAATCCAGCAGTAAACAGACCAATATCACCTTAGGGGTACCTACTGCTGGCTCAAGTATTCGCTTTATTAATAGCAGCCCAAATCATGGAGTGGGCATGTTACCGTATGGTGACCAGCGTAACGGTGAACAACATCATGCCGATGCCACAGCGCAAAATCCATCTTCATTAACGGCGAATAATATTTACATTAACAGTAAAGAAGGTCATGTTAATATCACCAGTAGCCAAATTGCTGCGGAA
>NZ_LZHC01000026.1:0-4753 GCF_001690535.1 Gilliamella sp. Bif1-4 | reverse complement strand
CCAGTTTTACGCAGTCCGTCATACCAGCGGCGTAAGTATTCATCTAAAAACTTTAAGGTATCTTTAGGTTTTTCAGCATGAATAGCTTTATAAAGGGGATTACGAAAGCTCAGCTCTCGTGGTGTTTTTTCTTCAGTAATTGGATAGTTTGGAATTTTCATTGCAATTAGACTGTCTAACGCTTTCTCTCGATTTTCTTGATCAAAATCAACAGCTTTAACAATGGTTTCAAACCAATCTTGGTGTTTAAATAAAATTGCTAACCCCAATAAATTCGATAATGTCTCAGTTTCAAAATATTCCGTTAATATAGTAATATTCATCTTATCATCTGAGTTGACGAGATTATATTTATCTACATAATCTATAGAGCTATGAATATAGCTTAAAATACATCCCATCCTAGAAAATAACTCATTGATTTCTATTCCTAATGTATAGTCTAAACAAAATTGTTGATATTGTAATTCTATCATAAATTCTGCATAACCATCTTGTTCCTTTTTCATATCGTTATCAACCCTACCAATTAGCTTTGTAAGTCTTTCTTGAAAATAATGGTAAAAATCTTCATCTAATAGTTTCTGACGGCGTTGTTGTTCAAATTCTGTCATTTTAATCTCTTTATATTTTTATTTAGACTTATTTTTGATGCATCATACATGTTACTTTTTTTATTAAATCACATGGAATAAGGCGGTTGCTTGATATTCCTATAACGAGTGGCAATAACCATCATTTCGGCCTCTTTATAGCTTATATCATATCTATTGATGATTATTGCGAGCATATTCAACCATATCTTTCGGGTAGTAGATAGAACGGTGTAGGCTGCTATCATCAATATTTTTTAAATACGCTACTGCGGCGGCTTCAAAACACCAATAGCCCACAAAAGAACAACAATCTCTAGAGTCGCCCTGTTGCCATAAATGACTATCAATATAACTATATCCAGTTTTACGCAGTCCGTCATACCAGCGGCGTAAGTATTCATCTAAAAACTTTAAGGTATCTTTAGGTTTTTCAGCATGAATAGCTTTATAAAGGGGATTACGAAAGCTCAGCTCTCGTGGTGTTTTTTCTTCAGTAATTGGATAGTTTGGAATTTTCATTGCAATTAGACTGTCTAACGCTTTCTCTCGATTTTCTTGATCAAAATCAACAGCTTTAACAATGGTTTCAAACCAATCTTGGTGTTTAAATAAAATTGCTAACCCCAATAAATTCGATAATGTCTCAGTTTCAAAATATTCCGTTAATATAGTAATATTCATCTTATCATCTGAGTTGACGAGATTATATTTATCTACATAATCTATAGAGCTATGAATATAGCTTAAAATACATCCCATCCTAGAAAATAACTCATTGATTTCTATTCCTAATGTATAGTCTAAACAAAATTGTTGATATTGTAATTCTATCATAAATTCTGCATAACCATCTTGTTCCTTTTTCATATCGTTATCAACCCTACCAATTAGCTTTGTAAGTCTTTCTTGAAAATAATGGTAAAAATCTTCATCTAATAGTTTCTGACGGCGTTGTTGTTCAAATTCTGTCATTTTAATCTCTTTATATTTTTATTTAGACTTATTTTTGATGCATCATACATGTTACTTTTTTTATTAAATCACATGGAATAAGGCGGTTGCTTGATATTCCTATAACGAGTGGCAATAACCATCATTTCGGCCTCTTTATAGCTTATATCATATCTATTGATGATTATTGCGAGCATATTCAACCATATCTTTCGGGTAGTAGATAGAACGGTGTAGGCTGCTATCATCAATATTTTTTAAATACGCTACTGCGGCGGCTTCAAAACACCAATAGCCCACAAAAGAACAACAATCTCTAGAGTCGCCCTGTTGCCATAAATGACTATCAATATAACTATATCCAGTTTTACGCAGTCCGTCATACCAGCGGCGTAAGTATTCATCTAAAAACTTTAAGGTATCTTTAGGTTTTTCAGCATGAATAGCTTTATAAAGGGGATTACGAAAGCTTAGTTCTCGTGGTGTTTTTTCTTCAGTAATTGGATAGTTTGGAATTTTCATTGCAATTAGACTGTCTAACGCTTTCTCTCGATTTTCTTGATCAAAATCGACAGCCTTAACAATGGTTTCAAACCAATCTTGGCGTTCAAATAAAATACATAAGCCTAATAAGTTGGATAGTATTTCAGATTCAAAATATTCCGTTAGAATAGAAATATTCATTTTGTCATTTGGATTCGCTAAATTATGTCTTTCTACAAAACTGATTGCATTTCTTGTATATTCAATAATAATTTTTAGACGTACAAATAATTTCGAGATTGGTTTACCTGCAGTGTAATCTAAACAAAATAGTTCATATTGAGTATTGACCATCGATTCAACATAAGGGTCTTTAATTTGCTTTATCTGTGTCTCAAATTCATTTATTAACCAATCTAGATTGTTTTGTACATACGGATAAAAATCCTCATCTAGTAATTTCTGGCGGCGTTGCTGTTCAAATTCTGTCATATTTGTTTATCTCCTGTATTTGCTCTTTATTTGGATTTATTCCTATTGACTTTCTTTTTTATACTTCGATGCTTTTCTTGAATAATATTTTCAACCGTAAGTTCACCATATTTATGTATCAACATACCATTACGAATAGTATGATCAGTATCATTTTTTTTATCATCCAGTAGAGCCTCGATATGGGATAATCCGGGATTAACCAATAGTGATATAACAATAATATGGCGAGTATACATTCTAGAATAGTCTTTACCATTTTTCATTGTCGAAAAATCAGGTATTATATTCCTATATATTGTTCTTATATCCCTTCTAATTCTTTCACCAATCCAAAATGATCCATTTGAATAATCGGTTTACCTTCATATTTTTCTTTTAAAACACCTAACTTACTTGCAATAAATTTAGGCGTTCCTTTAGCGACACCTGTTGTCGCTTTTGCTTCAATAACTGCATATTTCTTCCCACAATTATTTTTGGGATCAGCTCGCCAAAAACCATCTATTCCCGTATCATTACCAATAGATGCATTTTTATTAAGTTTTTTTCCATCATTAAGCTTTCCTAAATGCAATGAGGTTGGTTGTTGTGTCCATATGCCTTGTGTCCCTTTATCGTGTCCATCCCAATGCTCTTTCCCCCACCCCAACTTTTCTAAGCAATAATAATCCGCAATATGTTCACCTACACCGCCAATGATAAAATTCATATTAGTATCTTGAAATTTGCTTTTAATCCGTGCGGTTAGACTACCTCGACTTTTTGTAACTGTAGGGGAACTTTTATCCTTCGGTTTATTATTTGACGTCTTTGTTTTATTTGGCACGTTACTTGTTCTGGCTGAATTCTTTCTTCTTAAAAGACTACGCTCTATGGCAATACGCACTGCTGGAGCTAAAATATCTTCAACAATCATCGATAATTGACCACTTAAACTTTTTAAAAAAGTATCAAGCAATTCTGGTGCACCAGTCCAACGCATAAGTGCATGTTGATTAAGTTCATCCACGGCTTTGGCAACCTCTGCCGTGGCAATAACAAATGATACAGATCGTATACTTAAAGCCACGGCAGCAGTCAGATCTTTAATAATTTCAGCATAGGTTTTTGATACGCTTGCTCTTCATGGAAATTTTCATTACTCATTATCCATTTCCTTGCTTTTTTGCCTACCGATTTCGATGTATTCCTCTGTATACTCGAGTTGTTTATCAATATAAGCTTTGAGTTCATCTGGGGATAAAGTTATGTATTCATTAAGCTGTTCTATTATAGCTTCATCTGAGTAATCATTAACTTCATAGTCTTCTAGTTTTGGTAAAATTACTTCATCGGGACTATAACCAAAATAAACATCAGCCTGACCGGGTGGGATATCTTCAAGTAGTGCTTCACCATTATCATCTAATTCGCCTTCTCGCATCGTTCCATCTTTAAATTCGACACGATAGCTGGCTCTTGGAACAGGATTTAAATCACTATCATGATAAAAAAGTTTAAGATGACCTGATTTTTCTTCATATGGCTCAGGTAATGGTTTTGGATACGGTCCCTTTACGGAAAATGATGCCGATTTTACAGTTACATTACCTGAAGTGCCAAGTTCAATACCGTTTGGAAAGATTGTAATAAGACGCTTACTATTAGCAGTGTCAATTTGAAAAACAAACAACATAAAAAAAAGGGCACTAATACAAACCATTACGAAAATACTCAACCAATTAACCCATTTTAACGGTTTAACTGAGGGTAATCGTGTTAAGATCACTTTAGACCACAAAATAACCTCCTTATATTTTATTTATATCATACTTATTTTATTGATAATCAGTATGAACCTAGTCAATATTCTGTTAGCGCTAATACATAAAGAGAGAAAGCTATTGCTTTGCCGTGTCTACTCTATAAAACAGCAACAACGATTTCTCCCTTTTATGGTTAATTGATACAATATTTACTGACGGTTATTGCGAGCATATTCAACTATATCTTTCGGGTAGTAGATAAAACGGTGTAGGCTGCTATCATCAATATCTTTTAAATATGCCACTGCGGCGGCTTCAAAGCACCAATAACCATAGAAGGAACAACAGTCTCGAGAGTCACCTTGTTGCCACAGGTGAATATCAATATATTCATAACCAGCTTTACGCAATCCATCGTACCAACGGCGTAAATATTCATCTAAAAATTTTAAGGTATCTTTAGGTTTTTCAGCATGAATGGCT
>NZ_LZHC01000025.1:0-203604 GCF_001690535.1 Gilliamella sp. Bif1-4 | reverse complement strand
GACGAAGTAGAAGAGCTTTATCATTCAGCAGTTCGTGAAGCTACAACGGCTTTTGGTCGAGGAGAGTGTTTTATTGAACAATTTTTGCATAATCCTCGGCATGTTGAAGCACAAGTTATTGCTGATACATTAGGTAATATAGTTGTCGTTGGTACACGTGACTGTTCATTACAAAGACGTAATCAAAAATTAATTGAAGAGTCTCCAGCACCTTTTATAACAGCTCAATTAGAACAGCAAATTATTCAATCTTCGATTGATATTTGCGCTAAAGCAAACTATGTAGGCGTAGGGACAGTTGAGTTTTTACTTAGCCAAGATGGTAAGTTATCTTTTTTAGAAGTCAACACACGGTTACAAGTAGAACATCCCGTAACAGAGGAAATAACAGGCATTGATCTTGTTGTTGAACAACTGCGTATAGCTCAAGGTTTGCCGTTAAGTATTAATGAAATGCCAAAACCTAAAGCCCACGCTATTGAATTTCGTATCAATGCTGAAGATGCAGCTAACGGCTTTTTACCTGTAGCTGGTACTATTACACGTTTTGATGTACCAACAGGTCCTGGTGTACGCATAGACAGTGGGGTGATGGCTGGTTCAACAATTCCAGCAACGTTTGATTCCCTTATGGGAAAATTGATTATTGTTGGTAATAATCGACAACAAGCCATTGCTAGGGCTCGCCGTGCGTTAGCGGAATTTACAATTGAAGGGGTAGCTAGTGTGTTGCCATTTGATCGTGCGGTTATTGAACATTCAGATTTTTGTGATGATTTTAATGTGCATACGCGTTGGATTGAAACTGAATTTAGTGCAACAATAGCACCAGCCAAAAGGCAAATACCACAAAAAGAAGCAGCGTTGACACACACATTTATTGAGATTGACGGTAAACGTTGTAAACTCGGTTTACCTGCACAACTCTTTGCAGGGTTATCCTTGCAAACGGAAGCTAATTTAGATACATCTTCAAGCGTGAAAGAACAATTATCAGAATTGATTGTCCAGTCACCTGTTTCGGGTAGTCTTTTTAAATGGGTGATCAATGATAATCAAAGCGTAAACGCAGGCGATGCCATTGCTATTATGGAAGCCATGAAAATGGAAGTTCAAGTTATTGCACACCGCAGTGGCATATTAACCAAAACGGTCCAAGAAGGGGATTACGTTAATGCTGGTGATGCCGTTGCTGAAATTAGCTAGTGTTTGGTTAGCTTCAATTAATCCAAATTTTGGCCTTCTACAGCTTAATGGTTAAGCTTTAATAACTAGTATTATATTAAAATGATAATACTAGTTTTATGTTTAATCATTTTTTGATAGTAAAATTACTAAATGATTCTTAAATATTGTCGAATTTATACTATCGAAATAGGTAAATGGATTTGAAATATTGATTTAACAAGTGAAATTTAAGTATTACATTCTACAAATCCTTTTATCACTATTTCAATATAGAGTTTGCCTTGTTGTGTCAATGAGAAAACATTCAAAACCAAGTTAGTTAGAGCACTATTTTTAGCATTGCATTTTAAATTTTCAGCCATCAAAAATTAATTTATAAGGAAATGTTATATGCTATATAAAACACGTGAAGATTTACCCGATTCAATACACTATGTTTTACCAGGACATACGCTAGATATTTTAAATAAGTGTTTAATAGTGTGATTAAGAAATATCAGGATCCGCATAAACGGCGCGATAATAACGCACCAAAAACAATTGCTTTTAAAGTGGCTTAGGCCGTTGTAGAAAAGGTTTATCACAAAGGTAAAGATAGTAAATGGGTATCTAATATAGATACCTATTTAGATAATTAAATGTTCTAAGTTGAACAACATAGCTTAACATTTTGAAACTTTTTTTGTATGTATTTATTAAGGATCTATATTATGTTTGTTTATACACTTACTTATGTAAAACCCATTAATGAAGTAGAAAAACATTATGAGTCAGGATACTTTATTGCATCAGGTAGAAAAGTTCCCCATACAGGTGGGGTGATTCTTTGTCGTGCAGAGAATAAAGAACAAGCAATAGTAATAATGCAAGAAGATCCATTTTATATTTATCACATTGCTCAATATGAGATTATCAAGTTTGTGCCATCGAAATATACTGAAGGGTTTGAAAATTTTATTTAACAAATTAGATTTAACTATTTAAATTCTAACATTTATTTTGCTTATTTTTATGTTTTTTTGATACTTAGCTAAATACTATAAAAATTTACTTACTTTCTTCATATTAATTAACAATCCCTCCAAAATATACTTATATTTTTCCTGATCAATACGGAAAAAGTTGGTTAGTAATTCTATTTTTTTCCTTTTATACTAAATTTGAATTATCAATAAACACAGGTACTTGATTATGAATAATAAAGGTCTACAAAAAAATTTTTTATGGGGTGGTGCTGTTGCAGCTCATCAATTAGAAGGTGCTTGGCAAGTTGGTGGAAAAGGAATAAGTGTCGCTGATGTGATGACTGTTGGTTCACCAAAAAGTTATCGTAAAATTACTGAAGGTGTTATTGACGGTGAATATTATCCTAATCATGAAGCTATCGATTTTTATCATCATTATAAAGATGATATTAAGTTATTTGCTGAAATGGGTTTTAAATGTTTTCGCACTTCTATTGCTTGGACGCGTATTTTCCCGAAAGGTGATGAACTTGCACCGAATGAAGAAGGGTTAAAATTTTATGATGATCTTTTTGATGAATGCTTAAAATACAATATTGAGCCGGTCGTCACACTTTCTCATTTTGAATTACCTTATTATCTTGTTACAGAATATGGTGGATTTCGCAATCGTAAATTAATTGACTTTTTTGTGCGCTTTGCTGAGGTCTGTTTTGATCGTTATAAAAATAAAGTCAAATATTGGATGACTTTCAATGAAATCAATAATCAAGCTAATTTTAATGAAGATTTTGCGCCTTTTACTAATTCAGGTATTTATTATAAAGAAAGCGACAATCGCGAGCAGATTATGTACCAAGCCGCACATTATGAATTAGTTGCTAGTGCTAAAGCGGTACAGATTGGTCATGCCATTAATCCTGATTTTAAAATTGGTTGTATGCTAGCTATGATACCAATCTACCCAGAAACCTGTAAGCCAGGTGATGTTTTAATAGCACAAAAAGTAATGGAACGTAAATACTTTTTTGGTGATGTACATGTGCATGGCGAGTATCCAAACCACATTAAAAAATATTGGCAACGTAAAGATTTTAAACTTGATATCACCAATCAAGATCTTGAGATCTTAAAAAATGGAACAGTTGATTACATTGGCTTTAGCTATTACATGTCTAATGCAATTAGGAAAAAAGAAGATAATGAAAGCTATGAATATAACGAAAAAACCGATCTTATTGGCAATCAATATGTTAAAAAATCAGACTGGGGTTGGCAAATCGATCCTGAAGGGCTTCGTTATACACTTAATTGGTTAACTGATATGTATCATTTACCGCTTTTCATAGTTGAAAATGGTTTTGGCGCCTACGATAAAATCGAAGCTGATGGTAGCGTGCACGATGCTTACCGTATTGATTATCTGCGTGAACATATTAAACAAATGAAACTTGCTGTTGAAAAAGATGGTGTTGATTTGATGGGATACACTCCTTGGGGATGTATTGATCTTGTTTCAGCTGGGACAGGTGAAATGGAAAAACGTTATGGATTTATCTATGTTGATAAAGATAACAAAGGTAACGGTTCACTAAAACGTAGCCGCAAAGCTTCATTCGCATGGTTTAAAAGAGTGATTGAGTCTAATGGCGAAGTCTTATAAAGCATAACTATTTTTAGGGGAATTTATGAAAAAAGCATTAATCATTTGTGCGGCAGGTATGTCATCATCATTAATGGCTAAAAAAGTAACAGAATATTTTGCTAGCAAAGATAAAACAATTTTGGTTGATGCTGTCTCGGCAACCGAAGGCGGAAATATGATTCAAAGTAGTGATTTTTCACTCTTTTTAATTAGCCCGCAAACTATGATGATGCTTGATAAATTTAAAAAATTGGGGGAAGAAGTCGGTAAGCCTGTTGTGAGTATTCCTTTTCAGGCTTATATACCCGTTCAATCAGGCATTGAACAATTGGCTAAGTTAGTAGAGGAGAATATAAACTAATTTAAATCAATATATATCGGCTTTAGCGATATGATTTGGCGTTGTGAATAGATTATTTAAATAGCAGCGCCTTACTATCTTACGTTGGTGTGTGGTGTACTTATGTAATAGTTAAAAGTATTCACTATATTATTAATAATATGGTTTTAGTTGACACAGGTATGGATGATAGTGATTAAAAATAAACAGCGTGACCTTATTAGTTTATTAGTTCGTTCTAAAGATATATTCAAAAGTAGTGCATTACTAGCAACTGAGTTAGCATTATCAGATCGTACTGTTCGCACTTATCTTAATGATTTGAAATCGTTAATTGAAAGTCACGGTGGATCTATTATTAGTAAACAAGGTTATGGTTACAAATTACAAATTAAAGATAGAACAGCTTTCAATTTATTTTTAATTGAGCATCATTTATTAGATCGCAATGTAGAACAAGCAAATTGTCGAGAAGTATGTCAGAGAAAACACCATATTCTTAATTTATTATTATTAGAAAGCCAAAAAATCGATATAGAAGCATTAGCTGAACAATTATTTATTAGTTCTTCTCAACTAAATAAAGATATTTTAGAAATCAAACACCAACTCCAACCTTATGGGCTTACTATTAAAAAAAGTCAATCTCTGTTTTATATTGAAGGTGAGGAAAAAGCAAAACGACATTTTATTTTGAGCTATTTTTTTCATGAAGAATCGATTAATTTTCTGCAACATCTAACTTATTTAAACAAGTTCAATGATGTAATTGGCTTAGATACGTTAACCATTATTATTTTAGATGAGTGTCGTGAGGCAAAAATAAAATTATCTGATGTAATGATACAAAATATCGTCTTACATTTATCATTAAGTATCAAACGTTTACAGTTAGGGCTTTCTATTCAAAATCTTGATATGCCACAATCGACTAAAAAGAAATTGGAATATCAAGTCGCTAAAAAAATCATCAATAGAGTAGAAAAAGTGATTGGTTTTTGTTTTCCTAAAGAAGAACAAATGTATTTAACATTGCATTTGATTAGTAAATCAAATTTTATTCAGAATGATTTTAACTCCGAGCTGTATTTATCTTTGACTAATTTATTATTTAGAATACAGCAAGAAACTGGATATTTATTTTTAAACGATGAGCAATTGAAAAACGGAATTATTCAGCACCTAAAACCGATGATTGTCCGCTTAGAACAGCATATAAAATTGAAAAACCCATTGCTTGATGAAATTAAAACAAACTCTCCAGAATTGTTTGAGTTAGTTAAAAAATACCTTAACCAGCTTCCTGAACTTAAAAAATTTACGATTCCTGATGATGAATGGGGTTATTTGACTTTGCACTTTTTAGCTTCGATAGAAAAGCTAAAAAATGAACAAAAGGCAAAAGTGTTAATTATTTGTGCAACTGGGCAGGGTAGTGCTCAACTATTAAAAAATCGCGTTGAATGCGAGTTTAATGAAAGAATCAAAATCGTTGCAACGCAAGGCTATTATGAAATTGAACCAAAAGTATTGGATAAGGTTGATTTTATTATCTCGTCAGTTGATTTATCATCAAAAGTATTCAAAGTCCCTGTTTTTCACGTCTCTGTATTTTTTACTGAAGATGATATACAAAAAATTCGTCGTCATTTATCGTCACCAATTATGCTTATCTCGGCACATACAGAGCCAATATCAACGTTCGCATCATCAAATACTTTAGAGCATCTTAGTAATGTTGGAAAAATGGTAGATGAACTATCCGCTGATTATTTCTACCAATACAGAGGTACCCAAAGTAAAGAACAAGTTTTAGATGGTTTGCTTGATCTTTTAGTACTAAATGAAGATAAAGATTATAAACAAAAGATGATAGAGCAAATGGAGAATCGTATCATATTAGGTGATATTTTCTTTAGCCCAACTATCGTAGTGCCACATCCGGCAATGCCTGTGGGGAAATTGTCTAAAATTGGTATTGCAATTATTCCTGATGGATTATTTTGGGATCACAATTATCCAAAAATTCACTTTATCTTTATGATTTCACCATCTATTTATCAAAACCCGACTTTATCGATGATGACAAAAGCTATTGTCAAATTGATTGACGATTTAGAAATGCAAACAAAACTGTTGAAAACACAAAACTTTGATCAATTTAAACGACTTTTTATCCAACTTATTGAAAAAGAGGTATAGCAATGAATAAAGAAATGAGCTCAGAGGATATTCAACTTATTGCTTTTAATATTATTTTGTATAGTGGTAATGCTAAAACTAAAATCCACGAGGCTTTTAAGGCGATGAGACAAGCTAATTTTATTGGCGCAAATCAGCTTCTTGAAGAAGCGAATAAAGAAATCTTACAAGCACACCATTCCCAAACAGAGCTGCTGCAAAATTATGCTAATGGTACCAAAATCACAATGGAAATTATTATGGTACATGCACAAGATCACTTAATGACAACCATGAGCTTTCGAGAAATGGCGATTGAAATGTTACATCTATATGAAAAACATCATGAGTTAGAAATAAAACTAAAGAGCTAAATAGGGAGTAGCATAATGACAGAAAATCTAACAATGCATAAAAAAATCAGCCTAACTAATCTCTATTTTAATCGATTTTTAGTGATTCGCTATACCACTGCATTTTTTTTATTTTTGAATCTTTATTGGGCAACCTTTCTAATAGGTTCATTGTCAATAGTCGCTATTTTACCGCTTGCTCTTTTTGTTTTGGGCATACTTACCACATGGGAACAAATTAAGCTTTATCGTAATCATTGCAATAAATTGCCTTATGCAAGATTATTTTATCGTACTTTAGCAATAGTCTTTACGGCACTCATTCTTACTCTCTATACCCCTTTGTATCAAATTTTCTATCCATTTTTAAAACAGACGCAAGATACATTACATGTATTGGTGATATTACAGGTAGTGAGTTTAATTATTACGTTTTTAATGCTTAAAAAAATAAATAATATTCAACATAATCGGGATCAGCATTTTAAAAGAATCCAAGCTTACGAAAAATTTATTAATTAAAAGAGGACAATAAAATGAATACGGGATTTGTTATTTTGCAGAAATATCTGATGACGCCCATGGCTAAAATATCGCAATTTAAAATTGTTCGAGCCGTAATGGCTGCAGGGATGGCGTCTGTACCTTTTTCTATTGTAGGTTCCATGTTTTTAGTATTTAACACATTGCCAATGACATTTACGGGATTGGAAGGTTTTTTTAAAAATACTTTTTTTAGAGTGAGTGATCTTTATATGATTGCTAACACGGCTACAATCGGTATTTTAGCCCTTTATTTTAACTTTGTTGTTGGTTATGAACTAACTAAAATCGAAGCGGAAGAAACGGGTCTTAAAGTTAATGCTCTTAATGGTGCGATGTTATCTGTTTTTGCCTTTTTCATGACTTTGCCTGAACTGATCATGCAAAATGGAGTTATTACCTTAGTTAATGATCAAAATAATTTAGTCTTTAATGGGCTACGTTTACAACCCTTTATCTTTCGGTTGGGTACATCAGGTATATTTATTGCAATAGTTATGGCCATTGTGGCAACTAACCTCTATTTTTTATGTGTTAGACGAAATTGGGTTGTAAAAATGCCTGAAACAGTGCCATTAGGCGTTTCGCGATCCTTTACCGCACTGATCCCAACTTTTGTAATTGCCTTTTTTGTGATCATTGTTAATGGTATTTTCATCTATTTTGGTACTGATATTTTCAATATTATAGCTGTACCGTTTGCCTTTGTAACCAATCTTACCAAAAGCTGGTTGGGTATTATGGTTATCCTATTTTTAATCCATGCGCTATGGGTGGTTGGGATCCATGGTGCCAGTATTATTGGAGCATTTATTACCCCTATTATGTTAACTAATATGACTGAAAATACAGCGGGAGCACATATTCCTTTTGCTGGTGAATTTAATAATTCACTTGTGATTTTAGGGGGATCAGGTTCTACTTTATTAATGACATTTTTTATTGCGTTTTTTGCTAAGTCCAGCCAACTAAAAATCTTAGGGCGAGCATCTGCAGTACCTGCAATATTTAATATCAACGAACCAGTTATTTTTGGTATGCCGATTGTATACAATCCTTATTTAGCTCTCCCTTTTTTCTTAGCACCTATGGCTTGTGGAACATTAGGTTATTTGGCTATTAATACTGGTTTTATTCATCCAATCATCGCATTAATTCCATGGCCATCCCCAATGGGATTAGGGGCATTTATCAGTACTGGCGGTGATTATAAAGCGGCTATTGTTGCCATATTTTCGGCTATTTTAGCTTTGCTAATCTATATTCCTTTTGTCAAATTATATGACAATAAATTGTATAAAGATGAGCAAGGTAAATCAGAAAACGAAATTCAAACAGCTTAATTTTATATAAGGGCGTATACATTTTATTAAAGATTACGCTCTTTTTTAGTTAAAATCATAAATATCAATTATGCTTATTTTCTTTGAGATTTAAGAAATCATTCCTACTAAATTCACTACTGTTTTATACTTAAACGTAGTGTTTCCTGAAAGTTTTTAACAAAAATCAGTTTTATTTATACAGAGAATAATTTTATCGCTACTGTGCTAAGAAAAGACATCATTGTTGATACTTGCAGTTAATTCTGTAAAAATTTTCACACTAAACGAAAAAAATATTGTTTAAAAATTTTAGATGAAGTTTTACAACAAATTTTAGTTATCATCGATTGCATCTCGCATTAAATCATTAGTTTTTATGGAGCAAATTATAATTGCTCTAATTATTTTTTAGTTCTAATGATCATTGCTACTCCATTAAAATGGTAAATTAGAGTAAATATGCACTATATAACTGATCAATATTCGATCAGTATTTTTGTTTTCTATGTTATATTGATGGTCCCCCCTTAACATATTGTTGCATGATTTATTAATATGCTTTATGTATTTTGGTGTTAAGTGGGTACGATAAATAATACTTTAATTAGGAGGTGCAAAATGTTTTCTCTTAAACATAAATTGATAAAGTATTGCTACTTTATGGTATTTTTACTGATAAGCCAACAAGTACTTGCTGTCGAAAACGTAACACAAAAATTAACAGCTGCCGCAGTTGCTTCGCCCGATTATTATGGTGCAAAGGCAGCCGAAGAAGTGCTCGAAAAAGGTGGAAATGCAGCCGATGCTGCGGTGGCTACCGCATTTGCTCTTGCTGTTACTTATCCTGAAGCGGGTAACATTGGTGGGGGTGGTTTTATGACCCTTTGGATGGCCGGTAAGCCTTATTTTATTGATTATCGTGAAGTAGCACCAAGTAAAGCTGATAAAGATATGTATCTTGATGATCATAAAAATGTGATTCCTAATTTAAGTTTATATTCTTACAAAGCATCAGGAGTGCCTGGAACTGTTGCTGGTATGTGGGCGGTTCATCAGCGTTTTGGTAAATTACCTTGGAAAGAGGTTATAGCACCAGCTATTCGATTTGCCAATGAAGGATTTGTTGTAGACAAACAACTAGTTAAACGTTATCAAGAGGCACAAGAACTTGCGCCTGTTAATGGTCACTTTAAGCAATACTTTGGTTCAATGCAAGAAGGGAAAATATTTAAACAACCTGAACTGGGTAAAGTTTTAGATCGTATTGCCCAGCAAGGTAGCGATGGATTTTATAAAGGTGAAACGGCTAAATTAATTGCACAACAGATGGAGAAAAATGAAGGTTTAATTACGGAAAATGATTTAGCAAATTATAAGGTTAAATGGCGAGATCCTTTAATTGCTAACTGGCATGATATGCAGATTGTTACTGCTCCACCGCCAAGCTCAGGCGGTGTTGGTTTAATTCAATTATTATTAATGAAACAATATTTGGAGAATGATTTCAAAGGTGTAAAAGTAAATTCAGCACAATATATTCACTTGTTAGCAGAAATAGAAAAACGTGTTTTTGCTGATCGAGCCGAATATATGGGAGATCCTGATTTTATCTCTGTACCTGTCACTGAATTGATTGATACTAATTATTTAGCGCAGAGAGCGAAACAAGTTAATCCAAAAGCGATTTCGATTACTGAAAAAGTTAAACCAGGTTTAGATAATAATCGTGAAAAGTTACAGACTACACATTTTTCGATTGTGGATAAATGGGGCAATGCCGCATCGAATACTTATACACTTAATGGTTGGTTTGGATCTGCTGTTGTAATAGAAGGCACTGGTATCATTCTAAATAATGAAATGGATGATTTTAGTAGTAAACCCGGTGTTGCTAATCAATTTGGTGTCGTGAGCAAAGATGCTAATGCAATAGAACCAAATAAACGTCCTTTATCTTCTATGACACCAAGTATTTTTATTAAAGATAACGAAGTTGCAATGGTCATTGGTACACCAGGTGGTTCAAGGATTTTCACTTCAATCTTTCAAGTTGTGACAAATGTTTTTGATAATCATATGTCATTAAAAGCGGCAATGGATGCTCCGCGTTATCATCATCAACTATTACCAGCGAATCTTATCTTTATTGAGCGTTTTCAAAATAAAGTGCCAGAGAAGTTAAAAGATAAACTTAAACAGATGGGTTATCATTTTAAACAGCAAGATTTTAGCGGTGATATTCAAGCCATAAAAATTACGGATAATAAACCCGAAGCCGTATCAGATATTCGAGGTCGAGGTAAATCAATTATTGTGAAATAGATAATAAAAGACCCGCCATAATGACGGGTCTTTTTGTGTTTATTGTTGGATAATTATTCAGGAATAATATCAACAATAAGTTTAGCAAATGCTTCGCTGTGTACTTGGAAGAACACTTCATGTTCACCAGTAGTACGCAGTACGCCATTTGGTAAGCGAACTTCGCTTTTTGATACTTGAATACCACGAGCTTTAACAGCATCAGCGATATCACGAGTACCGATTGAACCAAATAATTTGCCTTCATCACCGGCTTTAGAAGTAATAGTTACTTTACCAAGTGCATTGATTTGAGCAACACGCTCTTCAGCTGCTTTCAATGTTTCTGCTAGCTTAGCTTCTAATTCAGCACGACGAGCTTCAAAGAATTCGATATTCTTTTTAGTTGCTGATACAGCTTTACCTTGTGGAATTAAAAAGTTACGTGCGTAACCTGCTTTAACATTAACTTGATCACCTAAGCTGCCTAAATTAGCAACTTTATCGAGTAGAATAATTTGCATTATATGTTCCCTCTGTTGCTAATTACTGATGATTATCAGTATATGGTAATAATGCCAAGTAACGAGCGCGTTTGATTGCGCGAGCTAATTGACGTTGATATTTTGCGCTAGTACCAGTGATACGGCTTGGTACGATTTTACCACTTTCTGTGATATAGCTTTTTAATAAAGAAACATCTTTATAATCAATTTCTTTAACGCCTTCTGCAGTAAAACGGCAGAATTTGCGACGACGGAAATAACGTGCCATTTGGCTATTCTCCTAATAGTTTAACTTGGTCAGCATGTAAAACAAGTTGGCTTGTTTGGTTGCGTTTAGTATGTGTGCTTATAAAGCCACTAACTAAAACTTTGCTGCCTTTTTTTATGTAACTTAACTCTTGTTGTCCACTAACAATCACAGGCATTATGCACCATGCTTGTCTTGTAAGTTCTGCTTCGATTTGTTTAGAAACGTGTTCTAAATAAAATTGACAATGCGAGATCCCACTTGGACTGATTTTTTGTATCGGAGTTTTTTTTACAATACCCGATAACATTAAACGATTATTCGTCGGAATCATCGTCCATGTTTGCTTCGTTAAAATCTTCTTCAGAGCTACGACGTTCCTCTTTAGCTTTTAACATAGGAGAAGCTTCAGTTACAGCGTGTTTTGTGCGCATAATTAAACTGCGAATTACTGCATCATTGAAACGGAAGCTATCTTCAAGTTCGTTAACCGCTTCTTGAGTTGCTTCAACATTCATTAACACATAATGTGCTTTGTGCAGTTTTTCGATAGGATAGGCTAATTGACGACGACCCCAATCTTCTAAACGATGGATTTTACCACCATCAGTGGTTAACGTACCAGTATAACGTTCAATCATACTAGGTACTTGTTCACTCTGATCTGGGTGAACCATAAATACTATTTCGTAATGACGCATTATCGCTCCCTACGGATTAATCAGCTTTCTGTCGGGGCAACCGCAACCCATTGAAAGCAAGGAACATGAAAATAGGCGGTTGAAATCGACGGGGCATTATATATCAAGTTATTGTGTTTGACAAATGAATATGCCAAGATTCTTTGTAAGACAGTGTCACTTTTAGTTGATAGGAAGTATCTGTTTTTATGACTGTTTTTTATGAAATTCTTTTGAAAAACGTCAAAAAAAGCAAGAAAAAACTTCAATAAAATCAATACTTTTTCTGACCGGATTTTGTGGTTGTAAAAATGCATTGTAAAATGTAACGATTTCTATACATTTTTGTTAGTAAAATATGATATGCTTTCGCGCAATAGAATTGTTATTAATAGATGTTTGTATAACTATATAAGTAAGATAAGAGGAAAGGTTTGATGGCTCAGGAAACTATTTTTAGTAAAATTATTCGACAAGAAATCCCTGCTGATATTGTTTTTCAGGACGATAAGGTGACTGCATTTCGTGATATTTCTCCTCAAGCGCCGACTCATGTGTTGATTATCCCAAATAAACTAATTCCAACCGTTAATGATATTCAAGAAGAAGATGAAGCTATTCTTGGGCATATGATGGTAGTTGCTGCTAAAATTGCCAAGCAAGAAGGTATTGATGAAAGCGGTTATCGTTTAATTATGAATTGTAATAAAGATGCAGGACAAGAGGTTTTCCATCTTCATATGCATTTATTAGGCGGTAAAAATTTAGGTCGATTAATAGGTTAATCATGATATGAAACAGATAAAACGTATATTTGTTGTTAGCTCATTAGCTTTTTTGTTAGCGGGTTGTCATCTTTTGGGGAACTCTCAAAAAACCGAAGTAAAACCGCCTGTTGATGTTAATCAATCTGATGGTACTGGTGTGATTGAAACACCACCGCAAATTGTTAGGCAGACTGATTGGCATTCAATATTATCACCATTTATCAGTAAATTAGTGAGTTCGTCATCTTTAGACTCAGATAATAAGTTGATTTTAATTAGCGATATCCAAAACCGTAGTGGTGATTATCTTGCCAATAATAAAATTGCTGATGCATTGCATCAATTAATGCATAAACAAAATACGTTCACTGTAGTTGATCAACAAGCGATAAGCCAAGCTAAACAATCACTGGGTATTTCGGCTGATGATAAGCTTGTATCACGAGGTAAGATGATTGGATTGGCTAAGTCGATGAATGCAAATTATGTCCTTTTTACAACAATTTATAAAGTGCCAAGCGAAAGTACTGATGCCGATTTAGCTATGGAATTACTTTCAACGAAAAGTGGCGAAATATTAACTAGAGTTGAGTCGAAAGATTTTCCAAAACCGTCTGATAGCAATAGTAATGCACAATCAAAACAAATTGGAGATAATCAATAATGGGGCCGTTGTTGATTGATGTTGATGGTTTGACATTAACTCAAGACGATAAAAAGTTGCTACAAAATCCATTGGTGGCAGGGGTGATTTTATTTAGCCGAAATTACCAAGATCCTACGCAACTATACGAATTAATTAAACAAATTCGAGCTGCCTCTTCACAGCGTTTATTAATTTCGGTCGATCATGAAGGTGGGCGAGTTCAGCGATTTAGAGAGGGGTTTACGGCAATTCCTCCTGCGCAATCGTTTGCGGCACTTAATAACCTTGAGCAAGCAAAGTCTTTGGCTTTTGATGCCGGTTGGGTACTGGCTATGGAACTTATTGCTTTTGATATCGATCTTAGCTATGCGCCCGTTTTAGATTTAGGTCACGATTGTCTTGCTATCGGTACACGTTCTTTTCATCAAGATGTCGATATTGCTTATCAAGTTGCTTCCGCTATGATTGATGGTATGCATGCTGCAGGTATGAAAACTACAGGCAAGCATTTTCCTGGGCATGGTCATGTGATTGCTGATTCACATAAGGAAACGCCTGTAGATCATCGCGAAAAGTCGCTTATTGAACTTGATATGCAAATTTTTGCCAAATTGATTGCGGATAAAAAACTTGATGCAATCATGCCTGCTCATGTTATCTATCCTGCTTTTAATAATAAACCTGCTAGCGGTTCGCCATATTGGCTTAAAACAGTGCTTCGTAAGCAATTACATTTTGATGGTGTAATCTTTTCTGATGATTTATCAATGGAAGGTGCTTCAATAATGGGTAATTATGCTGAGCGAGCCCAAACGGCATTATCAGCAGGTTGCGATCTGCTTTTAGCTTGTAATAATAGGCAAGGGACATTAGTTATTTTAGACCAATTAGCAGCATTAGATAAGATTCATTCCTTAACATCAGATAAAGCAAAATGTTTATTAACCAATACAAAAATCACCTATGTAGAATTAACAAAGAGTTCTGAGTGGCAACATCGTCGTGATAATTTATTAAAACTTAATGAAAAGTGGACAGAGTATGCAAGCAGCAATCATTGAAATGGATAATGACCAACTTCTGGTTGCCTATAATCATGTAGCTAGAGCACTATTTGCTCAAAACGATTTAGTATTAAATCAACCTTTTAATTATCAAAAGATCTTCAATCTTGATAATACTATAAATATAGATGGACAAGATGATACGATTATTGTGTTAGATTCTCAGCACGTTTTATTGCAAAAAGTGATGGAATCATCTAAAACAATATTTATTTTACAACCAATTGAGTATTTAAAAAAAAGGTTATCAAAAATAAAGGTTGTTGGTTCTCAAGCTTTTGATATTTTCGCCAGCCAAAGTTTAGTCATGCAAAAACTTATCGCTCAAGCTAAAGCATTCTCAATGCAAAGAGAACCATTGCTTATTTCTGGCGAAACTGGTACTGGTAAAGATTTACTTGCTAATGCTTGTCATCAATACAGTTCACGTGGCGATCAGGCTTTTCTAGCATTAAATTGTGCAGCTATGCCTGATGAGGTTGTTGAAAGTGAATTATACGGGCATGCAGCTGGTGCTTATCCTGGCGCTATTGAAGGTAAAAAAGGCTTTTTTGAACAAGCCAACGGTGGCTCAGTATTGCTTGATGGCATTGATGAAATGTCGTTTCAAATGCAAACTAAATTATTACGTTTTATCAATGATGGCTATTTCCGCCGTGTGGGTGATGATGATGAAGTTTATGTCGATGTTAGAATTATTTGTGCAACAAAGGTCGATTTAGCTGATTTGGTTGAACAAGGTAAATTTAGAAAAGATCTTTATTACCGACTTAACGTACTATCGCTTAATTTACCTTCTTTACAACAGCGTAAAGACGATATTCAATCACTTACGCATATTTTTGTAAATGAATATGCCAATAAACAAGGCATCATACCACCAACAATTGACGATAATGTTATTGATAATTTGACCCGTTACTCATGGCCAGGTAATGTAAGACAACTTAAAAACATACTTTATTCGGCATTAGCGCAATTGACCTCGTCTAGGTTAACGGTTAAAGACATTGTGTTACCGACTCCAATCACATCGCAATTATCGTGGGTCAACAATATTGAAAATAAAACTCTTGATGAAATAACTAAACAGTTTGAAAAAGAGATCTTATTTAAATTATATGATCAATACCCAAGTTCAAGAAAGCTGGCTAAAAGATTAGGTGTGTCGCATACAGCAATTGCAAATAAGTTGAGAGATTATGGGATAGGGCGGTGAATTTATAAAACAAGTGAGGAATATTTACTTGTTTTATACTCTATGAACATTTGTATGAATGTTAATTTAGCAACCCATTTATTTTGTTAGTCATAAAATTAATGTCTTTATTCAATGAAACTCTTATAAATACCATAATATGTTTTAAAGGTATTTTGTTTCTAATTCCAAAACGTATTATATACAATATATTACTCAGTTTTTTTGCGTTATTTTTTATAAATAATCGTGTATATATATGCATGTACATTTCTATTATTGGTGGTTTTTCTTTATATAAATAATAGATATTGATATTAAAAAGGTAATCAGAACGTAAAAAATTTATGTACTGTGTTTTTGTTATTGTTAATAGATTACTTTTTTGTATGTATTTCGTGCACTTTTCAATAATTTGAGAAAATAATTCAATATATTGTGAACTTATTTTTTTATTGCTAGTTAATGAACTGGCTCTTTTCCTATAATAATATAAGGGCGATTTTGAGTAATAAGTTAAATTTGCAGATAATAGTACATCCAATGTTATTAAGTGATCTTCGTGATTTCTTCCCTCAAATCGTAAATTGAGCATTTTCTTTTTAAAAATATATCTCCAACATGCACCAGGGTATTTTTTATCTTCAATTATATGTGTAAATAGCTCATTACCAGTGTCAAATCTGATTAAACTATTGTCAATATTATTAAATTCTAGATTTTCTAATTTTTCAAAGTCTTGGTTTTCAAAATAAAATAACTCAATGGTATTACTAATATTTAAAACATTTAAAAATGTTGCAAATAAATTAGGATGTAAAATATCATCAGGATCGACGAATTGAATATATTGTCCTGTTGCTTGATTAATTCCAACATTTCGAGCTTGACTAACTCCCTGATTAGTCTGATAGATATATTTTACATAAGAGAATTTTTGAGTAAATTCTTGAATAAAATTAGCAGTATTGTCAGTAGAACCGTCATCTATACATATAATTTCTTTAGGTTGAACAGCTTGTTTAATGATAGAATTGAGACATTGTTCAATATAATTTTCAATATTATAACAAGGAATAATGATTGAAAGGTTAAGTATTAATTTTTCATTTTCCATAGTAAAAATATCTTTTAAGAAGAAATATTGCTGTTAGTTGGTTTGACATCTTTGTCTATGGATTCGTATGAACGAGGATGCTTTTTTGTAATTACACATTTCAACAATTTTAAAAAACTTTTAAAACTTAAATTGTCTTTTTTCTTCATTTTATAAGCATAAAATAAATTCCGACGTACTTCAATTTTAGGATTGCGAGTTCGATACATTCGCATTAACATTTTTGCATAAGCAATTTCAAGTCTTGCTCGTTCGCTAAGTTTATCATAGGAGACTTCACAAGTCATATCATGATACATTTTGCCTATGCATAAGCCTTTTAATACCGCAGTTTGTGGTGTTGCATGAATTAAATCAAATAAGCGATGATCTGTGTGATAGAAAGCAAATTTTTCATCAAAAACATAATGATGATTAGTTAGTAATTTATCAATTATATCTTTTGATAATGCGGTACCAGAATTGATCGTTCTGGTATTGCTTAGGTTGAATTCCCCCAAAGGTATAACTTGCTCTCTTTGCTCAAAATCAGAAGGGAAACATTGCTTGTCAATTTTTTGCTTAGGAAAAATTGCTGGGCAAATAACCGCATAATGACTATTATGATAGATATTTTGGAAGAAAGAAGAATCAATATTAGAATCTTGATCAAAAATAACAAAAAAATCGTAATCTAATTTATTAATAAAATGATTATAAATTTTACTTAATGATAGGTTTCGAACATCTTGATAAATTGATGTTGTTATTCCTTTTTTCTGGTTTGATTTTAGATAATTATTAATATCTTGTTCTTTAAGTAAAGTTGGCCCATTGTTCCAAATAATCACATTTAATTTAGTGTATTCTAAATTTGCTTGTAAAATTGATTTTAACGTTGCAGAATCAGATAAAGTGCAACTATAAAGCACAGTTAATATATTTATTCTCATGTTGATTTTGAACAAACTAAGCGGTAAAAATATCACAACAATATAACATATAAAGAATTACGAATACAATGTTTGTAAAATGATGAGAAATTCGGGTCTTTTTTGAAAATGTAATGATTAATACTTAATTCTAAATATTGCTATTTATTGACTTTGTTATTATTATTCCGTGCATAAGATTTTAGAGGGGTAATTAATGAAAGTGATTGTTACAGGAGGAGCTGGTTTTATAGGTTCTGCTGTTGTGAGACATATTATAGAACAGACTAATGATGAAGTATTGGTTATTGATAAATTAACTTATGCTGGGAATTTGGAATCATTAGATAGCGTATCAGAGAATAAACGATATCGTTTCAAACAAATCGATATTTGTGATAGAAGGGAGCTTGATGTTGTTATGGCTGGTTTTTGCCCTGACGTTATTATGCACTTAGCAGCCGAAAGTCATGTTGACCGTTCTATTGATAACCCTTCTACATTTATAGAAACCAATATAATAGGTACTTATACTTTATTAGAAGCATCTTTAGCCTATTGGAAAACACTAGACACAACCAAACAATCTACATTCCGTTTTCACCATATTTCAACTGATGAAGTGTATGGTGATCTGCATGGAACGAATGATTTATTTACTGAAAAAACACCTTATTCGCCAAGTAGCCCATATTCGGCATCGAAAGCTTCAAGTGATCATTTAGTCCGTGCGTGGCATAGAACCTTTGGTTTACCTACTGTTATCACAAACTGCTCAAATAATTATGGTCCATACCATTTTCCAGAAAAACTAATCCCATTAATGATACTTAATGCTCTTGAAGGTAAGCAGTTGCCCGTATATGGTAATGGTCAACAAATTAGAGACTGGTTATATGTAGAAGATCATGCAAGAGCACTTTATCTTGTTGCTACTAAAGCAAAAGTAGGTGAGACTTATAATATCGGTGGGCACAATGAACAAAAAAATATTGATGTTGTAAATATTATTTGTGAATTACTTGAAGAACTCGTTCCAAATAAGCCAAATGGTGTTAAGTGTTATAAAGATCTGATTACTTATGTTACTGATCGGCCAGGTCATGATCAACGTTATGCTATTGATGCATCAAAGATCTATCAAGATTTGGGTTGGAAACCACAAGAAACATTCCAAACAGGAATGCGTAAAACAGTAGAGTGGTATCTCAAAAACAAACAATGGTGTGATCATATTAAAGATGGCTCATATGCAAGATCACGACAAGGAATTATTTAATATAGGTAACTTTATGAAAGGTATTGTATTAGCTGGTGGGTCAGGAACCCGTCTTTATCCCATAACTCGAGGTATTTCAAAACAGTTATTACCTGTTTATGATAAACCTATGATTTATTATCCTTTATCTGTACTCATGCTTGCCGGTATTCGTGATATTTTAATAATCACAACACCCGATGATTTACCTATGTTTCAACGATTGCTAGGTGACGGTTCCCGTTTTGGTGTCAAACTAAGTTATGCACAGCAACCTAAGCCAGAAGGTTTGGCACAAGCTTTTTTAATCGGTGAGGAGTTTATTCAAAAACAACGCTGTTCTTTAGTGTTAGGTGATAATTTATTTTTTGGCGAAAGCTTTGGCAAAAAATTGGTAAGAGTTGCAGCTCAAAAAGAAGGTGCAACAATTTTTGGTTATCAGGTAGTGGATCCTGAACGATTTGGGGTTGTTGATTTTGATGAAAACTTTAAAGCATTATCAATTGAAGAAAAACCAATTAAACCAAAATCTAATTGGGCTGTAACGGGGCTTTATTTTTATGATGAAAATGTGGTTGAAATGGCAAAACAAGTCAAGCCATCTCATCGTGGTGAGCTAGAAATTACAACGCTTAATCAGATGTATTTGGATGCAGGACTGTTAAATGTTGAGATCCTAGGACGCGGTTTTGCTTGGCTTGATACAGGTACACATGACAGTTTGCTTGAAGCGTCATCGTTTGTTCAAGTAATAGAAAAAAGACAAGGACTCAAAGTTGCCTGTCTTGAAGAGATTGCTTATCGTAATGGCTGGCTCAGTGCTGAACAGGTGAAAGAAGAAGCCATTAGTTCAGGTAAAACATTATATGGACAATATTTAGCAAGATTGATAGAACAATAAAATAGGTGGGCAAATGGAAGTTATTTCAACGAATATTGCGGATGTAAAAATTATAAAACCGAAAGTGTTTGGTGATGAACGAGGCTTTTTTCTTGAAACTTTCGAACAAAAACGGTATCAAGAAATGTTAGGTATAGAACTTAATTTTGTTCAAGATAACCATTCGCGTTCACAAAAGGATGTGTTAAGAGGATTACATTTTCAAAAGGAAAACCCTCAGGGTAAACTAGTTCGAGTTGTTCGAGGTGAAGTTTTTGATGTGGCTGTCGATATTCGTAAAGATTCTCCAACTTATGGAAAGTGGGTTGGTGTTACCTTAACAGAAGAAAATAAAACACAGTTGTGGATTCCTCCTGGGCTTGCTCATGGTTTTGCGGTACTGTCAGATATTGCTGACTTTGAATATAAATGTACTAATTATTATGACCCTAAGTCAGAAGGCTGTTTGTTGTGGAACGATCCAACAGTAAATATTAGTTGGCCGATTTCAAATCCATTACTATCGGCAAAAGATAAGTTAGGTAACACATTACAGGAGTTATAGTTAATTGATGAAAGTTTTGTTAACTGGTGCTAATGGTCAGTTAGGCCATTGTTTTAAAGATATCTTTCCTTCAGATTGGCAATTACTTGCCACTGACAGCCAGCAATTAGATATAACTGATGGTTTAGTTGTTGATAATTTTGTTGCCTTGCATAGACCTGATGCCATTGTAAATGCCGCAGCATATACAGCAGTGGATAAAGCAGAAGATGAATATGAATTAGCTTATAAAGTTAATGCTGTCGGTCCTAAGAATTTAGCAACAGCTGCTAAAAAATATCATGCAAAACTAGTTCATGTTTCGACCGATTATGTTTTCGATGGGACTAAACGTTCTCCTTATTTAGAGGATGATTTAACCAATCCGGTTAATGTCTATGGTGAGACTAAACGAGCTGGTGAATTATCTGTCTTAGACAATTATTCCTCTGCAATTGTAATTAGAACCTCTTGGGTTTTTAGTGAATATGGCAATAATTTTGTCAAAACGATGTTAAAGCTTAGTCAAACTAGACCTGAATTAACCATTATTGATGATCAGTTAGGATGTCCAACTTATGCTGGTGATATTGCTAAAACGATTTTAGAAATGCTAATGAATGATATTCAAGGTGGTATATATCATTATTGTGGTGATGAGTACGTAAGTTGGTTCCAGTTCGCATCTAAGATATTTGCAGCAGCTCATGAATTAAATCTTATGACTAATAGTAATGTAATGATAAAGCCAATCTTAACTTCAGAATATCAAACTAAGGCTATAAGACCATTATACTCTGTTTTAAATATGGATAAAATAAAACAGTTAGATATAAAAGCGCCTGATTGGGAAAAAGCATTAATAGATGTGATTCCTCGCATCCATTTATAGTAATTGATTCATTGTTAGAGGTATACAAGAACGAGGGTGTTTTTTCTTAAAAAGACATTTTATTAATTTGAGAAATTCTGAGTATGAATACTCCCTTCTTGTAAATTTTCTAAGTAGATACAAAAAGATATTTAAACGACTTTTTTTATCATAAAAAATCTTGTTCAATACTTTTGAATACTCCATTTCTAGCCTTCTCATAGGGCTTACTTTTTTTCGATCTTGTAAGTTAAAATCTAAAGAATGGTTAATTTTCCCTACACATATTCCTTTAAATTCGGTTTGTTTTAATGCTATCAAATTAAGGAAAAAACTGGTATCAATAGCATAGAGCGCGTAGCGCTCGTTAAAAATTTCTTGTTTGCTTTTACTTATGTACTTTATTAATTGATTAGATAGAGTTAGTCCTGAAGAGATAGACTCAATTTCTCCCATGATAAAAGCTTTTTTATCAAAAATTTTCCGATTCTCATGATATATCGGGAAACATAATGAATTTTCTTTTGAAATCCATCCAGCAGAATAAACTTGGGGAATAATTACATCAAAATCATTATTTATCTTAATATTTTGGAAAAAGTCATTATTCAATATTGAGTCTTGATCCAAAATAGTGAAAAAATCAAAACTTTCTCGGTTGATAAAAAAATTATAGATTTTACTTAAAGCAATATTATGAAGATTTTCATAGATTGAAAGACTAATATTCTTGCTATCACAAACAGACTTACATTGTCTAAATTCTTGCAAGTTAAGTGATTTTGGGCCATTATTCCATATAATTACGTTTAAAGTAATATCACTTCTATCTGAATTTAATAATGATTCGAAAGTTTTAGAATTTTCAATGTTTTCATTGTATAAAATGATTATAGCTGTAATTTTCATTTATATAGTTATGGGTATTTATTTTAGCTCTATTATATTCTAACTTTTTAATTTTAGGAAAGATTGCTATACAAATTAATAAAATAATACTATTTTAATGCGCTATTTCCTATTTAAAAAATGTTTATTAAGAATTTCTATTTAAATTAAAAGAATTAATTCGTTATTGATAGAAATTAATCATGGATTTTTATAGCACGAAATTATTATTACTATAGACAATTGCAAAATAATTACAAAAAATATTGTCAATAATACGATAATATAGTTATACTCCCCCAAAATTATTAAGTTGAATAAGATTCCATTTATGAAACGTATGAAAATAGATTTTTGTTCATTTCAAAAGCCGTTAACTTAATATAAAAAATACAATATTTTTTAATTCATACTTATATCGGAAAGATAAATCAATTTAAATTAGAGGTAGTAATTCATTTTTACTAAAAAATCATAACGTCTTTATTTAATTGGAGATTATAAATGGCAAGCATTTTGGTAACAGGCGGGAGCGGTTTTCTTGGATCAAATTTATGTATAAGGTTGATCAATGAAGGAAATAAAGTTATTTGTGTTGATAATAACTATACAGGTCGAATGAAAAACTTGGCAAGTATCATCGATCACCCTAATTTTTCATTTATCAACCATGATGTTATTAATCCTGTTGAAATTGATGGATATTTAGATGAAATTTATCATTTAGCCTGTCCTGCCTCGCCTCCTGCTTATCAGGGTAAAGCTGCCATAATGACAACAAAAACTTGTGTTTATGGAGCAATTAATCTACTTGAATTAGCAAAAGAGAAAAATGCCAAAATATTGTTATCCTCCACATCAGAAGTTTATGGTGATCCGTTAGTTCATCCTCAAGTTGAAAGTTATCGTGGCAATGTAAACCCTAATGGTATAAGAGCTTGCTATGATGAAGGAAAACGTTGTGCAGAAAGTTTATTTTTTGATTATTATCGTGAAGAAAATGTAAGAATAAAAGTTATTCGTATTTTTAATACTTATGGTCCTAGAATGGATCCTAAAGACGGAAGAGTAGTAAGTAATTTTATTTGCCAAGCACTACGTGGAGAGGATATCACCATTTATGGACAAGGCACACAAACCCGATCATTTTGTTATGTAGATGATTTAATTGATGCAATTATCAAAATGATGAAAACTTCAGATAATTTTGTTGGGCCAGTAAATACAGGTAATCCAGGTGAGTTTACGATAAAAGAATTAGCTGAGAAAGTTATAGCCAAAGTTGGTGGAACTTCTAGAATTGTTTATTGTGACTTACCTAAAGATGACCCTACTCAGCGTAAACCAGATATATCTCTAGCAAATGAAAAATTATTATGGAAACCAAATATTGATTTAGATCATGGTTTAGACAAAACGATTGAATATTTTAAATCTGAAATAATAAATGAATAATAGAGGTGATAAATAATGCAAATAGGTATTATTGGTACGGGGTATGTAGGGTTGCCTACAGGTGTTGGACTAGCTGAATTAGGTCATAAAGTTATCTGTATTGACAGAGAACTATCAAAAATAGAAAAATTACAAAGAGGCGAAGTTACTCTTTTTGAAGATGGTTTAGAAGAACTATTAAAGAAAAACTTAAAAAATGGAAATATTTCATTTACAACCTCTATGCAAGAAGGGGTTGCTGGGGCAGATATTGTCCTTATTGCAGTAGGAACACCACCTCATCCAGTGACTAAAGAAGCCGATATGAAATATGTTCATGCGGCGGCTACTGAACTGGCTCAGTATCTAGATGGTTATACGGTTATTGCAACTAAATCAACCGTTCCTGTTGGTACAGGTGATGATATTGAAATGTTAATATCTAAAAGAAATCCAGAAGCAAAATTTGATGTTGTATCTTTGCCTGAATTTTTGAGAGAAGGTTTTGCCGTCTATGATTTTTTCAATCCTGATCGCATTGTAATAGGAACCGATTCAGACAAAGCTAAAGAGGTATTAACTGAGTTATATAAACCATTCGCTGAAAAATCAAGAATTTTATTTGTAAAAAGAAGATCAAGCGAAACGATCAAATATGCTTCTAACGCATTTTTAGCGATGAAAATCCATTATATCAATGAAATGGCTGACTTTTGTGAAAAGGCGCATGCAGATATAGATGAAGTAGCCAAAGGGATGGGATTAGATTCTCGTATTGGTAATAAATTTCTAAATCCTGGTCCCGGTTATGGAGGTAGTTGTTTCCCTAAAGATACTCATGCCATGTATTTTATGGCTAAGCAAAATGGTGTGGAGCTTACACTGATCGATGCGGCAATAAAAGGCAATGAAAAACGTAAACAGAATATTGCTGAAAAAATTATTGCGAAAGTGAGTAATGTCAAAAATGCTAAAATTGCTGTATTAGGACTTGCATTTAAAGGTGGTACGGATGATTGCCGAGAAAGCCCCGCAATGGAAATTATTACAGAGTTATTAAAATCTGAGATGAAAATTATTGCCTATGATCCTAAAGGAATGGCAAATGCTAAAGAGTTACTTGACGATAAAATCTGCTATGCTGATGACATGTATTCAGTTGCTCATGGGGCAGATATTTTAGTAATTTTAACTGAATGGGATGATTTTAAAAGTTACGATTTAAGTCGTATTGCATCAACAATGAGAACTAAAAATATTTTCGATACTCGTAACCTTTTAAATTGCGATATTGCTAATAAACTTGGTTTTTCATATTGCAGGATAGGTAACTAAATGAAAAATATTTTAATTGTTGGCGGAGCTGGTTATATTGGTTCTCATACTGTCAAACAGCTATCTAATAGTGGTTATAATTGTATTGTTATAGACAATCTTATTTACGGCCATAAAGAAGCTGTGTTTACGCCATATTTTGAACTAGCAGATTTGTTGGATAAAGACTCTTTAGATAGAGTCTTTAAAAAGTATCAAATTGATTCTGTAATTCATTTTGCCGCTTTTGCCTATGTAGGTGAAAGTGTGCAACACCCAAGAAAATATTACGAAAATAACGTGGTTGGCACATTAAATTTATTAGATGTTATGCTTAAAAATAATGTGGAAAAGATCGTTTTTTCAAGCACCTGCGCGACATATGGTGAGCCTCAATATATTCCTATTGATGAATCGCATCCTCAAGAACCAATAAATCCATATGGCCGTTCTAAATTGATGATAGAAGAGGTTTTAAAAGACTATCATCAAGCATATGGTTTAAAATATATTTCGTTACGTTACTTTAATGCTGCAGGCTGTTCAAAGGATAAAGATATAGGGGAAAGTCACTCACCTGAGACTCATCTGATTCCATTGGTTTTACAAGCAATCATTAATCAAGATAAACCAATAAAAGTGTTTGGTACTGATTATGATACACCAGATGGTACTTGTGTACGAGATTATATACATGTTGAAGATTTAGCAATTGCTCATCAATTGGCACTTGAGAAACTTGACAAGTATTCTGGCTGTTTAAACTTAGGTACAGGAATTGGCACATCGGTTAAAGAGATTATAACAGCTGCTGAATCTGTAACTGGTAAGATGTGTCCTATTGAATATGCAGGAAGGCGTAACGGAGACCCAGCAAAGCTATTTGCCACCAATAATAAAGCAAAAAATATATTAGGTTGGAGTCCAAAATATAATGACATTAAAGAAATTGTATCCACTGCTTGGGACTGGGAACTAAACAGGAAATATTAATAATGTATGTAAAAAATGTTGTTGTTGGCTGTGGTTTATCTGGTGCAGTAATTGCTGAAAGAATAGCATCTCAATTAAATGAATCTGTACTTATTATTGATAGAAGATCGCATATAGGTGGTAATGTTTATGACTATGAAGATCAGTCCTCTGGAGTGATGGTTCATAAATATGGTCCACATGTATTTCATACAAATAATAAACTAGTATGGGACTACTTAAGTCAATTTACAGAGTGGCATTACTTTATGTATAGAGTAAAAGCTATAATTGATGGTAACGAAGTAAATATACCGTTTAATTTAGATTCTCTGTATAAAGTTTTTCCTAAATCTATAGCTGAAAAATTAGAATTCAAATTGATAGATGAATTTGGTTTCAATAAAAAAGTGCCAATTTTAGATTTAAATAAAAGTAATGATGATGATTTAAAATTCTTAGCAAACTTTATTTACGAAAAGGTTTTTTTAGGTTATACAGTTAAACAATGGGGTGTAAAACCTGAAGATTTAGATAAATCTGTTAGCTCTCGTGTACCTATTTACATCAGTAAAGATAATAGGTACTTTCAGGATAAATATCAGGCTATTCCATTACACGGTTATACTAAAATGGTTGAGAAAGCAATTGAACATCCGTTGATCAGTGTAAAATTAAATACAGATTTTTTAAATATTAAAAAATCAATTCAATATGATCGTCTTTTCTTTACCGGACCAATAGATGAATTTTTTGATTATGAATTTGGTAAGTTGCCATATCGAAGTTTAGATATAAAATTTGTTAATTATGATAAGGAATATTTTCAATCATGTCCTCAACTAAATTATCCAGAAAACTATGATTTTACTAGAAGTGTTGAATATAAATATTATTTAGATCAGTATACTGAAAGAACTATAGTTTCATTTGAGTATCCCCGACCTTTTGAAATTGGAATTAATGAACGTTACTATCCTATTCCAAACGATATAAATCAACAGTTGTATAGAAAATATTATGATAAAGCCACAAACTTGAAAAATACTTATTTTTTGGGTCGTCTAGCCGATTATAAATATTATAATATGGATCAAGTAGTAGAAAGAGCTTTAATATTATTCAATACTATAGAAGGTGAAAATAAATGCCCGGATTAAAAATATTAGTTTCTTATCATAAACCAAGTACATTATTAAAAAATAATATTTTTGTCCCAATACATTTGGGACGTTGTCTAGAAAATAAAGTATCAAAAGATGAGACCGATGATAAATTTGAGCATGAATGGTTATTATCAAATATGATTGGTGACGATACTGGAGATAATATATCAGATAAAAATCGTGAATTATGTGAATTGACTTCTATTTACTGGGCTTGGAAAAATTTAGATAAATTAGATAATCCTGACTATATTGGTTTTATGCATTATCGACGACATTTATGTTTTAATTTGAAATGTGAAGAAAAAATTGATCATGCAGGATTATTATATTCAGATATTATAGATAAGGAATATATTAGTAAATATGGATTAACCGAAAATATTATTAATTCGGTTATCAAAGAAAAAGATATAATTGTTGGTGAAAAAGTTGATGTCACTAAATTTGGAAACAAAACAACTTATGATCACTATCGAAATGCTTTACCAGGTATTCTTCATATTGAAGACTATGATTCGGTTATAGATATTATTGAACGTTTGTATCCACAATATAGCTATAGTATAAAAGAATATAATGCATCACAATATGCATATTTTGCGAATATTTTTATAATGAAAAAAGAATTATTTAAAGAATATGCAACTTGGCTGTTTTCGATTATTTCTGAAGCTGAAAAAGTTGTGGATATATCAAACTACAATATTCAAGAGATTAGAGTCTTAGCATTTATTTCTGAATGGTTATTTGGAATTTGGTATACCCATTGGCTTAAAAATAAAAATACGAAATCGTTAGAATTAAAAAGAACATTTATTCGTAATACAAGTTATGATATTTACCACGACGAGATTTTTCCTGCATTTGAAAAAAATAATATACCGATTATTTTATCTTGTGATAAAAACTATGTGAATTATCTAGGGGTAGCTATAACCTCTATTTTGTCACACTCTAATGAAGTTGATAATTATGATATATTAGTTCTTCATGCTGATATTCCTATACATCAACAGAAAGATATTTTATCCATTTCTAATAATAGTAAACATTCTATTCGGTTTATTAAAATAGATAATTTGTTATCAAATGATATCCGGAAAAAATTCTTTATTACTGCACATTTTTCTCAAGCAACATATTATCGTTTTTTTATTCCGGAGTTGTTCAAGCATTATGACAAAGTGATTTATATAGATTGTGATTTAGTTCTTAATGCTGATATAAGTAAATTGTATAATATACAATTGTCTTCACAACATTTAGTTGCTGCTGTAAAGGATGTTGAATTGCAAAGACTAATGAAAAAAGAAGATGAAAATGGTTATTGGCAAAATTATTTATTTGATACACTGAAAATCCGTAATATTAAAAATTATTTTAATGCGGGAGTTCTTGTTTTTAACGTTAAGCAAATGATTGAAGAAAATTCTATAGAAGTATTTTTTAAGACCCTTGATAGGGTAGTTAATCCAGTTTTAGTTGATCAGGATATATTAAATATTGTTTGCGAAAATAGAGTTAAGTTTCTAGATTTGAAATGGAATGTTCTATATCAAATGCCAATCTGGGATCAGAATTGGAAAAATGTTTTACCATGTTCTTTACTAAATGAATATATAGAAAGCCGTAAAGATCCTTATATCATTCATTATGCTGGCGAAATTAAACCTTGGAATGATCCTTCCAATGAATTAGCTTTATTTTTTTGGCAGCATGCTCGAAAAACTATTTTTTATGAAAGAATCATTTATGATAATTTGAAAAAATTTACGGAATCTAAATTTGTAGCAGACTCTTTAGTTAATCATAAATTAGATAAAGAAAAAAAGGAAGCTGATAATCATAACTTGATGATCATAATAAAAGACGTATTCTATTATAATAGAACTAAAGCTAAGTATGCATATTATAAAATTCTTTCTAAAGTATATTGGGGTAAAAAACGTAAAAGATATAAAGAAAAAAGGAAAAAATTAAAAGAAGAAATTTCTCGAATTCGTCGTATAATAAAAAATTTACGTTAGAAAGATTTTTCTTTATTAATTATATTGTGGGGAATAGATGTTACCTGATATATCAATTATTATACCTGTATACAACTGTGATAAATTTATTAAAAAGTGTATTGATAGTTTATTAAATCAAACTTTTGAAAATATTGAAATTATATGCATTAATGATGGTTCTAAAGATAATTCTTTAGCTATTTTGAATGATTTCTCACAAAAAGATAAGCGCATAATTGTTATTGACCAAAAAAATAGTGGACCAGCTGAAGCAAGAAACAAGGGATTAAAAAAGTCTCGTGGTGAATACATTATGTTTTGTGATAGTGATGATTGGTATGAACCAGCAATGTGTAAAAAAATGTTGGAAACTATTCGATCTAAAAGTGTTGATTTAGTAATATGCAGTTGTAATCTTATCAAAGATGAACAAACTTATGATTTGCGTGATAGTGATTATCATAAGTTGACTTATTATGGTCTTCATTCCCTAACGTATCCATTTAAAACTCAAGTTAATAGTGTCCTTTGGAATAAAATTTTCAAAAAGAGTATTATTGAACAATACAATATAGACTTTCCTTCAGGTTATTACCATGATGATATGGTATTTGTATTACAATATCTTTGTTGTTCAAAAACGATTTATGCTATTGATATTCATCTTTATAATTATTTACTTCGAAGTAACTCTATCATGCATCAAACATATTTTTCACCTAAAGATCGGAAAAAAATGTTTGATGCAATAGATGTAATGAAATATTTTCTTATAAAGCTTTCAGATAATAACTTATTAAACGATAATAAAGCTTATTTTATTGTAATATTATCGGGATTAATAAAATGGATAGTGAGTATATTAAGCAGTAAAGAAGAAATTATTTTCTTTTTAGATTACTGTAATGAGACTATATTATTTGATTTAGATCTTGATTATTTTCCTGATATTGAAAATAAGGCTCATTTGTTAAATATAAAAAATAAGTATTATCAACCTTTTTATCAAGAGGATAATAAAAAGAAAAGAACTAAACTAGTTAAAAAATTTATCAAAAAAGTATTAACTTTTAGTTTTTCTTATTTCCTTTTCCCTTATTATATTTATAAAATTTATAAAAGAATGTAATTCTTTTCAGATTGATGACAAAGAGCTCGCTTTTTGGCGAGTTCTTTGATCTAATAGAGAGGAGTCCATTATAAGAGGAATTCTTCTATGCTAAAAAAAACAACTCCAGCGACACCAGAAAAAATAGAGCAAATCTCGCTAGATGCGCTTGTCCCTCAAAATCATTTTGTTCGTAAAATAGCTAAAGTCATTGATTTTGAATTTATTCGAGAAGCGGTAGCACCACTTTATTGCCCTAATAACGGTCGTCCGGCAGAAGATCCGGTCAGACTGTTTAAAATCATGCTATTGGGTATCTTTTCGGTATCCCCAGTGAACATCGTCTGGTTCAAGAAATTCAGGTCAATTTAGCTTACCGCTGGTTTCTGGGAATGGGATTAACCGAAAAAGTGATTGACGCCTCAACACTCAGCCAAAATCGTCGCCGTCGGTTTAATGACAGTGAAATCTATCAACAGATTTTTGATAATATTGTTGAGCAGGCCATTGCCAAAGGGTTGATAAGTGGTCGGGTTTTATATACGGACAGTACTCACCTAAAAGCAAATGCCAATAAAGGCAAAGCACGTAATGAGCAGCGTATTGTTGAGCCCAGTCAATATATTGATGCGCTTAATCAAGCCATCAACGCAGAAAGAGAATTAAACGGAAAAAAGCCTTAAAGCCATCGACGGTAGAGAAATACAAGGAGGTTAAAGTCAGTACAACAGATCCGGACAGTGGCTTTATGCATCGGGAAGGCAAGCCTAAAGGGTTCTTCTACTTAGAGCACCGAACGGTTGATGGCAAACATAATTTAATTACCGATACCTATGTCACTGCCGGAAATATCCATGATTCCCAGCCTTATATGGCTCGATTAAAACGCCAGCTAGAGTGGTTTGGCTTTAATCCGGTTGGTGTCGGTCTTGATGCGGGTTATTTTACGGCTCCCATTTGCCATTTACTGCTGGCAGAGCAGATATATCCGGTGTTGGGTTATCGTCGTCCCACCCATGGTGCGAATCCCATCAGAAAAAAGCAGTTTATCTATAACGGTCAAAACGATACTTATACTTGCCCAAACGGGCAAACATTAATATATAAAACTACCAGCAGGGAAGGTTATCGTCATTATCATTCTGATGCAACAAGCTGCAAAGTCTGTCCGTTATTGTCACAGTGTACACAGAGTAAAAATACACAGAAAGTCATCACACGGCATATCTGGGAAGCAGATAAAGAGAAAGCCAACGAGATTCGTTTAAGTCAGTGGGGTAAAAAAGTCTATGCTCGACGAAAAGAGACCATAGAGCGCAGCTTTGCTGATGCTAAACAACATCACGGACATCGCTATGCACGATTTAGAGGAAGAGCGCAGGTTCAAATGCAGTGTTTATTGGCCGTAACGGCTCAAAATATCAAGAAAATAGCGATAAAGCTATTTTTGTTACGTTTTTTTAGGCTATTTTTTAATTTATTTAATAAAATCCAAATTAAAAATCCTATTTATGGTTTAAATAAAAAAATAAACCCCGAATTATATCGAGGTTTGTCATCAATCTGAAAAGAATGTAATTCTTTTTTAATAAATAGGTTGACTATTAATAGCTTAAATATTATGAAATAAATGAGTGTAACTATCCTCAAAATGGCAATTCAAAAGTGGAAAATTTATCTATGATAAAAATAAACACTAGAGTAGGAAAGTCTTACGCTTAAGCGGATGTTTGCTGAGCTGAGTTTAAAATCGCAGCATCAGGGAGAAATCATAAAAATCTGTATTGCTATCAAAGTGCATAAAATAAGGATAGAGAATCTATAAGCTAGTCATTTTTTTATATTGCCATGATTTGTACTACTCTAATAATTGGAAATTTGCAATTACATTACGTGATGTAAAAAAGATAATAGTTCAATAATTTAATCAATACGGCTTTTTTATAGTATAATCTATAAAATTTGTTATTTTGTAAAAATTATTATGCCCAAAAAATATAATTCTTTGAGTGCGCTTATACAACTATGGCCATTTGTCAAACAATATAAAAAAGCTTTATTTGTTGCTATATTAGGGCTTTTGTTAAATGCAGCTACAGATTCGACCTTAATATCTCTAACCAAACCGTTGCTAGATAATGGTTTAATGAATAAAAACTACGCGTTGTTAGTTTATATTGCTATATCAATTATTGGTTTGATTACATTACGTGGATTGTCAAATTATGCTTCCACATACTGTCTTTCATGGCTATCAGGTAAAGTTATAACTAAATTCAGACAAATGATATTCAATCATTTGCTGAAAAGTCCAGTAAGTTTTCATGATAAACATTCTGTGGGCGATCTAGTCTCAATTATTACCTATAATACTCAGATGCTTTCTAAAGCCTCATCTGATGCTTTAATTATTCTTGTTCGTGAAATCACTTATGCAATTGGTTTATGTTTTGTTATGTTTTATGGTAGTTGGAAATTAGCATTAGTGCTAATTTTTCTTATACCATTAATAATTGGTGTTGCTCAATTTATTGCAAAAAAATTTAGAAAAACATTAATGTCAATGCAAAAAGGTATGGGTGAAATAACAACTTCGGCTGATGAAATGTTAAAAGGCCATAAAGATGTTTTAATTTTTAATGCTAAAGAGTATGAAAAAAATAATTTTAATAAAATTACTAACACTTTTCGGCGAGATATGTTGAAGATTGAAATGGTTTCAAGATTATCAACACCAATCATTCAAATGATTGCAACTTTAGGTCTAGCCTTAATATTATATCTTGTTGCAAGCCAGAGTTTAGATATTACTCCAGGATCTTTTACTGTCGTTTTTTCAGCAATGATAGCTATAATGCGTCCTTTACGAGAGCTAACAAGTCTACATGTTGAATTACAAAAAGGTGCTGTAGCGTGCGAATCATTGTTCGGGCTTTTAGAAGCTCCACTTGAAGAAGATAAAGGTACAATTGATGCAAATCATATAACTGGAAATATTGAATTTAGAAATGTGACCTATCAATACCCTACAACCAGTACATCTGTACTTAATAATATTAATTTTAAAATTAAAGCTGGTCAAACGGTTGCTTTAGTAGGGCGATCAGGTGCAGGTAAGTCAACTATTGCAAGTTTGATTCCAAGATTTTATGATTTAGAAAAAGGAGAAATACTTTTAGATGGTATTAATATTAAAGATTATACCTTAAAGTCATTAAGAAATCATATAGGGTATGTTTCTCAACGAGTGCACTTATTTAATGGTACCATTGCAGATAACATTGTTTATGGTGAAAAAGGATTACATAGCCAAGAAGAAATAATTAAGGTTGCTGAATTGGCTAATGCCATGGAATTTATAAATAAACTAGAAAATGGAATAGATACGGAAATAGGTGATAATGGTGTTTTATTATCAGGAGGACAACGGCAACGCATTGCTATTGCGAGAGTTTTGTTACGTAATAATCCAATTTTAATTCTGGATGAAGCGACTTCAGCACTAGATAATGAATCTGAAAGGTTAGTACAAGAAGCCATTGAAGTTTTACAAAAAAATAGAACTTCGATTGTTATTGCTCATAGATTATCAACCATCGAAAAAGCGGATCGAATTTTAGTCATTGATAATGGTGAAATTGTAGAAGATGGTAATCATCATAGCCTTATTGAACAAAATGGTATTTATGCCTTAATGCATAAAATGCAATTCAAATCATAATATATTAAATAATGAATATGAATCAAAATAATCATAAAGAAAGTATCAATATTGATAAGGACTCTTCAACTTGGTGTACTTTTACTAAGTTATGGCCCTATATTGCTCAACATAAATTAGTATTATTTATATCAATAATTTTGTTAATAATTAGTGCCTTTGCCGATACTTCATTAATAGGCCTATTGCGCCCTTTACTCGATCTTGGTTTTTCAATGAATGACCGAGAATTTTTATATATGGCGCCTATCTATATTTTTGGTTTAGTGTTTATTCGTGGTATTGCTAATTATGGTTATTCTATATTATTAGCATTGATTTCTGGTAAAATTGTCATGCGCATTCGACAAAGGCTTTTCGCACATTTTGTTGATGCACCTGTAAGTTTTTACGATCAATCCTCAACAGGAAGGTTATTGTCGCGAATAACATATGATACAGATCAAGTTGCAGCGTCTTCATCGGATGCTTTAATTACGATAATTCGTGAATCAGCTTTTATATGTGGGCTATTTTATACAATGTTTTATAATAGTTGGCAATTATCACTATCTTTACTTGTTGTGACTCCTATTGTAATTGGGTTAATTTCTTTTATTTCAGTAAAATTTAGAAAATTGGCAAAAAACATGCAAAATTCTATGGGAAATGTCACCATGGCAGTTGAGCAAATGCTAAAGGGATATAGGGAAATTATTGTTTTTGGTGCACAGAATGAAGAATCGAAAAATTTTGAAAAAGTTAGCAATAAATTTCGCCGTGATGGAATGCGTTTAGTTTCTATCTCTGCACTATCAACGCCAATAATACAATTGGTGATCTCATTTGCTATTGCTTTTGTGTTATTAACCGCAAGTGATCCTGATTTAAATATTACAGCTGGAGAATTTACTGTCGTTTTTTCATCACTAGTAGCATTAATGCAACCTATTAAAAATTTAACCAGTGTTAATGCAAATTTTCAAAAAGGAATGGCTGCTTGTCAAACTTTATTTGCAATCTTTGAACAACCTTTAGAAAAAGATAATGGATCTATTAGTGTTGATCGTGTAAAAGGAAATATTGTATTTGATCACGTAACTTTTAGTTATGAAACTAGAAAAGAGCCAGCTCTTAAAGACATTAGTTTTTCTGTTCCTGCAGGAAAAACAATTGCTTTGGTTGGCCGCTCAGGTTCAGGGAAAACGACAATAGCAAGTTTACTTACTCGCTTTTATGATATATCTAAAGGACAAATTTTAATTGATGGGCATAACATTCATGATTTCACATTACATTGTTTACGAGATCAAATAGGTTTAGTATCACAAAACATTCATCTTTTTAACGATACAATAGCTAATAATATCGCCTATGGAAGAATTGGTGAATATACGCAACAACAAATAGAAGAAGCTGCAAAAAAAGCCTACGCTTATGATTTTATAATGCAAAGTGAGCATGGATTTGATACTAAAGTGGGAGAAAGTGGAATACTATTATCTGGTGGGCAAAGGCAAAGAATAGCAATTGCTCGAGCACTATTACGTGATAATCCTATATTGATTTTAGATGAAGCAACATCAGCCTTAGATACTGAATCGGAATATGCAATACAACAAGCTCTTTCTGAACTACAAAAAGGGCGTACCTCAATTGTTATTGCACATCGCTTATCAACTATTGAGAATGCTGATGAAATACTAGTTGTTGATGCTGGTGAGATTATAGAACAGGGAACACATCACGAATTACTTCTAAAAGATGGTGTTTATAATAAATTATATCAAGCAAATCATTTATAAGTTGTAATGTTATAAGAAATAGTTCATTGATCATTATTAAGCTTAATAGGATATAGTCAATTTAGGAGTATAGGATATTAAATGAGTATTAAAAGAATTGTTACAGATTGTGCTTGTTTATTTGTGAAAGATAAAAAAAAGAAATATTTTCTAACCAAAAAGTATGGTAGCACTCGACCGTATATTTTGTCTAAAAAGAAAGCTAAAGTATATCAAGATATTTATATTCCTATTTATAAGCATAATGTTCGATTATGTCCTGTTGAGCCTGAAATTTATAATAAAAAAGGAGAAAGATTAAGAGTTATTTTTTTAAGGGATAATTACAAACCTAATGCATCTTCACAAACAAGTAATCTGATATATTGGGATAAATATAATTTTGAACTTCCATTGCATCTTTATACTCATGGACGTATGTTGGAGACAATGGGATCTCCAACAGGCCGTTTTGGTGCTTTGGTTGAAACTAAAGGTATAAAGCCTGATAGTTATGAAATATTTCAAAAATATAGAGGGTTAGAGAAAGATTTTGATTTGATTTTTACTTATGATGAACAACTTCTAAATGAAATACCTAATGCAAGATTTGTTCCTTTTTGTGCCGATATAAAGCTTTTTTCTGGCGATTTTGTAATGCTATCGAACTTAGATGAGATATTTCAACAAAATTTGTTTTATGAAAAAAATAAAGATATCTCAATATTATCGTCAAATAAAAAATTATGTGAATTGCATCTAAAAAGAATTTTAACTGCGATTAAATTAAAAAATCATCCTAAGGTTGATACTTTTGGAACTTTTGATGGTGGAGAGTTTATTAATCCTTATGAAACATTGAAAGATTACCGTTATTCTATTGTGTTTGAAAATGAAATATCTGGGTATTGTTTTACTGAAAAGTTGACAAATTGTTTTGCTACACAAACTGTGCCTATTTATATAGGTGCTAGTAAAATAGATCAATTTTTTGATGAAGATGGTATTATTAGGGTTAAAGAAAGCGAAATTGATAACATAGAAAATATTATCAAACAATGTTCAGAAGCTGATTATATATCCAGAAAAAACGCAATTATGAAAAATTTCATGACTGTTCAACAATTTAGTAATAATGAAGACTATATGTACAAAACATATATAGAAGGTTATTTTTAAATAATTGAGATAATATTTTATAAGTGTTTAAACTAGAAATATAGATAAAATAATAATTAGATTAATTTTCAAATATTATTAAATAATTCAAAGTGGTTATTATAGATGATAGATGTAACTAAGTTCATAGAAGGTAAAAAAACTATTATTGATAATGAAAGTAATGATACTAATACACAATGGCATATTTTGCTATGCTTTGATGATAATTATGCTTTACCAGCTGGCGTTAATATGTATTCTATTATTAGCAATAATCCAAATAAAAAATTACATTTTCATTTATTTATGCAAAACGTATCAAATGATAATAAATGTAAAATAGAACAGCTTTCATCAAATCATGTTTCAATAACGCAATACTATCTGAATGATAAATTTAAGATTCACGCTAACAATACAAAATATTTTCCTATTTCTGCTTGTTTGCGAATTATTGCTCCATTAGTTATTCCTAAAGAAGTAACTAAATTACTTTATGTTGATAGTGATACTTTATGTTTGGCATCATTGGATGAACTATTTAGTTTAAATATAGCTGATAAAGTTATTGCTGCAGTACCTGATGTTGAAAATACACAAAATTCCCAATGTAAAAAATTTCAAATTGAGTATGGTAGTTATTTTAATTCTGGAGTTTTGTTATACAACTTGAAAAAGTGGAATGAAGCTAATATCACAGAAAAAGCACTTAATTTATTAAATGAAGGGATTGCTTATAAATTTCCCGATCAGGATGTGCTAAATATTTTATTAAGTAATAATATTTATTACTTACCCACAAAATATAATTGTCTTACTTTGTTAAGTGTTGGCGGCCATGAGGATCAGCAAAAAGCTGAAAAGGGTGCAGTTTTTATACATTATACTTCGGGAAGTAAACCTTGGTTTAAACTCTATTTGACATCAACTTATCAAAATTTCATTGATGGCTCACCTTGGTATCAAGCCAAGCTAGCCTTAGCAAATAATCTTTCCCCATCTACAACCAGACGTTATGCTAAATTTTTAATCACTCAAAGAAAATATATCTGTGCTTTTCTTTACTACTTGTTATATTTAAAACATAAATTATTAAAAAGATAATCAAATAATGATCATTTTTTTATATTTATCCTAATAAGTAGTTTTAGATAATCGATATATTTATAATTAAAAAGTTACTAAAGGCATATATGAATAATACTCCTCTTATATCCGTAATTATACCAGCATACAATACAAGAGATGTTATTGAAAAAACATTAAAATCAATAGAAGAGCAAACGTATCAAAATTATCAAATAATCATTATAGATGATGGTTCAACTGATGATACAGGTATATTTATAGATGAATACCAACAAAAAAATGCTAAAATTATTGTTTATCATCAGAATAACAGTGGTGTGTCTGTTGCCAGAAATAATGCTCTTAAATATGCGTCAGGTGAGTTTATCTGTTTTTTAGATAGTGATGATACTTATGAGTCTTCTTTTTTTGAGAAAATGTTAATTCGCCAACAACAAACCAATTTTAACATTGTTTATTGTGGTTTTTATCGAGTAAAAAAGAATAAAAGTATTAAAGAATATCTACCTTTTGAAGAAGGAAATATACTTAATAGTTTTATCAAAAAAAGTTTTCATATTTCAGGCATGCTAATTAAGCGTTCTTTTTTACTCGATAAGAATATTACTTTTGATACTGACCTTAAAATTTGTGAGGATATCTTTTTTACTATTAAAGCTATAAGTCAATGCGAAGTGGCTGTAGTTAAAGATCATTTATTCAACTATTTATATAGAGAAAAATCGGTAACAAATTCAATTGCTACTATTGAATTATATTTACAGAATATAGTAACTTGGGAACGGATTGAGTATTATTTGAAGCATAATTACATTAAAAACGACAAAGAAGAGATTTACCAGCGAGTTCAATCTATAGTAGTTAAATTAAAAGTAAGACTTCTTATTGAATATTTAAAACAATTTAACTATAAAAAAATTTATTATTATCTAAATAAAGATCTAAAATTTACTAGTGATATGAAATTGGTAAATAAAAAGTACTTACCAAAAAGTGATATCAAAAAAATGAATATAATAAAAAGTAATTGTCTAGCCATTTGGTTTTGGGGTAGTTTGTACTATCGATATATCAGGCGTGAAACTGGAAAATAACTCAAGATATAAACTAAACAGTAATTTATTGTTAATGCTATAACAAGGACAATTTATATGAAAAATGAAGTGATAAATATAGCCTTTTGTACCGATGGTAATTATCTTGAATATGTAGCTATAGCAATAAAATCAATTCAATTAAATAATTTAGGTAATCATCTTCAATTTCATGTATTTCTTTATGATGTTCCAAAAGAGGCTGTTCATAAATTACAAAAATTGAATGTTTCTATTAAAAGTTATTTTATTGAAAAAAATGAATTAGATAAATATCAAACTGAACATCAATTACAGCATATCAATCGATCAATGTATATTCGACTTCTTGTGCCTCGATTACTGAAGAATGAAGTTGATAAATTTATATATTTGGATGCTGATATATTATGTTTTCGTGATATATCATCAATTAATCAGATTGATATTGATTCAGTGGTTTGTGCTGTTGTTTCTGACTCTCTAATTTCAAAAAATATTGAAAAAAATATTACTCGTTTGGAGTTAAGTTCAGATAATTATTTTAATTCGGGTTTTCTCTATATTAATACAAAAAATTGGTGTGATTCTGACATAGAAAATAAAGTTAATTCAGTTTTGTTAAATCCGCAACAATATAGACTTGTTTATCCTGATCAAGATGCTTTAAATCTTATTCTTCAAAATAAAGTTAAGTATGTTGATTGTAGATGGAATTATTTATTTACATGGATGACTGAAACAGAAAAGAATAAAATCTTTGATAATGAAGATATTCTACCATTTTTTATCCACTTTACTGGTGCCAGAAAACCTTGGTATCAAGAACATGAAGGAACGGCACAAAATTTATATGTATTTTACAAGCATTTTACACCATGGGCTAATAAACCTTTAGAAAGTTATCTACCTAGAATGAGAGTTAATGACTATCGTATATATGCGAAATCATTTTTTAGAAAAGGTGACTTTTATAAAGGAATAAAATTTTTCATTCAATACTTATTATTAAAATACAGAAAAAAGAAATAAAATATAAAATATTATAGGAATTCTAGTTATGAGTCATTTTTCTTGGCAATTAAAGTTTATTCGAAAAAAAATAAAACTATATTTTTTTTACTTTTTAAATAAAATTCTAATGTGTTCTTTTCCTAAAAGAAAAACGATATTTGAACCGTCAAAAATAAAAACTATTTTAATAGCTCGTAATGATAAAATTGGCGATATGGTTGTAACTACCGCTTTAATAAAAAATCTTGCTCAAGCTGGTTATGATGTTTATGTTTCTTCGCAACAATCAAGTTTAGATATTCTTAAAAATAATCCTAATGTTAAAGCTACATTTAGTTATAATGATTATTCGTTAAAGGATTTATTTAAAACTATACAAACAATCAGAAAGCATCATTTTGATTTAGTAATTGATACAAGACCATTTTATTCATTTGAAATGCGTAAAATTATATTTTGTGTATTTACTAACTCAACTCATTTGATGGGATTTAATAAAAGTAATGTAAAATCATATAATATTTCAATTCCTTATTATAATAATAATGCTCATATTACTAATCAGTTAAATAAAATATATGAGTATATGAACATTAAAAATTATGATGAAAATTATGATCTTTATATTTTAGATAATAATAAAAAAAATGTTGATAATTTTATATTAGAAAATAATATAGATAAATTTGTTATTATTAACCCTTTTGGTGGAGCAAGAAAGCGTGAATTGTCTCAATGGCAAATGGAGCATATTGTTTCACTCATGAAAAAAAACAAACCAGATCATAAAATTATTTTTATTGGTGAACCCAATAAACTTAAAAATGTTAAACTTGACTTAGGATTAATATTTCAATCAAATACCATTTTAGATGTCATTGCTTTAATCAAAAAAGCTGAATATGTTATTACTGTTGATACTTCTATAGTGCATATTACAGCAGCATTCAATAAACCATGTTTAACCATTTATTCAGAATCAAATCTATTCGAACAAACAGACGATTTTAATTTGATAATGCGTAAGAAATGGAAAGACTATTACCGACAAACGTGTAATAATTTGGTAGATAATTCTTATTTGAAAAAAAATAATCTATTAGTAGAAATACCATATTGTTATGATCAAATTTGGTCTCCTAATAATCCGAATGCGAAACAAATTGTATTTTATAAAACTTTTTTAGCAAAAGTAGACAATGATGAATTTAGCAGATGTATATCATCTTATTTAGGATAAATTCACTTAATTAATATACAAAATAATAATATTGTGATGCTCATAATTGCAAAAGAGAATGATGTAATAATTTATTTTTAATTAACTGTTAATAAAATTGGTAATAAATAAAAACTCAAATTTGAATTTTTATACTATATCTGACAATTTCAAGTAGTTAATATACTATGCTTTGTAGATACCTATATTTTGAAAATATTAATTGATATAGTATATTAAGTTTTTTTAATTATTCAATTCAGCAATAATAAATTCATCTCATTTTTGAAATGTTTCATTATATTTTCATAACGTTTTATTTTTCTTAGAATATATTTTCTTAATTTTATTGGTGTGTTGAACTTAGTTTTTTATTAGGTATATTTAAGTGATTGATGATTTTTCTGATAATGGTTTATTGGCTAAAGCTATTGATGGATTTGTGGCAAGAGAGCCACAACGAAACATGGCAAGTAAAGTCTCAGAGTCAATAAATAAGCAACAGTCTCTTGTTGTTGAGGCTGGGACTGGAACAGGTAAAACATTCGCTTATTTAGTACCCGCTCTACGTAGTGAAAAGAAAGTAATACTTTCCACGGGATCCAAGAATCTACAAGATCAACTTTTTAGTAAAGATCTGCCTATTATCAAAAAAGCATTAAATTACACTGGCAAAATATCTCTTCTTAAAGGTAGATCGAATTATCTTTGTTTAGAACGATTGTATAATCAATATGCAGCTGCAGGAGATCTTGATAAAAATTTACGTGTTGATTTAGTTCGTGTCAAAAATTGGTCAATTAAAACCAAAGATGGAGATATTAGCAAATGTATAACTGTTACGGAAGAAAACCCAATTTGGCCAGTATTAACCAGTACAAACGAAAGCTGTCTTGGAAGTGACTGCGAACATTATAATGATTGTTATGTTGTTAAGGCTCGTAAGCGTGCTTTAAATGCGGATATTGTGGTTGTTAATCACCATCTATTTTTAGCCGATGTTGTGGTAAAAGATACAGGTTTTGGTGAGCTTATTCCTAAGGCTGATGTAATGATTTTTGATGAAGCCCATCAGTTACCAGATCTGGCTTGTCACTATTTTGGACAACAGTTAACTAGTCGTCAGCTACTAGAACTTGCAAAAGAGATAACACTTAGCTATCGCACTGAAGTAAAAGATATGTCTCAGCTACAGCTGTGTGCAGATAAATTGCAAAAAAGTGTTCAAGATTTGCGTATTGCAATTAATCAGCAACCACCTAAAGGTAATTTGCGAGTGTTATTCAAACAGCAAGCAATAAAAAAAGAGTTATCTTATCTTTATGATGCATTAGATTTTTGTCGTGAGGTTTTAATGTTGGCAATAGGGCGATCTACAGCATTAGATAACTGCTTTGAACGAGTAAATCAATACATCAGCTTATTAAAAAAATTAAGTGAAACATATGTAACTGGATTTAGTTATTGGTATGAATGTACTTATAATTATTTTGTTTTTGCGATAACGCCATTATCAGTGGCCGATAAATTTTCTGAACTATTAGCAGAACGTAAAGGTAGTTGGATTTTTACTTCGGCAACCTTGTCTGTTGATAATAAATTAGATTATTTTACTAAGCGCCTTGGTCTTACAAATGCCGAGTCCCTTATTTTAGAAAGCCCATTTGATTATTTACATCAAACTGTCATGTGTGTTCCGCGTTATATTCCTTCTCCTAATGAACAAGGTAATGCTGAAAAATTGGTCGATATATTATTGCCAGTTATTGAAGCAAACAATGGACGTTGTTTCTTCCTATGTACTTCTTATGCCATGATGAATGCTTTAGCAAAACAGTTTAAAGAACTCACCAAATTACCAGTATTAGTACAAGGTGAAACAAGCAAAGTAAAATTACTTGAGCAATTTATACATAGCGGAAACGCCTTATTAATTGCTACCAGTAGTTTTTGGGAAGGTATTGATGTTCGAGGCGATACCTTATCTTGTGTTATTATAGATAAATTACCATTTACATCTCCAGACGATCCTTTAATAAAAGCTCGTATGGAAGATTGCCAAATGCAAGGTGGAGATGCATTTAATGATGTGCAATTACCTGAAGCTGTTATTACCTTAAAACAAGGTGTAGGTCGATTAATTCGCCATCATAATGACCGCGGAGCAATTATTATTTGTGACAATCGCTTGGTTATGAGACCTTACGGTGCAACCTTTATTAATAGTTTACCTCCATCGCCAAGAACACGAGATGTAAATAAAGTTATTAATTTTTTATTATCTAAAACTAACTTATAAACTTAAATATTTTGGAAAAGAAATGAGTACTATCTTAGCTATTGATACCTCAACAGAAGCATGTTCGGTAGCTTTAATTTACCGTAATGAAATCACTCATGATTTCATCATATCAGCACGCGATCATACTAAGCAAATATTACCAATGGTGGATAAGCTTCTTGCACTATCAGATTGTTCACTTGCTCAAGTTGATGCCATAGCCTTTGGACAAGGACCTGGTAGTTTTACTGGTGTTAGAATTGGCATTGGTGTTGCACAAGGTTTAGCATTAGGCATTGACAAACCAATGATCGGAGTTTCAACGTTGATGACCTTGGCTCAAGGTGTATATCGAACACAAAAAGCCACAAAAGTCATTGCTACAATTGATGCCAGAATGGGGGAAGTCTATTTAGGACAATACTATTACACCAATAATCAATGGCAAATAGTTATTCCAGAATGTGTTATTGCACCTGAAAAAGTAATAGAAAAAGTGGAAAATATAGGTAATGATAATTATTGTGCTGGCACTGGTTGGCAAACTTATCCAGATATGATTAAAGGAATAAGACAAAGTGATATCTTATTACCTCATGCACAAGATCTAGTCGTTATTGCTAAGAATAAATGGTTAAAGAATGAAGTTGTTAATGTTGAGGAAGTAGAACCAACTTATTTACGTAACGAGGTAACTTGGAAAAAACTACCAGGTCGTTAATAACAAGTAAATATTAAAAAGCCACCAAATAGTGGCTTGAATTTAATACACTCATTTACATTATTCTTTAAATAAGCCTAAATGCTCTTTTGCATAAGCTTCAAAATCAGTACAACCACCGATTAGTTTTTCATCAATAAAGATTTGAGGTACTGTTTCAACAGGTTTACCTACACTTTTAGACAGATCCTCTTTAGTAATGCCTTCTGCGTTAATATCAACATAACGATAAGAAAAATCATCACGTTCTTGAGAAAGTTTTTCAGCTAGTTCTTTAGCTCGAACACAATAAGGGCAACCTTGACGTCCAAAAATTACAGTATACATTTTTACCTCGAATAAATTGTTTCACATATAGATACTATACGTTACTTTAAATTAAAAAAAAGTTGTTAAATATAGTTGATTAAATAGATTATACCTATTGATATTGGGCTTGAAAAGCTAATCTAGTTTTATGTTTGAAAAGTTAAATCTATTTGCTTATTTTTTCATAATTTAGAATTATTATTCAGAAAGCTAGCATTTTTTAAATTTATCACTTAATACTTCAGTAAACTTGATATCAAAAAACTAAACACCTAATATAAACATAATTTAATAACCTTTTAACTTTCAGACAAAAAGATAGTTCTATTTCTGTAAAAATCATTCAGAAATAGCTTGTGCTAATCTTGACTTGTTTGTTTTTCCAATCACAACATAAGCTCAACTTTATTATGTTTATTTTCAGGTAGACGTTATAATTTTCATGAATTAACTAGCTGGATATGAATATGTTAAAAAAATTGATATTGATTGCTTTGTTGTTACCTATCACCGTATTTGCTGCTAAAAAAGAGTGTGGGATTAAGCCCAGTTATGACATTACGATAAATAGAGAAAGTGTACATATTTTTGATAAAAAAAATGATTTAATTATCATGCCAATTGGTAATGTCATTTTAAATAAAGAAACGATATCACTTAATCCATCATTACAAAAAGAACTGATTCAATTTCAGCAAGATTTACGTCAACAGTTGCCGCTACTAGAACAACAATCATTAAGCCTTTTAACTGAAGTTAAAGAAACTTTTGAAAAAGCAATAAAAAATCAATTGGGCGATGATAATGAGCTAAAAAGCGAGTTAAACAAATTATATAAACGTTTAGTTAAGTTGTTACATGCATCAATTATTACTGAAAATGGTAATACGCGATTTTCTTATCGACATTTTAATAATATCAAAAAAGATGGAGAAGATATTGGTCAACGCATTTTTTATAATGTTGTGGGCGGAAGTATTTTGCATTTCGAATTTTTTAAAAATTATGGAGCAATTAAACAAATTTCTAAAAATGAATGGAAGGCTCAAAAACCTAAATTAAAAGCTTTTGATGCTCATATTTGTTCAGTTATTACAGATATTGATGCTCAATACAAACAAATATTGAATCAACTTAATCAATCAATTCATAACTAAATAGACATTAATAAAAACTTTTGCGAAAATGATACCTCTAATAAGATAGTTAAACGGAAGCTTATGACTGCACATATAATTGATGGGAAAGTATTAGCACAACAAATACGAACTGAAATTGCTAATAAAGTCAAAATGCGTATTGAAAAAGGACTCTCAGTCCCAGGGTTAGCTGTAATTCAAGTCGGTTCAGACCCTGCATCAAAAATCTATGTTAAAAATAAGCAAAAGGCTTGTGATGATGTTGGTTTTGTTTCATTTGCTTATGACTTTACCTCGACGACCACCGATGAATTATTAGCATTAATTGATGAACTAAATCAACGTTTAGATGTGCATGGTATTTTAGTACAACTGCCTTTACCTGATAATATTGATAAAACAAAGGTTCTTGAACGTATTGATCCAAGTAAAGATGTCGATGGTTTTCACCCATATAATATTGGACACTTGCTACAGCGTGATCCAATCTTGCGACCATGTACTCCTTATGGCGTAGTCAAAATGCTAGAATCTACTGGCATAAATCTGTCAGGTTTAAATGCTACCGTTGTAGGAGCATCAAGCATTGTTGGTCGTCCAATGGCATTAGAGTTATTATTATTAGGTTGCACAACAACCATTACCCATAGTCGTACTATTGATTTAGCAAAACATGTTAGCAATGCGGATATTGTTGTTGCGGGAGTAGGCATTGCTAATTATGTTAAGGGTGAGTGGATAAAGCCGGGTGCAATCGTCATTGATGTTGGTATCAATCGTTTGCCAGATGGTAAACTTGCAGGTGATGTAGAGTTTGATGTTGCTGTTAAAAGAGCGGGATGGATCACGCCTGTTCCTGGTGGTGTTGGTCCAATGACCGTTGCTATGTTAATGAGCAATACACTAGAAGCATGTGAAAAATTTGGTAAATAAATTATATTAATTTAGATTTACTAAATTTTATTCGAAAGATATATATTAAAAAAAGGATTATGCAATGATTGTATTTCACACTAATTTAGGTGATATTAAAATCAAAACTTTTGATGATAAGGCGCCAGAAACTGTTAAAAATTTTGTTGAATATTGCAAAGAAGGCTTTTATAACAACACAATATTTCATCGTGTTATTAATAATTTCATGATTCAAGGTGGTGGTTTTGAACCAGGAATGAACCAAAAAAAGACAAAATCACCAATTAAAAACGAAGCAAATAACGGTCTAAAAAATGAACGTGGTACTTTAGCAATGGCACGTACATCAGATCCTCATTCGGCAACTGCGCAATTTTTTATCAACGTGGTTGATAATGATTATCTCAACTTTCGCTCTGCGGACATTAATGGTTATGGCTATTGTGTTTTTGCACAAGTTGTTGATGGGCTTGATGTGGTTGATAAAATAAAAGCTGTTAAAACAGGGCGCAGTGGTATGCATTCTGATGTTCCTGTTGAAGATGTTATTATTACGAGTGTCACGGTTGAATAATCCTGTTCGTTATTTTATTGCTGATATTCATTTAGCAGATAATGAGCCTGCTTCAGGTTATATTAATATAACCGCAGGCTTTTTGTCTTTTTTGGATACTTTGCCCGACAACTGCGAGCTTTACATTCTAGGCGACCTTTTTGATTACTGGGTTGGGGATGATGTAAAAACAAACTTACATTATCAAATTGCGCAGGCTTTACAAGCCTTATCAAAACGTAATATAAGAAAATATTTCGTTCATGGTAATCGTGATTTTTTATTGGGGAAAAAGTATGCGCAACAATGCGAAATGACCTTACTGCCCGAGATTAATTGCCTTCCTAATCAAGGAAAAAACATCATTTTTTTACATGGTGATTTACTGTGTATTGACGACCATCAATATCAAAATTTCCGAAAAATTATGCATAATAAATGGCTTCAAAAATTATTTTTATTTTTACCACTTTTTATTCGGTTGAAAATTGCAGCTAAGTTACGAAAAAAAAGTAGTCAACATAATCAACTCAAATCTGAAAATATCATGGATGTGAATCAGCAAGCAGTTATTGAAATGATGGTTAAATATAATGCAGATATTATGGTGCACGGTCATACACATAAACCTGCTGTACATCATTTTCAAATTGAAGGCAACACTGCAACTCGTGCGGTGCTTGGTGCTTGGCATGATGGCGTGACATATATTAAACAAGCGGAAAATAGTAATACTTTAGAGCTTTATAACCATTCTTTTAAATAGTCACTTTGTAAAACATGTTTGGTCTTACCAAACTCAATCAGCTTGCCTTGATCTAAAATTACAACATTATCGGCTATTTGTTTAACTTCATTAATATTATGTGTCACATAAATAATGGGTATATTTAGCTCATTAGTTAATTTATTAATATAAGTTAACAATTCTTTTTTTCTTGGCATATCGAGAGCAGAAAGCGGTTCGTCCATTAATAGTAATAAAGGGTTGGTTAATAGTGCTCGACCAATTGCTACTCGCTGTTTTTCTCCACCAGATAACATGGCAGGATAACGATTTAATAATGGTCGGATATTAAGTACATTAACTATTTCATCAAATCTTGATTGCTTGGAATTTTTAGCACCATAAATCAGGTTTTTAATAACTTTATAATGAGGGAAAAGTAATGCATCTTGAAAAACGGTACCAATATGCCGATTTTCAGGAGCAATAAAAAGGTGTTTATCGCAATCAACGAGTGGTAAGCCATTCAGTTGGATTTGACCTTGATCAGGTCTAATTAATCCATTAACAAGGTTTACTAGTGTGGATTTTCCCGAGCCAGAAACGCCTAAAATAGCAGTAACCCCTTGGCAGGCTATCTCATGATTGAATTGGAACGAAAACGAAGCAAGTTGTTTGCGAACATCTATTTTTAACATATTGATTATCCTGCTAATTTCTTTTTATGCCATCGATTTAACAATTCGGATAAAAAAAGTGCGATTAGTGATAACACAACCGAAATAATACACAGCCGTAATGCACCTTGTTCACCATTGGGAATTTGTAGCAACGTATACATTGCTAATGGTAAGGTGCGGGTTTCATCTTGAATATTTGACACAAAAGTGATTGTTGCACCAAATTCCCCTAAGCAACGGGCAAAACCCAATACAATTCCCATAAGAATACCAGGAAAGGCTAATGGTAAAGTAATAGTTATAAAAACTCGCCACTTATGGGCTCCAAGAGTCCGAGCAACGTTTTCAAGGCGTGTATCAATTGATTCAATGGCTAAGCGAATTGAACGCACCATTAATGGAAATGCAACTACTGCCGAAGCTAAAGCTGCACCTTGCCAATTAAAGCTAAAGCTAATATTTAAATGGCTACTCAACCACTCGCCAATAACGCTACGTCGTCCCATGGTTATTAACAACAAATAACCTAAAACAACTGGTGGTAAAACAAGAGGAAGATGCACGAGGCTATCAAATAGCGATTTACCAAAAAATTGACAGCGTGCCAATATCCAAGCGGTTAAAATGCCTATTGGCAAACTAAAACCAATTGCTGTGGCGGCTATCTTTAAACTAAGTAGCAAGGTTTGCCATTCAAATTCAGTTAATAACATAGTTTTATAAAATTATTTACTTATTAAATTACTTTGTTATAAATCCATATTTTTCAAAAATAGCTTTAGCTTGTGGTGAATTTAAATATTTATAAAAATCAGTTGCTTTTGGATTCAACAAAGTGATGGGATATTCGATAGACTTAAATGTATCATCAGGAAAGGATCCAATTATTTTTACCTTATTGCTTATTTTAGCATCGGTACTATATACAATACCAAGCGCAACTTCATTACGCTCAACTAGTACCAAAGCGTCTCTTACATTACTTGCAGGAGCAAATTGTGGCGATAATTTATTAAATACCCCTAAATTAGTTAATGATTCTTTTGCATACATCCCTGCTGGTACATGATCAGGATCACCAATAGCTATTCTTTCACCTTTAGGTAAAATAATTTCCCAATTGGTATTTTTATTAATTGAAACATTCTCTAAATGTGAATTTTGGGGAGCAATAAGCACCAATGTATTTTTTAATAAATCGTGTTTATTTTTAGTTAAATTATGCTCAATAAGATAAGTCATCCACTTTTGATCTGCTGACATAAATATATCCGCAGGTGCACCTTGTTCAATCTGTTTAGCTAATACTGATGATGAAGCAAATGAGAATACAATATTTGCATCTTTATGTTCTGCTTTATAAGATGCAGCGATATCTTGCATAGCATTAGTCAATGAGGCAGCGGCAAATATAGTCATTTTTTCAGCAGCTGAAACTGAAAAAGTTATTGCCATCATTAAGATAATTCCAATAATTTTTTTCATTCTGTTCCTCACAATAAAATTGAGTTAATTTTAACTGTTAATATTATTTATCCAATTGATTATTATGATTTATTACGTTATTTGGCAAATTATTAAATAGCCGTTATATAAAATATAACATATCGATGCTAGCAGAATTTATATATAAAGTACAATTAAAATTCATTTAAGCTGATACGATATGATAATCAACAAGATTTTTAACAAGTTTTGAAGGAATGCCAAAAAGGGTCTACAATAATCACTATTATCTCTTCCAAATTGATTAGTCGGTTCTTCATGGTGTTAAATTATGTTTTCTCCTGAAATTTTATTAACGTTAAATATAAAACAGCAGTTATTTACTGATCCAAGGCGTATTGCGTTATTAAAAGCAATTGAACAGACGGGGTCATTAAGTCAGGCTGCCAAGCAAATTGGTATTAGTTATAAAACCGCATGGGATGCCATTAATGAAATAAATAAATTAGCACCTAAACCTTTTTTAATTACTGCAATTGGTGGTAAAAATGGAGGAGGCACTAAACTGAGTGCTTATGCAGTTAGATTTATCCAACTCTATGATCTATTAACTCAACTACAACAAAATGCTTTTAACATACTAAATGATGACAAAGTACCTTTAGATGATATTTTAAAAGCTACAGCTAGACTATCATTACAAACCAGTGCACGAAATCAATTATATGGTACGGTTAAGCAGATTCAAACAAATGATGTTGCTGGTTTTATTACAGTGCTACTTAGTGATAATCAAACTGAGTTAAAAGTTTACATTACTCAATCAAGTATTGAACGGCTAAAGTTGAGTACGGACAAAACAGTATTGCTGTTAATTAAAGCTCCATTAATTGAATTAAAAAATGAAATCGAAAACGAAAACTGTTTGTCGGTTACCGTTGAAAAAATAACTACTGATGGCAATTGGAGTGAAATTGCTTTCACACTATCTTCTGGCATAGTGCTTTATGCTAACAAATTAGCCAGTGAAGTAAAAAAATCGGCCTTAACTACAGGCAAACAATCAAAACTATTTATTAATCCACAAAATATTATTGTTGCGACATTAGTTTAGCAATATGAGGTTATCATGCTACAAATAGAAAACGCACATTTTAAAATTAGTGACTACCTAGTTTTTACCATTGAATCACTTACAATAAATCAAGGCAGTAATGTTGCATTTGTGGGGCGTAATGGCAGCGGTAAATCTATACTAGTTAAAGCATTGTCTGGTGAGCAAACATTATTATCAGGCAAAGTAATTAATCAATTTAACTCCATAGCACACATATCGTTTGAACAGCTACAAAAACTAATTGATGATGAATGGAAACGCAATAATACAGATATGCTAAGCGAAGGTGAAAACGATACAGGATTAACCACTCAGCAAATTATACAAGAAAATAATTTTAATCAAGTACTTTGCCAAAAATTAGCAACACAATTTGGAATTGAACACCTATTAACGAAACGCTTTAAATACCTTTCAACTGGTGAAACACGCAAAGCCTTAATCTGTCGAGTTTTGATGCAGCAACCTGATTTTCTGATATTAGATGAGCCTTTTGATGGCTTAGATGTGACATCACGTGAAAACTTAGCCGAAATACTAGCAGATCTTGCTAAGCAAGGTATCACAATTGTCCTTGTTTTAAATCGATTTAATGAAATTCCTACATTTATTGAAAATATTGGCATACTAGCCGACTGCCAACTATTGAAAATTGATACAAAAGATACAATATTAAACGATACAACTGTTAAGCAATTAGCTGATTTGGAAAATATTTCCAATATGCCATTACCAGAAGCCGACGAACCACCAACTCAATTAGCTGATCAATTAGATCGAGTCATATTAAATAATGGTTATGTATATTATGATGATAAAGCAATCATTAATGGATTAACTTGGCGAGTAAAAGCCAAACAAAATTGGCAAATAGTTGGACCTAATGGTGCTGGTAAATCAACGTTATTAAGTTTAATAACTGGCGATCATCCACAAGGGTATAGCAATGATCTCACTTTATTTGGTCGTAAACGAGGTTCGGGTGAAACGATTTGGGATATTAAACGCCATATTGGTTATGTTAGTAGCAGCTTACATTTGGCTTATCGAGTTAGTTCTAGCGTTAAAACAGTGTTATTGTCTGGCTATTTTGATTCGATTGGTGTCTATCAAGCTACGAGTGATAAACAAGCTAAATTGGCTGATGAATGGCTACAATTATTAGGGTTACAAACGCAGGCGGATAAACCTTTTCAATCGCTTTCTTGGGGACAACAAAGATTAGTATTGATTGCCAGAGCGTTGGTTAAACATCCGACACTGCTTATTTTAGATGAACCATTGCAAGGGCTCGATCATCTTAATCGAGAATTAGTAAAACGTTGGATAGATCGTTTAATTAGTGAAGGGTACACGCAGTTGCTATTTGTGTCTCATCACGCAGAAGATGCGCCAAAATGCATCACTCACCGATTGACTTTCATCCAAAACTTGGATCATAGCTATCAATATCAAATCGAACAGATAAATCTAATGATTAGTTAAAACTATCAAAAACAGTATTAAAGATAGGAATAAACATTAAAATAAAAGGGATTTTTTTTTGAAATTTTATCTTGATAATTTAAAAAAGTTTATAAAGACTATACTTATAAAGTTATCCCCGTTGCCTGTGGATAACTCTGTGAGTATTTTATTGAAAAAAACGCTAACCTCAGTAACTATCAGGATTTTTCTTAATTTGATTGTAACTTAATCATGAAATATTTTTTTGTTTTATATCAACATGTTATTGTAAATCAAGTTATAAATTAATTGTCTTTTTTATAAATGAAAATGTTAATTGAACAAAAAATAGCAAATTTTAAAAGGTCAAGTCCTTTTGGGGATAATTTTTATTAATAGGTAAAATATTAGGTTGCGATGTAATGAAAAAATTTAAATTATGTTCCGAATTTAAGCCCGCAGGTGATCAGCCAGAAGCAATAAAAAGGATTAATCAAAATCTTGATGATGGCATTGCGCATCAAACACTATTAGGCGTAACTGGATCAGGTAAAACATTTACCATGGCAAATGTTATTGCTAAACATAATCGCCCTACAATTATTTTAGCACCAAATAAAACATTAGCCGCTCAGCTATATGGTGAAATGAAAGCCTTTTTCCCTGAAAATGCGGTTGAATACTTCGTATCTTATTATGATTACTATCAACCTGAATCTTATGTACCGTCAACCGATACATTTATTGAAAAAGATGCGTCAATCAATGAACATATAGAACAAATGCGTCTTTCTGCTACTAAATCACTACTAGAACGACGTGATGTTGTAATTGTTGCTTCGGTGTCGGCTATTTATGGTTTAGGAGCACCAGAAACCTATATGTCGATGATATTACACCTAACAAAAGGCACCATAACCGATCAGCGTTCAATCTTAACTCGATTAGCTGAATTGCAATACACTCGTAATGAAATAGGTTTTAGTCGTGGTACGTTTCGTGTTCGAGGAGATGTTATAGATATTTTTCCAGCTGATTCAGACGATCTTGCTGTGCGCGTAGAGTTATTTGATGATGAAGTCGATCGAATTGTTATGTTTGATCCGCTTACAGGTAATAGCATAAATGAAGTATCGCGGATAACAATTTATCCAAAAACGCACTATGTCACACCAAGAAACATTATGGAAAACGCTATTGCGCAAATAAAGCAAGAGCTTAAAGAACGTCAAAAAGTTCTGTTAGACAATAATCGTCTATTAGAGGAGCAACGTTTAACTCAGCGGACATTATTTGATATCGAAATGATGACCGAGTTGGGGTATTGCTCTGGGATTGAAAACTATTCACGCTTTTTAGCTCAGCGTAATCCGGGCGATCCGCCTGCAACCTTATTTGATTATTTGCCACCTGATGGATTACTGTTTATTGACGAATCTCACGTCGCTATTCCACAATTAGGGGCAATGTATAATGGTGACCGTTCACGTAAACTTAATCTGGTTGAATATGGCTTTCGTTTGCCATCAGCACTAGACAATCGACCGCTAAAATTTGCTGAATTTGAAAACATCATGCCACAAACGATTTATGTGTCAGCAACACCAGCTAAATACGAAATTGAAAAATCAGGTAATGAAATTATTGAACAAGTAGTTAGACCTACAGGTTTATTAGATCCTATTATCGAAGTTCGACCAGTTGCAACGCAGGTTGATGATCTATTATCAGAAATCAAAATTCGTATCAATAACGAAGAGCGTGTTTTAGTGACCACATTAACTAAACGTATGGCAGAAAACTTAACTGATTATCTGTCAGAACATAATGTAACTGTAAAATATTTGCATTCAGACATCAATACGGTTGAACGTATGGAAATTATTCGTGACCTACGTTTAGGTAAAGTTGATGTACTTGTGGGCATTAACTTATTGCGAGAAGGTTTGGATATACCGGAAGTCTCACTAATAGCAATATTGGATGCTGATCGCGAAGGTTTTTTACGTTCAGAAAGTTCACTAATTCAAACCGTAGGGCGTGCAGCTCGTAATGTAAATGGTAAAGCCATATTATATGCTGATAGAATAACCCCAGCTATGCAAAAAACGATTGATGAAACTGCCCGTCGTCGTAAAAAACAGGAAGACTTTAATACAGCACACGGCATTACACCAAAATCAGTACGCAAAGAAATTAAAGACGTATTAGAGGCAGGTTTAAGTACCAAAAAATCAACAGCCAAAGTACAAGCATTTGAACATGGTAAACCGTATCAGTATGTTTCAGTTAAAGAGGTTCAGGCAAAAGTGAAAGAACTTGAAGCAATGATGTATGAAGCAGCTAAGAATCTTGAATTTGAAAAAGCTGGTGTACTGCGTGATGAAATAAAAAAATTGCGTGCTGATTTTATTAAAGTTTCTTAATAACTCATCTAACAAGGAAAATATGATGACAATAACACGAATTGATCCAGATAACCGCTGGTCTGAAGCTGTGATCCATAATAACGTTATTTATTACACAAGTGTTCCTACTAATCTTGAAAATGACGTTTATGTACAGACCAAAAGTGCATTAACTGAAATTGACAAAATATTAGCCCGAGCTAACAGTGATAAATCACGTATATTAGATGTAACATTATTTTTAGTTAATAAAAGTGACTTTGCAGCTATGAATAAAGCATGGGACGAATGGATAGCTAAAGCTAGTGCACCAGTACGTTGTACAGTACAAGCTGGGTTAATGAAAAAAGAATATTTAATAGAAATTAAAATCGTGGCAGCAGTAAAAAGCTAATGTTGTGATTACCGTTAAAACTATTTGCTATTCGGTGGCATCAAATTAAGATCCTGTAAACAAGTTGGTGTATTCACCTATTTTTGAACTAACCTATAAGGCGTTTTCCCTGAAATCGCTTTATGCGGTTTTAACGGTATTATAAAAGTTAATAAATCGCTTAGGCTTTAGTTGTCATTCTTTTGCATCACTAAATATTTGCTGATTCTGCAACTTTTCATTAACGTATGCATCACTATTTCGGCTTTCCCATTCGTTTATGGGTAGGCGGGTTTGGTGAATTTTAGTTAATATGATGTTATCACACAGTTTATCTAAAAAGACAAAGCTCCCCTCATTTTTGTCAAAAACTTTCAGGATCGCACTGTGTTTAAGTAAAAAAATCATGATTAAATTGATAAAAATGAACTTATTGTTATTCCTTTTTTAACAACGGCTTCACCACAAAAACAACGCTACTAAACTAACTTGAATTATTACAACAAACTAAATAAGTATTCAATACAATACAATGTTACTAGCAATCCGGCCTGCAGAACGTGCATTTTATATCACAGATATTATATGAAAGTGATTTTTTTAGAACTGCAGAAAAAATAAAGATGGTTCAACGCCTTCTTATTGGAATAATTATAAAAGAGGTGCAAATTATCATGGTAGAGGGTTTATTCAAATCACCTACAAAGATTGTCCTTATGACAATGCGGTAGCAGTATTTAAAACAATTAAAACGGAGTTTGTAAAAGGCCAACATTTCAACTCAACAACTGAGTTACAACGCACTTTCTCGGCTTATTCCTATTGGTACAATAATAAACGATTACATTCTTCGTTAGACTACTTGCCTCCCGTTGAATTAAAAAACACTTACCCCTTAATTTTTTGTTTGAAAATGTGTCGCCATTCCAAAAATTAAATACAAAGCCTTTATGACGAGGGCTTTACTTTATTTTTTTATTCAATGATAGAGATTTCGAAAAATTCGAATTTGCGAGCCAAATAGATCATATCTTGAAATTGTTGTTGCGCAGGCTGACCGATTTTTTCGATCCATCCTTTAATGACAGGATTGGCTTGAAAAGATGGGTTTGAAGCTTGTGCATACAAATAGGTTTCAATAACGATTATTTTAGTAAATTTCAAACCGATCAAATAATCATAGGTGGTTAATAATCGCTGAAATAATTGTTCAGGTTTTTCATCGGGTAATACAATGCGTTCATCTTTTCGTAATGTATTCACTAACTCATGGATATAGGTGTTAGCATCAACATGATAAGTCGTTCTAGCCAAAAATAACGCTTCTGCAATTTTATTTGCAGCATCTTGAGATATTTTGTTCTTCTCTTCCTCTGTCAATCCTGATTTTTTTTGCCATGAGTGACTACTATTCTCAATATTATGCCTTGCTTCAATTGTGCTTCGTGAGGAATTAATATCAGGATCATACTTTATAATTGGGATGATTGCTGCTGTATTAACTAATATTTTAGTAGCATTTAATAAGGATACCTTATATTTTATATCATCAACCATTTTTTATTCCTAATTCTTTTATTTAACAGTGAATACTCATAAGTCTTTTTTCATTGGTAATAGATCAGCCTCACGTAATTTTAGTTCGATATGGTATATTGTTTTAGCATCCTCCTTATTCGCCTCATCAGGAAAGTGATCAAGCAAGACAATCACTGTTCCAACGTGTTTTCCTTCTTTGTAAATAGGAATCAGTTGGTGTGCTTCCTGATATTCACTTTCCTGTAATGGGCTCGGAATATAAACGATTAACGAAGTATTTATGCGCGGAGGGAAGAGTCGCAGAGAACAAAAAGAATCTTGAAAGCGCATAGTAATATAACATTGACTAAATTTCCCCGCTAACCCTCCAATAAATGACACCATCTGACTAATCGTTTTTCTATTATTTTCAAAAGTAAAAGAGAAATCAACCTGAGATTGGCTAGCATGGCTGCCTTCGATAGCTTTATATCCTACATAGGACATTAGATGGCAGTTAGATAGTTTTTGACTGTCAGCAAAATGGAATAATACATCACCTTCTTTTTCGATTTTTTTACAGGCACGAGCAATTTTTTTTAGTCCATATTCGGTGAACCCTTCAGGGCTATAAATCAATGCTTTTGGTTTACCTTTTGCGGTACTTCTCATTGGATACCAGTGTGCATTAGGATCAATATGCTGCTGATAGACATTGAGTATGTCATGCAGTTGTTGGTTAACATCAGTAAATATAATCTCTTGCACTCTGGGTAAATGAAGTTCGACATCGAACTGAATTATGTTCATTTCCATGCAGATAACCTTATTTATTGGTTAATGGTTTTATTATTATAAAAAATAACAGTAAATACTAGCTATATTTAAATAAAAAACATTTTCTATTTTTCATTAATCACAGATTTAGCTCGTTAAATTTGTCATTTTTGACTGTTCTTCACCAAAAAAGTGGACAAAACTCATAGCAGACAAATATTATGGTCAAAAAGTTTAGCATCGAATTTAAACAACAATCAGTCGATTATGCATTATCTGGATAAGCTACACTAATTAGTGCCAGTTTTATAAGGTCATTGTTATGATAAACTAAAAAAAAAAGAAGGTAACAATAATGACAATTGATTCATCCCGAAGAGCAAAACGTAGCTTTACTAACGAGTTCAAAAAATAGATAGTCATGCTATATCAAAATGGTAAAAAAGAGTGATATTGTCGCTGAGTATGACCTCACCAAATCGGCATTAGATAAGTGGATAACACAGTATTAAACCACGGGTACCTTCACCGCAAAAGGTTATCATCGTGCAGAAGAGAATGATACCCTAAAGTAAGCTACGTTGATAATGGGACGAAAATCAAGTTAATTACACTAATAAGTATCGATACAGCTTACGTGCATTATGTTGATGTTTAAATGTGACCAGAAATCGTTTCTATTATCAACGGCAATTGACCTAGCAATCGCAAGATATTGCACTTAGTGAAAATAGTGGGTGAAATTTTTAATAAAAATTATCGTGTTTATGGCAAAGGGCGTCTGCAAGCAGAGCTTAGAAAACAAGTAATTACTTTATCTCGACACCAAATAGATCGAATCATGGCGACAAATGGTTATCGATTGAATACAAGAGAAATCGATGGCCTTATATTTTGGGTACTAAAAAGTGTGGACATACCAATTAGTTATTAATTGATAAAACCATCACTATCCCCATTAATTAAATTTTAGTGTATACTTCGCATACATCTTATTTTAATTATTCATACAGTTGCCATGCATACTCAACCTAGAATTGCCATTATAATGGGGTCCAAAAGCGATTGGACTACTATGCAACACGCAGCCGATATCCTCGATGCGTTAACAATTCCTTATCATGTTGAAATCGTTTCTGCTCACCGTACTCCTGATAAATTATTTTTTTTTGCTGAAGATGCCAAACAAAAAGGTTTTGATGTGATTATAGCAGGTGCTGGTGGTGCGGCTCATTTGCCAGGTATGTTAGCTGCTAAAACGCTGATTCCTGTATTAGGTGTTCCAGTGCAAAGTGCTGCATTAAGTGGAATAGATAGTCTCTATTCTATTGTTCAAATGCCTAAAGGTATTCCAGTTGGCACTTTAGCAATAGGTAAATCTGGTGCAGCGAATGCGGCATTACTTGCTGCACAGATTCTAGCTCTACATGATAAAGAAATATATCAACGCTTATCAACATGGCGATTAACACAAACTGATGAGGTATTAAATAACCCAGATCCAAGAGTGAATGCATAATATGAAACTTCAATCTGTTTGTGTACTAGGTAACGGGCAATTAGGGCGAATGCTTAAGCAAGCTGGCGAACCAATAGGTATTAAAGTTTATCCAGTTGGATTAGATGTAGATCCTACCGCCATTCCATATCAACAGTCAGTAATAACAGCTGAAATTGAGCGATGGTCAGATACGCCATTTACACAGATTTTAGCTAAGCATCCGCATTTTATTAATCGAGATGTTTTTCCACTTATTGCAGATCGTTTAACTCAAAAAAAACTACTTGATGAACTAGGTTTACCTACAGCTAAATGGTTTGCACTTAATCAATACCAAGATTGGTCAAAGTTATTCACTGAACTTGGTGAGCTATTAATTGTTAAACGTAGAACTGGCGGTTATGATGGACGAGGGCAATGGCGAATTGCTATTAATGGTCCAATAACTGTACCTGATGATATCTATCAACAAGCTATCGTTGAACAGGCTATCCCGTTCGAAAAAGAGATGTCATTAATAGGCGCTCGTAATGCAAAAGGTGAAACAGTATTTTATCCCCTTACCAATAACTTCCACCAAGACGGCATCTTAAAAATAAGTGTTGTACAACCTAACAAATCAGATTCATTACAAATAAAAGCAGAACAAATGCTATCTGCTATTATGCATAAATTGAATTATATTGGTGTAATGGCAATGGAATGCTTTATTGTTGGTAATGAACTACTGATCAACGAACTTGCTCCACGAGTACATAATAGTGGTCATTGGACGCAAAATGGAGCTTCAATTAGCCAATTTGAATTACATCTTCGTGCTATATTGGGGCTTCCATTTCCTAAGCCAGATGTATTTACGCCATCAGTTATGGTTAACTTAATTGGCACAGAATTAAATTTAAATTGGTTATCAATTGATTTGGTACATCTTCATTGGTATGAAAAAGAAGTTAGAGTTGGACGTAAAGTAGGGCATTTAAATTTAACCCATAACCAAACAAACAAATTGTTAAAAGCATTAGAGAATTTAATACCGTTATTACCTAATGATTATCAAAAAAGTATTGAATGGGCAAAACAAACATTAGCAATTTGAAAACTTAAAACAATTTGAGTGATTAAATTAGGGATGAAACCATGATCAACTTTAACCAAAAAATCAATTATCAGCGTTATGCTAGCAAACAGCGTGAAGCTCTGTCTGATGAGTACTCAATAGTACGTTGTTTTGAAAGTGATCGTGGACGCATCATAAACTCAGCCGCTATTCGTCGCCTACAACAAAAAACGCAAGTTTTTCCATTAGAACGAAACTCAGTAGTTAGAACAAGACTTACTCACTCTATGGAAGTGCAACAAGTTGGGCGATACATAGTCAAAGAAATCGTTAATCGCCTAGGCAATGCTGGAAAATTAAAAAAATACGGGCTTGATAATTGTATAATGGCGATTGAAAGCCTAGTTGAAATGGCTTGTTTAATGCATGATATTGGTAATCCTCCATTTGGTCATTTTGGTGAGGCTGCCATTAATAAATGGTTTACTCTACGTTTAGGTCTTGGCAGAGCAACAGATTATCGATTTCTTGAAATAAATGTTAGTGATAAAGAAGAAATAAAAGAACTTAAAACTAAAATTCGCCAAGATTTATCAAGTTTCGAAGGTAATGCACAAGCAATTCGTTTAGTGCATACAATATTACGTCTCAATTTAACTTACTCTCAGATTGCTTCAATTATGAAATATTCTAAACCAGCTTATTGGTCTAAGCCGGTACTGCCAGAATTTTCTTATTTAATGAAAAAAGCAGGTTATTATTTATCAGAACAACCATTTATTGAGGAGTTATCTAAACAGCTTGATATCAAACCATTTCATCGTTATCCATTTACCTATATTATGGAAGCCGCCGACGATATCTCATATTGCATTGCCGATCTAGAAGATGCGGTTGAAAAGAAAATTCTAACAGTAAAACAGCTTTATACTTACTTAGCTGAGGCATGGGGACCGATTAAAAAAGGTGATCTGTTTGATACCGTTGTCAATCGCCCTTATGAAAATCTAAATCAAAATGGTTTTGATGCGATAGGCATCGACCAATTTTTTATGTACCTACGTGTCAACACTATTGGCAAATTGGTACCACATGCTGCTGAACGCTTTATTGAAAATATTGAAGAAATTTATCACGGCTCATTTAATCATGCCTTACTTGAAGATCATGGTGCAGAATATAAATTACTCAATATTTTCAAAACAGTTGGACTTGAACATATATTTAACCATGAATCGGTTGAAAATATTGAACTTCAAGGGTACCGAATTATTAGTGGATTACTCGATATTTATAGCCCACTGCTTGATATGCCTACCAACGACTTTTTGAAATTGGTTGAGGATAAACATCACAAAAATTATCCTATTGAAACTCGCTTATATCATAAATTATCCTCAAAACATTGTGTCGCTTATAAACAAGCAGTTAACAAACTCAATATAAATAAAGCGGAAAATTTTGCGTGTATGGAATTCTACTATCGATGTCGCTTATTGCAGGATTATATTAGTGGCATGACAGATCACTTTGCTTATGACGAATATCGCAAGTTAATGGTGACATTCTAGATCCTATTAATTTTTATAACAGCTAAGCACCACTAATATGCATTGGCACCATATTAGTGCGCTGCTAAATAATAAATCTAATTAACTATTTGTTATCTTTTGTTTTAACCTTCCAATCAAAACAGCTGAACTTTAATTTTATGATAGCTATATTTTTATAAATTAAGTTGTAGTAGCAAATTCAATTCAAGTTAATTTTTTTGGCACACTCTTTGCATAATTTAATCTGTAACTCACAATTTTTAGGAGCGATTGATGAAATTAGTTACCGTAGTTATAAAACCTTTCAAATTAGAAGAAGTCCGAGAAGCCTTATCTAATATAGGTATTACAGGATTAACTGTTACCGAAGTTAAAGGTTTTGGACGACAAAAAGGTCATGCCGAACTTTACCGTGGTGCAGAATATAATGTCAATTTTCTACCTAAAGTTAAAATTGATTTAGCTATTAGAGATGATGAACTTGACCAAGTTATTAGTACAGTTACTAAAGCAGCATATACTGGCAAAATTGGTGATGGAAAGATTTTTGTCAGTTCACTTGAACATGTAGTGCGTATACGTACTGGTGAAACCGATGACTCGGCATTGTAATTGATTGTTAAGGAAATCATTATGTTGAAAAAAATTATTCCCTTTTTAGTTATTTTATTCTCAAGTTCAGCTTTTGCCGAAGAAGCTGCCGTAGTTGATAAAGCGGATAACGGCTTTATGATGATCTGTACCGCCCTAGTACTTTTTATGTCGGTACCAGGGATTGCATTGTTTTATGGTGGATTATTACGTTCTAAAAATGTGTTATCGATGTTAACACAAGTGCTAGTAACTTTTTCGTTAATAGCGGTGCTATGGATTATTTATGGTTATTCACTTGCTTTTGGTGAAGGAAACTGGTTTTATGGCAACTTTAACCATTTTCTATTAGCTGGAATAGGTATTACAGATGTGTCAGGATCGATTTACGAGCTAATTTGGATCGCATTCCAAGGATCATTTGCTTGTATTACTTGTTGCTTAATTCCTGGTGCTTTTGCTGAACGAATTCGTTTTTCAGCAGTATTAATATTTATGGTGTTATGGTTTACATTTTCATATATTCCCATGGCGCACATGGTATGGGGAGGCGGAATTTTAGGTGATGAAGGAGCTCTTGATTTTGCTGGCGGTACTGTAGTACATATTAATGCTGCGATTGCAGGAATAGTGGGTGCTTATCTGATCAAACAACGTATTGGTTATAATCGTGAACCACTAAAACCATTTAACTTACCTTATGTCTACCTTGGAGCTGCTATTCTTTATATTGGTTGGTTTGGCTTTAATGCAGGATCATCAACGCATGCAGATGAAATCGCAGGTTTAGCCTTTATTAACACTGTTGCAGCAACAGCAGCAGCGGTTTTGGCATGGACATTCGCAGAATGGTTTTTACGAGGTAAACCATCTTGCCTTGGTTCGGCATCAGGAGTGATAGCGGGATTAGTAGGTGTAACACCAGCGGCAGGTCTTGTTGGTGTAGGTGGTGCTATGTTAATAGGGCTTATTTGTGGTTTTGCTGGTGTCTGGGGAGTATCAACACTCAAAAGAATTCTAAAAGTTGATGATACATGTGATGTATTTGGTGTACACGGCGTATGTGGAATTGTGGGTTGTATATTAACTGGTATATTTACATCAGAATCGTTAGGAGGTATTGGTTATGCCGAAGGCATTACAATGGCAACTCAAGTAGGAATACAATTGATGAGTGTTATTACCTGCGTAGTTTGGACAACAGTGGTTGCTTATATTGCTTATAAAATTGCAGATATTATTGTTGGCTTAAGGGTACCAGAAGAACATGAAAGAGAAGGTCTGGATATTAATAGCCATGGCGAAAGTGCTTTTAATAGTTAATCACTAACCGAAACAGTCATTAATTAAAAATTAGATATAAAAACAGATTTAAACTCAAAATAATTTACAGGGAGATATTCCTGTAAATTATAGCTTTTATTATTATAGGAATTACTTGATATTTACTGATACGAGGTTTGATAATTAAAATTTAAATTGCAAGATAATTGTGTATTTTAGGTTTTCTGTATATGAAAGAGGATTACTTGTAATAGTCTTTAAATTATCAGTCACCGATTGAATATAAAATGAATCTATGATTTTACCTTTTTGATACTAAAAAAGTGTAAACATATCATCTTTACATTTCTTTACAAAAAAGTCCTCCAAAAAACTAGCCAACTATTTTTTAAACGGCTATACTTTAACCACTATAGGGAAATAAGCTTATTAAATAAGTGAATAATTATAAAAATTTAAATAAAACAAATAATTATAAATCACGAAAAAAGAAAACATTAATTGATAGGTGAAATGTAATGCAGTATTGTTTTTGGCGCAAGCACTGGCAAACTTATGTCTTAAATTTATCAAATAATCCTATTCGACGATTTTTTACTCGAAGCTCATTTATATCATCGAAATTATCCATAAAATTATTTTCAAAAATCCCATTGGCATTAGCGCCGTTGTTGTTATTACCGTACTCTTTAGAATCGCAGGCACTATCGGCCACGACTTCTGAGCGCATTCACGGTACTGCGCCTTATTTAACCTTTGATGGCGGCGCGACTCATGCTGATTCAGTTAGTCCCTTATTATCAGTAACATTGCCCGGAAACAAAATTATTACTGTATCAAATGATAGCTCAAGTATGGAAAACCCATTAGTGTTAGATAAACTTTTAGCCACTTTTGCAGATATCAAGACATTAGTACCGCATGGGGATTATCCAGAAGTATTGACCGATAAAATTATTGCTGACAATGGTTATTGGAAGGATGATGATGGCGATACACTCCATCGTGTCAATTCAAGTAAATTAAAAATTAAATGGCAGAATTTATATGGTCAAGATATTACTAATTATGTGAAGGATAACTCAGATAAAGCATTAAATGGCTGTGATGCACCTTATCAATTGACGTTAGAAGCGGAAGATGTGAGCATTAAGACAGAATATGGTATTCCTTCTGAAAGTGATAAATTTACTGGAAATAGGCATACCTATTATCTTTATCCCAAAATGGATAAACCACAATTTTGTTATGCTATGCCTAACTTAGAATATGATTGGCATTCAAATGATATACCTTACGATGGTGCAGTTTCTTCTCTTAACGATCCGCATGGTGATTGGAATAAATATAGAGGGTTTTATGCTTATAATCCAGCGAATCCTGGAGCAAACTTTCCAACCACAGGCTCTCATAATTTATTTTTTTACTTGAGTGTTGCAGGAATGAAAGCGCAAGATATAGTAAATAAAAATGGTCGAACAATTTCGACGGGAGGGGTAACATTAACGTTAAATGCTGAAAATAAGCTACCTACAGGGCTTGTAAAAATTAACTTAACGGGTCCTAAGGAGAGTAATCCTGGTTCTTTTATTCCTTCAACATTTTATTTACACGATAAAAACAATAACCCATTGTATAATTTTAGATTAGAGCGTTGGTATGTAGCTAAAAAAGGCGGTGCAGGCGGTTATCAAAATGCCGTAGCGTTTTGTAATAACTTTAATGGTGGTGGATATCGTATGCCCAAAGTGCTTGATTTTACCAATGCAAGGCGTGGCGGTATTGTGGATTGGCAAAATGGTATAACAGATGAAAGCTATTTACGAAAAATTAGTTATAAAGTGAATGGTTATTGGATGGGTGGGTTATTTAGCGAATGGGGACGTATGACTCAGATTTACTATAAAGATAGTGATTGGGAATATTTTCGTGTTGGAGAACCTTCTTGGGGGGATATAAGAGGGTATTATTGGACGTCAGAAGATCATTACAATGTTGATTTTAACAATATCCATAATTATGTTGTAGAGACAAATATAGGTATTGTTGGTGATAGAGGTGGAAACGATTTAGATTTTAGAGTAGCATGCGTTAGCTTTTAGTTATATGTAAGAATTATTTACGTTTTTTATGGTAATTTGATAAATTACTGTAATAAATATACATAAAAAAACAAAATTGTAGGAAAACGCCGAGTTGTTTACTTTTCATGGTTAAAATAATCCTCTAAAAACGCATAAGCCGTTTTTAGAGGATTAAGTTTTAATTAACAATATTCCCGATAAACACGTTTGTGATATCCATTGATAGCCTAGCTTTTGGATACGATGAAAACATTTAGGAAAAAATCAGAAAAAATGTTTTTTCGACTATCTTGCTAAATATTAAAGTAATTATTGGATCATCTAATAATTTAGGTTGATAATTGTAAGCATAACAGCTTAATTTTACAATAGCACATCACGGCAATTGATTTTTTGTTAACAGCTTTATTTAATCATCCCAAAGCATAATTGCATGATCTTCAGTTAATATTAACGGCGGTGCAAAAAGATACTCTTTGACTTTAGCTGGTAAAACCTGCATGTCATTAAAGTTAAATTGTAACTCAGGATAAACATTAGCGATTTCTTTTATACGGGTATCAAGTAATTCCTTTATTTTATTCGATTCTTTTGTAATAGCTATTTCGTCTTTTAACATGCCAATTTGTTTTTTATGATGCTCTGACTCAAATATTTCATGAAAAACAAAAGAAAATCCCTTTTTGTTATTGGTTCTGTCACAATCGGGGCATTCTCTATATTCAGGATGATGCAATTTAAGTTCTTTAACACGCAAAGCAATAATTTCGTCGATATGATCGGTATAATAATTTAATGTGGGATCTAAATAAGCCAGCGTTCTGTGTTCAGGTATTGCGCTATTACGATGCACTAAGGTAAATAAAGGTTTTTTTAATATCTTCATTTTGTAACTTCCTTTTAATTAAAATAAAAAGATAACAAGACCTTAATAAAGAAAAGAGGCTGTTAATTTTATGTAAAAATGTTTTTGGTTGACATAATACTTAAATATAAAAATAAACAACAAAAATTAAAATAATTCATGATGTTTTACTAGATATTTAAATTAATGAATTTAAGTTTCAAAGCAAGGTACTTAAAATAAAAAAATACTATTAAGAACGACTGCTATCAGAAAATGAAAAGTTTTATTTACTTATAAACCTTACTTAAAGGTTAATTACGGTATACTATCAATGCAGTTAAGCATTGTTACTTAATAGTAAAAACTTAATAAGCGAATGACTACCTATTTTAAATAGCGAATTGGTACTATTTAGCATATTTAAAAAAATAATCACTTTTTTAAGACAGATTTAATTTTGGAAAGTTCAATAATATTGCTAGATTTCATCTTTTAGTTAAAGATTATTCTTCTGATTTTATAGACAAATACATAACGAAGTTGATCAATATATCATAATAATTTTTAATATATTTAACTATTAAAGCTATTTAAAATAGAGCAGAACACGGAATGATTTATTTTTTAGTAAAAACTAGCAATATCGGTCAAATTATAAGACGATCATAATTATGGTGATGATTGTTAGGTTTTCAATGCCTTTGGATATTATAAATAATTAACCTAATATGGGATTTCCTCACGCTGTTTACAGGAATTGAAAGAAATACGTCGATTAACATACTTTTAATTACGGTATTTTTAATTGAGATACGGCATAATCAGCAAATAGTTAGTGATGCAACAGATACAAGCAAAATTATAAGTGATTTGCTGACTTTTATAATAATAAAGTTAAACCACATAAAGCGATTTTAAATAAAACACTTTATGTGGTTTTAGAGCACTATTTTAGCAATGAAATGTAAACACCTTGATGTTTTCCTAAATTTTAAGTAGAAAATGTTAGATGAACTAACTATTTTCAAGTTTGCTCTTTTTGATATGTTTTAAGTTAGGTAAAGCAATTGCCAATAGAATAATACTCACTCCAATCCATTGATTAAAATGGACCGATTCGCGTAAATAAAAATATGAACAAGTGACCGCTACAGGCAATTCTGCTGCCGACAAAATGGCACTTAATGAAATCCCAATTCTTGGAATTCCTACCGAAAACAAAAAAGGTGGCAATACAGTACCTAGCAATGCTAATAAAAATCCTAATTGATACAGTTTGTCGCTAATATCAAGTTTGAAGAAAAATAAAGGTGGAAATATCAAAAAAGTAACGATACATGCGCCGGTAATCATCAATGCACTTTTTTCAAGTTTAGGTAATTCGTTACCAATATTGCTGCTAGTACTAATAAAGAGTGAATACATCAGTGCTGCCAAAAAACCAAAAAAACAACCAGTCAAATTTAAATTAATATCTTGATTAAAAATACCTGCTGCTAAGCAGCTACCTAAAATAATTATAATAATCGCTGAAAGTTGAATAATAGTAGGTTTGTTTTTGAATATAATAAAATCAATAAAGACACTAATCCACAAATATTGCATTAGTAAAATAATTGCAATTGATGCAGGCACTAACTGTACGCACTGATAATAACAAATGCCGACCAATCCAGGAAATAGACCAACAGCGCAGACCATCCATTTTTTTTTCAATTTAGTCTGTTTTTCGGTTTGCATCGCTAATTGTGCGTTCGTTGATGTAGATACTTTTGGAGAGCGTATTATTTTGACAATAAAGTGAATACTCCATAACATTAACATCCCCAAAAAACATTGAATACCAGTGACTTCACCTAGTTTATACCCTTCTTGATAAGCAGTCTTAACAATAGAAGATAGTACGCCAAAACTACATGCACCTAATAAAACCAGTAAACCGCCTAAAAATTTATCTTTCATATCTAAATCTCGTAACAAAAAATAACATGCCGATAATTGTCGGCTAAAAAACACAATAAAAGACATAGGGGAGGGATTATTCAATTCATTCCCAGGTGTCTTTTCAATAAGTTAAATCAATCAAACTACAATGATAATTAATATTTCAAAATTTGTTAATCTAAACGGATAAGTGATTATGCCTCATACTTACTTTTAGTATGGTCATAATTAAATGAATAATAAAAAACAACACCTAACACAAGTGCATATGTAGCGAAAATTAGCCAAATTGTTTGCCAATCTTTAAGACCATCATGTGTACACATGTCAACAACATAACCACTTAAAATGGAGCCCAAATAAGCGCCAATACCATTAACCATGGTCATAAATAGTCCTTGAGCGCTGGCTCGAATATTTGAACTGACTTCTTTTTCAATGAAAATAGAGCCTGAAATATTAAAAAAGTCAAATGCACAGCCGTAAACGATCATTGAAAGCATTAATAGCACAAAACCAAAAGGTGTCGGATCGCCAAATGCAAATAAACCAAATCGCAAAGTCCAAGCTATTAAGCTTATCATTATGACTTTTTTGATGCCAAATTTTTTGAGAAAAAATGGGATGGTTAAGATAAATGCGACTTCAGCCATTTGTGAAACCGATAATAAAATAGCTGGGTATTGCACAATCAAGCTATCTTTAAATTCTGAGACTTTACCAAAATCATGCAAGAAAGCGCCACCAAAAGTATTAGTGATTTGTAGTATCGCACCAAGCAACATAGCAAAAAGAAAAAAAACAGCCATAACTGGTTTTTTGAATAATACAAAAGCATCTAATCCTAAATAAGAAACCCAAGACTGTTTTTGGTTTTTAGATACAGTAATGTTTGGTAATGTTGCACTATAAACAACAAGAACAGCGGATGCTGCGCACGCAACATAGAGCTGAGCATTACTCAACTCGAATTTGCATAAACTAATTGTCCACATTGCAATGATAAAACCGACTGTACCAAATACTCGTATTTTAGGGAAAATGGTTACCGAATCTAAGTTATGTTGATCCAAACAGTGGTAGCTAATAGAGTTAGATAATGCAATGGTTGGCATAAAAGCTAACGCATTGCCTAACATCACCCAAAATAAAATAGCTGAATTATTAACTGATGCAGCATAAAAAAGCGCAATGGAACAAACAGAATGACAAAGCATATATAGATATTTAGCCTGCAAAAATTTATCGGCAATAATACCAATAATAAATGGTGTAATTAATGCCGCTAAACCTTTTGTACTAAAAATCATCGATACTTCAACACCAGAAAAGTGTAAAGTATTAAATAGATAAGCACCAAAAGTGGCTAACCAGCTTCCCCAAATGAAATATTGGAAAAACATCATTATTTTCAATCTATTCTTTATGTTCATTGTTTATTCCTAAAATAAAGTGAACTTTTTATAGAAAATTACCAATAAAAATTATTGGTTAGAAACGTGCAATCGTTTTTGTTATAAGTTTTAAAAAGGTTGATTTAACACGTTCTGCTGTCTCTATAACTTCTTCGTGTCCTAATGGTTGATCTAAAATTCCGCAGGCCATATTAGTTAAGCACGAAATTCCAATGGTTTTAATGCCTGAATGGTGTGCGATAATTGCTTCGGGTACGGTTGACATACCAACTGCATCGGCACCTAAAACACGAATCATTCTAATTTCGGCAGGTGTTTCATAAGTTGGACCTGTCCACCAAGCATAAACACCTTGTTGTAAGGTAATATTAAATTCTTTGGCTACATCAATTGCTGTTGAACGTAATTGTTTGTTATAAACCTCGCTTACATCTAAAAAGCGTACGCCTAAATCAGGATTATTTGGACCAATAAGAGGGTTGTTGGCAGTAAGATTGATGTGATCGGTAATCAGCATTAAATCGCCTGGTTTAAAGTCCGTATTGACTGCACCACATGCATTAGTGATAATTAATTTTTCAACACCAAGCATCTTCATCACACGAACAGGGAAAGTAACTTGATCTAACGAAAAACCTTCGTAGTAGTGAAAGCGACCTTTCATTGCCACAACTGTTTTGTTTCCACATTGCCCAATGACTAATTCATTTGCGTGGCCAACTGCTGCTGATTTGGCGAAATGTGGTATTGCGTCATAAGCAATATGAACAGCATCTTCAAGTGTGTCGGCAAAAGGTCCTAAGCCTGAACCAAGAATAATTCCAATAGTTGGTTTTTTGTTTGTGTGTTTTTGAATAAAATTAACTGCTTGTTGAATGTCTGAAGTCTGATGCATGATAGTATCCTTTCAAAAAATTAATGCTAAGCTAAAGTAAAATAGGCGAATATAATAAAACAGCAATAACCTACTGCTTAGTTTACTGGGTAAAAATCCCACAAAATAATTAAAAAACAAAATAATTTTTGTTTTTCAGTATATATTATGATGATCTTCGCCTAATAAAGAAAGATACGAATTGATATATCTTAAAGTGGATTAACAAAAATCTTTTTTATTTCTATTATTCAATATGTTGAGTTTAGATTGATTTAATCACCATAAATGAACAATATAAAAATATTTCCTTAGATAAGACGATCATCGCCAGAATAGATCACACCTTTATCACCCCTAAAAAATCCTAACAAAGTTAAATGACACTGTTTGGCCAAATCGACAGCCATTGATGTGGCAGCCGAAACTGCTAACAAAAATTCCACACCGCAATTAGCGGTTTTTTGTACCATTTCATAGCTAGCGCGGCTTGATACTAACACCACGCCGTGTTGATACTTAGGGTTATTCAATAATTGTATAGCTCTAAAGCCGAGTAGTTTATCTAAAGCCACATGCCGTCCAATGTCTTCAAATCCAGCCATAAATTGTCCTTTCAAATCCAGCCACACAGCTGCGTGCGTGCAACCAGTTTGTTTACCGACTTGTTGAACGTGCGATAAATAGCTTAAGCTGTCACTAAAATCTGCTAAATTAATCTGACTTATTAATGGTAAAGTAGGAATATCTTGGCAGACTTGCTCTATCTGCTCAGTACCACAAATACCGCATCCTGTTCGCCCAGTTAAATTACGTCGTTTTTCTTTTAGCTCGCTAAAGCGTCGTGACGAAAGTTCAATCTGTACTTCTATGCCTTTGGGAGTATCAATAACATCAATGCCATAAATATCATTAACCGATTGAATAATATTTTCAGTTAACGAAAAACCAATGGCAAAATAATCCAAATCTTTTGGTGTCGCCATCATTACTACATGTGAAATTCCGTTATAAATTAAAGCAACTGGCTTTTCGATAGCTAACATATCAGATTGAGAATGTTGTAACTTACTGTTTTTAAATTTACGTACTGGAATTGATTTAACACCGATCGCCATTAATTGCCTCTTGCTAATTTGGTTATAATCAAGACTACTATCAGCACAAGATCAACTATTAATAATTCTAAAATGTTAACGTAGTGTAATATTTTATCAATAGATGGCGTGCTCTGCTCTTAATAAGCAATATTATGATAAAATAGTTCACCATAAGCAATTGATAATTCATAAGCTAACTCTATGTCATTACAAGAAATCACACAGACTATCATGCAGTTTATTGAGCACCATCAAGTTTGGGCATTACCCATTATATTTTTATTGGCATTTGGTGAATCATTAGCGATTATCTCGCTTCTAGTGCCTGCAACGGCTATTTTATTAGGGGTAGGGGCTTTAATCGGTGGAGGAGCAATATCATTTGTGCCCGTATTAATTGCCGCTTCGGCAGGTGCTGTTTTTGGGGATTTACTTTCTTATTGGTTGGGTAAACACTATCATCAACAAGTTATTGCTTCATGGCCACTTAATAAGCACCCTAAATTAGTTTATCGTGCCGAGCAATTTTTTCAGCGTTATGGAACATTAGGGGTATTTATAGGTCGATTTTTTGGACCACTACGAGCCATAGTACCTTTAATTGCAGGCACAATGCATATGCCAACCACCAAATTTAACCTAGCAAACATTGCTTCAGCGCCAGTTTGGGCTTTTGTATTGCTTGCGCCAGGAGCATTTGGTGTGCCTTGGCTAGAAACTTTTTTTGGTTAAAGCGTGCCGATGGTATAACTACGACGCCCACTCTTGCGTCCCAATGCTTCTAAATTGGTTTGCAATGGTGGGAATGGTAGCGTTAAATGATGCTTACGATAAGCTTCAAGTATCAATTTATGTATAGCGCTTCGCAGTAACATTCGGTGTCCCATCTCAGCAGCAAAAACACGTAGTTCAAACAACTGAATACCTTCTTGGATATCCACTAAAAATACTTGAGGTTCAGGATCAGTAAGTACGTATTCACATTCATCTGATGCTTGTTGTAAAAGTTTGATAACCAAATCACTATCAGCATCAATGGTAGCGGGAATAGTTAATACAATTCGAGTGATCGAATCAGACAACGACCAATTCACTAATTGTTCAGTAATAAAGGCTTTATTGGGCATCACAATTTCTTTACGATCCCAATCGACAATAGTAATTGCACGGGTATTAATTTTTGTAATATTACCTGTCAAATCACGAATTGTCACCGTATCGCCAATACGAACTGGTTTTTCGAATAAAATGATTAAGCCAGAGATAAAGTTAGCGAAGATTTCTTGTAAACCAAAACCTAGCCCCACACCTAATGCGGCAATTAACCATTGAATTTTAGACCAGTCGATACCAATAAACGAAAATGCAATCATACAGCCAACCATCAAAGTAATATACTTTGAAACAGTCGAAATAGCATAACCTGTTCCCGGTGATAAATCTAAGTGTTGTAAAATGCCTAACTCTAACAAAGATGGCAAATTTTTGACCAACTGAACGGTAATTGTCATAACTAAAATCGCAATACATACTGCGCCAAGAGTGATGTATTGTTCAATTTCAGTTCCATTAACAATGGCACTGGTTCCCCAAAGTTTAATATTATTCATAAAAGCAAAGGCCGAATGTAATTCAGACCATAGCAAAATCATACTAATTAGTGCAATCATCATAATAATCGATCTGACTAAATGTAATGATTGCGCACTAATGACATCTAAATCAATAACAGGTTCATCAACACTTTCGTTAAGTGAATTGAGATCATCTTCATGTGATTTTGCTCGTTGCATACGTTCTAAGCGACGTTGCTTGGTTCGTTCAAATTCAATACGACGTTTTTGGATCCACATCCAACGGCGAATCATAAAATAAATAACTAACAGAGCAAACCAAATAATGACAGAAGCCTCAAGACGACCTAATAGTACTTGAGCTGTTGAAAGATAACCTAAACAAGCCGCAATGATAGCTAGCCATGGTGCACTTAATAAAATAAACCACAAAATATGACTTAATAAATTATCACCGGCTCCTTTTTTATCAATATAAAGAGGAACGCCAGCACGATGGATAGAATTAGTCATAAACACCAAAGCAAAGCAGAGCAAAATAAATGATGTTCGACCAATTGTGGCTGCAAATTGATGATTATTATATTGATCAAAACTCATTACTATCATCACTAGTGGAATTACCAGCCAAACTGAAAGTTGATAATATTTCATCGCTGAGCGTACGCTACGTCCAGACCAACCAAAATGAGTAATAAACAGCCCATTAGATGACGCAAAATGCGCTGAAATAATAAATACCCACAAAATAGGCGCAGCAGCATTCACACCATAACCCAAGGCAAATGCGACAGGGTAATCTGAATTAATCTGTAAAGCATAACCAAACACCGCCCACAAAATAGGGATAGGTAATGCCATAATTAATGAAAATATAATTACTTTTAAGGTTAAAGAGTAACTATCTTGTGTGACTTTTCCTACACGACTAGCTGATTTATTGAGAAAAATATTATATTTCGTGCGCATTTTAAAGTGTGCAAACACGAATAGTAACGACAAAATAATTAAAAATAACGGTTTTGGCGAACTAAGTACTTCAACGCTAGCTTTATAAAGTTGCGAAATGGTATCAACAGAAAAAATCACATACACAACATCTTTGGCTAAATCGATTGGATAACTCAATGATATTGGATTCACATCAGCTACCCAGAAGAAATATCTGTGTGCAGCATCGTTTACTTCGTCAATCGCATTGGTTAATTGCTTATTGGCAATTTTTAGTTTAGTCAATTCTAGAATGGTAGTATCAGTTCCCGAAATAAGAGTCTTAAGTAATTCGGTTTGTTCTCGAATTAAACGACGATATTGGGTTGCTTCTTTGATGCTGTTAAGTGGACTTGTTAAAGTAGGGTAATTGTCCAAAGATGTTAAAATATTACTATAATTAAGTTGTTGCGCTTTTGCCTCAGCAATTTCGGCATCAAGCGCTTGCGATTTAGGTTTTTCTGGTAAACGCAATAACTGTTGACGTAAGGTTTCGCCCAAAGCGGTCGAAAAACTCAACCACTCTCCTTGTTCATCAAGTGTTGCTAGTGTATTTTGAACATGTGAAATTTGTGTCGTGATATTGTTTTGCTCATTAACAATACTAGTTAGATGTGTTTTTTGTAACTCCATATTTTGTCTGAGTTCATCATTTTTATCACTTAACTGATGAACAGCTAGCGAAAGATCATCCTCATTGTTAATGATTGGCGTGGTTTCTTCGGCAAAGGTCAGTGAAGAAAACAACACAGCAACAAAGCACACAACACCACGAATCCACATAACACTATATCCTATCGGCTAATTTTTGACCTACACGAGTAACATCACCCACTTTAAGGTGGTTATTAAACTCAATCGAATTTGAGGCAAACAGTGTAATTACTGTCGAACCTAACTTAAAGCAACCTATATCTTGCCCTTTAGTTAATTTTATCCCGTTGGTATAAGTCCAACGTTTCATTGTTCCTTCTCGTGGAGGGGTAACAATACCTTCCCATTGTACTTCTATACTACCAACAATAGTTGCCCCAACTAAAATTTGTGCCATTGGACCTAATTCGGTTTCAAACAAACAAATTACACGTTCATTACGAGCAAAAATATTAGGAATGCTTTCGGTTGTAGCCTTGTTAACTGAAAACAGTGATCCAGGCACATAAATCATCTCACGCAAAATACCATCGCAAGGCATATGAAAACGGTGATAATCTTTAGGAGATAAATAAGTGGTTGCATATAAACCATTTTTAAAAAAGCTGATCATATCAGGATGACAGGCAAGTAGTGATTCTAAAGAATAAAAATGCCCTTTAGCTTGTAACAGCTGTGTATCTAGAATAGTACCAAACTGACTAATTACACCATCAGCAGGCATAACAACTGCACTATCGGTGGTATCAATTGGTCGTGCATCCTCATTTAATTCGCGAGCAAAAAAGTCATTAAAGGTTTTAAACTCTTTTACATCACTAATTTTTGCCTCGCTTAAATCCACTTTATATAGTTTACAAAAAAACATAATCATCCATGTGGTTACTTTCCCCAACTGTTTTTTTGCCAGATAACCAAAAATAACGGTTAATAGCTGTTTAGGAAGAAGGTACTGAATAATTGCTTTTAACTGATTTAACATAGATAACTCTCAAAATTATGTTATAAATAATACATTATACCAAGGTTTATAGACAAAGTGTAAAACCAACTTAAATCAATGATTTGTATAATTGATCATATACATATATAAATTTTGTCAATTCTGTTCAATAATGGCAATCGTTTAAAAATTTTCATCGTTATTGTTACTTAAACTGCGTTCATTACCAATAATGAGGATAGTATTAATGGCAGCTAGACACATTAAAGCTATAGATTTAGTTACATTAAGGGGGTATAGTTATATTGTCATGGTATAAGTAATCGTATCAACATTTAACACTCCAAGAAATACATCGATTTAGTAATGGATTTTTTTGCTGGCATACTATTCATTTAGAAAAAGAGATATCAACGGAGCTTAATAAAATTATGAAGCAGAGCATAAAACTCGATAGTATTGGTATTGATACTTGGGGGTATTAATTATTACTATGATAAACATGATCAAGGTGTTGAGTCTACTTGTTTATATCGTGATCAGCTCACCGATAATATAATGCCACAAGTTTAATCTGTTGGACTCGGTATTTTCTTACAATTGATAATATTTTTTGTGTAACTTATAGGTGGTGTCGACTTTTTTAAAGACACAAAGATATCAAAAAGTACCGATAATAAATATTGATATTAAAATGCATATTGACTATCTATATTCAGTTAACAACCACTCTTTCTATTTTAAGGACTTATTTCATAAAAAATAAGTTAGGAGAGCATGCCGTTTAGTTCGATCAAGCTCAATTACTGATTTACTATAATAACTAATTTGCTTTGTATAGATGAAAATACAGTATAAAACATATCATGCATTGGACCTGATTGTCCTCTAAATATTGTAAATACGATTACAGAAATTCCAGCTGAAATAACCGCATATTCAACCACTGTTATGCCTTGCTTATTTTGAATAAATTTAGCTAAAAAAGTATTAGCTAGAATATTCATTATGTATTTTTTCATCACTTTACCCTTTCATTTAATCTTGTTTGTATCGCTATGTATGTGAATCCCTTTTAATGTTTATTTTACAATTCTAACGATAAATAGAATAAAATTCAAGCAAATAGTTTGTTTTATATAATTGATTATTTGTTAAATAGTATTCAATAACATCAGTTTGATGATTGATATGTTGCCTTTAAATAAATTTTTTTACTTTAGGAAAGTAGTTGTACAGTTTACAGTAATTTAAATAACTACTGTAAACAAATTGCGTTATATTACACAGTTATTTTAATTGGTTTGTTAACAGCTTAAATTAAAAGAGTAGAAAAAATACCAAATTATCAATGATAAACACTGGAATTAAAATACATACAGACCATTTCATATAACTAAAAAAGCTTGGCATGTTAATTTTATTTTGAATTGCAATGCTTTTGACCATAAGGTTAGGTGCATTACCAATGTAGCTAAGAGCTCCCATAAAAACTGAACCCATTGAAATAGCGAGTAAGGTTTTTTCTAGTATAGTCATCAAAGTGGTGGCATCGCCAGAAGCTAGATTAAAGAAGACCAAATAAGTGGGAGCATTATCTAAGAACCCTGAAAGTAGACCTGATAGCCAAAAATACATGCTATTGATCGGTTGTCCTTGTTCATTTGTTACTAGTGATACTATTAGGGCTAGTTCACCATGGCTACCTGCTCGTAAAATAGTTATCACTGGAGCGATAGTAATAAAAATCCCGATAAACAGCTTAGCAACTTCTATAATAGGCTCCCAATTAAATTCGTTACCGGTACGCACTTGTTTAGGGGTAATTAACATAGAAAATAGGGTAATCATGATAAAAATAATATCACGAATTAAATTTTGTAAAGCAATATGTGTTCCTAAAACCGTAAAATTAACCGATGAATGCCAAATACCAGACATTAACACGCAGGCAATAATGATTACCAATAAAAAGATATTGCTTACACCATAAACCTTAATAGCGCTAGCTTTTTTAGCAGAAGTTAACGTAAGCGAATCACCATATTGGGTACGAAAGTAGTAGCAATCAATCTTATAATAAATTGCTAATAACAAAATTGAACTAAACAAAACTGGCAACAACATATGTTGAATTGTCCATCCAAAATTAACACCTTTTAAAAAGCCAATAAATAAAGGTGGATCGCCGAGTGGTGTTAATCCACCACCAATGTTCGCCACTAAAAAGATAAAAAAGACAATGGTATGTACGGCATAATTTCGCTGACGATTAGCTCTAATTACAGGTCGAATCATTAACATAGCTGCGCCTGTTGTCCCCATGATTGATGCTAACAAAGTACCTATTGCAAGCAAACCAACGTTTAGTTTGGGCGTGCTAAGCACATCGCTCTTAATTAAAATCCCTCCCGAGACGGTAAATAGTGCAAGCAATAACAAAATAAAAGGAATATATTCAACTATAATTGCATGAGCAGTAATATTGATGGTGGTTTGTAGACCAAAAGAATATAAGGCAAACAGTACAAACAGCATTGTCCAAAAAGTAATAATTTTACCATAATGGTGATGCCAAAGCCGTGACAAAAATAGCGGTATTAGTGCAATCGAAAGCAAAATTCCTACAAAAGGAATACTCCAAAAAATAGATAAATTAAACTCATTGAAATCCGATGCATACAATTTAAAAGGAAAGAATAACAAAGCAAAAAAAGATATCAATAACAAGTTAAAATAATGTTTCATATAATTGTTTACTCAGTTAAATTGACGCATTTATAGTAAATAAAAGAATTAGAAGTAATTAAAAAGACTTTCTGCTTATACTCAGTAATATTTCTATATTGAATCTAAAGTATATTTTTTATAAAATTTTTATTAATTATAAATTTTTTTATTTGTTTAAATTGTCAATTCTAAAAAATAGAATTGTGTAAAATTAAGATAAGCTTGTAAATTTTAACAAAAGATTTTATTTTTTACTATTAATAGAAGCTGTTACCAGCTTATAATATGAAAGTTGTTTTAAAATTCAAATTTGAGCAGAAAATATCGGAATATGGAATATTTAATGATAAAACGGAATATAACTTTTTTATTGACACAATCCCTCAAACAAGCTTTACAAATATCTTTTCTTTTTAAGATACTAGCAAATTTTTTTAATCATTTAGCATACTTAGCTGGTAAGTCATATTTAACATTGAAAATAAAACTAGTAGAATATGTAAAGATAAGCATGCATACATTATTGGTTATATGGTTGAAATTAAATTTTAAATGGTATGTACTGCAAAGTTTTATTGCGTTATTGAGTTTGTCTCTATCTGGTAATACTATTGCGTTATCAGCAGTTACCGTTAAAACGATACAAGGTAGTGCGCCTTATTTGACCATGGACGGAGGTGTAACAAAAATTATTAGTGAAGAAGGATTATTGGGTATAAAATTACCGGATGGGCGTCAATATATTGCACCAGGGATAAATGCTGAATTATATCCTGATGCCATAGTAGATAATTCTAGCGGAATAACACCGATAGAGTTATCGCTAGAAACAAACACTTTTGCTAGTATTCAAACTTTAGTTCCTATATCTAGTTATCCAAGTATTGAACTCAATCGCTTAATTAGAGAACCATATAATTATTGGTTTGATATCGATGGCGATAGAAATCCTAGTGCGACAGGTAACTTAATAATCCAATGGAAGGATGCTAACAATAAAGACATTACAGCTGAAATTTCATCTAACCCCAATAAAGCATTAATCGCCTGCGGTAGTGCAACACCTTATCAATTGACTATCACATCAACTTATGGGGAACTATCAACTCAATATGGTGTGCCGCAAACAACCACTTTTAATGAAGGAAGTCACACTTATTATATTACGCCTAACACAAATGCTGGCTTTGCCTGCTATGCACAGCCCAATTTGAATTACGATAGCTCTTCGTATGGAGATGAAAGTGATATTGATGGATTAAATTGGGTTCAGAAAAAAGGATATAAAGTTACAAATATCAATGCCGTAAGTGAAAACTTTCCTACAACAGGCTCAGATGGTTTGTATTTTTATTTATTATTAGCTGGCATATCACCAGAGCAGGCAATAATGGCGAATGGCACAACAGTTACTGCCGAAAGTGGTAGTGGTGTAACATTATCATTAACTTCAGCACAGACACCTAATTGGACTGGTTTTCCTGATGAAGGTGGTGAGCTTGCTTTAAAAATATTATTAAAGGGTCCAAATAAAGATTCTGATGATACACGGTTTACTCCATCGGTATTTAAGCTCTATTCAGACAGCAGTCATACCCATTTGCTTTATAGCTTTAAAATAGAGCGTTGGTATATAGGAGGAGGTTTATATGTTGATTCATATGATGAAGCCGAAAAGTTTTGTCAAAATTTAGGTGGTGGCTATCGTATTCCAGGCATCGAGGATTATACTAATTCAAATGGAGTTGATTTTGGTGAAGGGCCAATTTGGACTGGCGGGATACCTGGAAGAGAAAGTCCATATTATCAAAGGCGTTTAAGTTATAAGGACAACAATGGTTGGATAGGCGGGATATTTAACGAGTGGGGGGAAGTTATTGAAGGGTATGGGTACAAAAATAGTGATTGGTTTGATGGTAACTACTTTGCTCATCAATACGTAATGATTGATGGTGAACCATCCTACTTTGGTGTAGGGTACGTGGGTGAAATAACCTCAGATTATGTTAATGCGGTAGCGTGTGTAGCGCCTTGACAGGGTATGTAAGGGAGAAGTGTGAATTTAAAATCTCCCTCTTTAACATTCCCAAAAGGCATAAGGCTAATGAAAGTGACATAAGTGTATTGGTGACTAAAAAGTCAATAAAAAATATTAAATTTTTATAGGTCTAAAGAAAAATTGATAAAGTAAAACATTTAAGAATCTATAAAGTATTTTTTATTGGTAATGAAATGTTTTATAAAGAAAGTACAACGGAATATAGTATTTTGGGTTAACTAATATTAAATATTTTATAATCGCCACACATTCGATTTTGTGTAAGATAGAAATACCGTGCAAACACCATTAAAAAAAATTTCTTGCCATCGTAGGAATAAACATAAAGGTAATTATGATTTTACACTGCTTATCAAAATATTACCGGAACTTTCTCAATTTGTGAATCAAAACCAATATGGTAATTTATCAATTCATTTTGCCGATCCGATGGCGGTTAAAATGTTAAATAAAGCTTTGTTGTTTAGCTATTATTAGGTAAGTTATTGGGATATTCCAGATGGCATTTTATGTCCGCCCATTCCTGGTCGAGCTGATTATATTCACTATTTGGCTGATTTATTAGCTAAAGATAACCAAAATAGCATTCCAACAGGTAAACAAATTCGGGTTTTAGATATTGGTGTTGGGGCTAATGTGATTTACCCTATTATTGGTTGTGCCGAATATGGTTGGTCATTTGTAGGGAGTGATATTAATCCAGTTGCGATCAAAGTTGCTTTGTTTATTACACAAGCCAATACGTTATAAAAAAACACTTTGTAGTGTCGATTACAAAAAGACAGTGGATCGATTTTTAAACATACCATTAAACCCAATGAATTTTATACTTTAACGCTGTGCAATTCGCCTTTTCATGCTTCAGCAGAAGATGCGTTGGTAAGTACGCAAACCAAATTGAAGAAGTTAGGTAAGTTAATAAATTCCACTCAAAAAAATGTGCTTAATTTTGGTGGACAACATGCCGAACTTTGGTGTCAAGGTGGTGAAAGTGCTTTTATTAGTAATATGATTAACGAAAGTGCTCAATATAAAACCCAATGTCTATGGTTTACTTCATTAGTTTCAAAAAAAGAGACCTTGTCGGTGATTAACAAAAAATTAAAACAAGTTGCTGTTGTTGAAAGCCGTATTATCCCTATGGCGCAAGGGCAAAAAGTGAGTAGGTTTGTAGCGTGGGCTTTTTTTAATCAAAATGAACGCCAACAACTTTTGTCAAAAAATACCCAAAAAACGCAGGGTTAAACATTATAAATAAATTACCTTTATAGACCATTTTGTTGTAAAAGGTCGTTTAAGTGTGTTTTGTTCATCTGCAATAAAAATTCCGATAGCTTATTATTTTGCTTTTGGTTAAGATGGGTGATTATTTAATCACCACTATTAACTCATCTAAATTTTCAATAAGCATAGGAAATACCGATATGAAAAGTAATCAAACAGCTAAGCTCATTGAGCAGCTACAAGGTATTGTTGGACATAAATATACTTTAACCAATCCAGCACGCACATTGCCTTATCGTCAAGGTATTCGCTTTGGTGAAGGTGATGCATTGGCAGTTGTTTTGCCGGGAACGTTAGTTGAACAGTGGCAAGTGTTAAAGGCGTGTGTTGAAGCGGATGTGATTGTTATCACACAATCCGCAAATACTGGATTAACTGGTGGTTCAACGCCTGATGGTAATGACTATGATCGTCCTGTTGTTATTGTTAGTACTCGTCGCTTAGATAGTATTAAAGTGATAGAAAATGGTGAACAAGTTGTCTGCTTGCCAGGTAGCACACTTTTTCGTCTAGAAAAGGAATTAAAAAAATATCATCGAGGTCCGCATTCGGTTATAGGTTCATCTTGCATTGGCGCTTCTGTGATGGGTGGGGTATGTAATAATTCAGGTGGAGCACTGATTCAGCGTGGGCCTGCTTATACTCAAATGGCGGTGTTTGCTCAATTAGATGCGCAAGGGCAATTGCGTTTAGTTAATCATTTAGGTATAGAATTGGGTGATGAACCAGAAACAATTTTACAGAATCTTCAAAATCATACTTATACTGATAAGGATATTAAACATGATGCTGGGTTAGGCCATGATCACCATTATTGTGAGCATGTTCGTGAAGTAGATGCCGATACGCCTGCTAGATTTAATGCTGATCCTGCTCGTCATTATGAAGCATCAGGTAGTGCTGGTAGATTAATGGTATTTGCTGTGCGCCTTGATACATTTCCGTTAGAGAAAAAATCAGCCGTATTTTATATTGGTACAAATGATATTAATGAATTAAATGGTATTCGTCGCCACATTTTAAGCCAATTTAAAACCTTGCCTGTGTCAGGAGAATATATACATCGCGTGGCTTTTGATATTGCCGCAGTTTATGGGAAACCGACCTTTTTAGCCATTAAAAAGCTAGGTACAGATATGATGCCACGCATGTTTGTGTTTAAGAACTTTGTTGATCGTGTTACCGCTAAAATTCCATTTTTTCCAAAGAATTTTTCGGATCGGTTTTCTATCTTTGCTTGCAAATTTTTGCCAAATCATTTACCAAAATCAATGCGTGATTATCGTGATCGTTATGAACATCACCTTATTTTAAAAATGGCAGATGATGGGATTGCTGAAGCCGAGGCTTTTTTAAAAGACTATTTTCAAAATAAAAATGGTAATTATTTTTTATGTAACGAAAAAGAAGCTGAAGCCGCAATGTTACACCGTTTTGCAGCTGCGGGTGCTGCAACGGCTTATCGTAATGTACATAGCAAAACAGTAGAAAACATTGTTGCATTAGATATCGCACTACGACGTAATGATACCGATTGGTTTGAAACGCTGCCAGAAAACATTGATCAAAACTTTATTTATAAAATGTATTATGGGCATTTTTTCTGTTATGTATTTCATCAAGATTATATAGCTAAAAAAGGGGTGGATTGTGATAAAGTTAAGGAAGAGATTTTAGCATTGCTTGATCAGCGTGGTGCGCAATATCCAGCTGAGCACAATGTGGGGCATTTGTATCATGCCAATGAGGATTTGAAAAAATTCTATCAAGAGCTTGATCCTACAAACAGTCTTAATCCGGGCATAGGTAAAACATCTAAGAAGAAAAATTGGGCTTAATTTTTTAAATTCTAGATGCTATTCATAATTAAAACCAACCGCTAGAAATCACATCTAGCGGTTTTTTAGAATAATATCGCAATAAAACAATTAGAGGTTATTTAAATTACACCAACTTTTTTAATTGATATAAAATTTCTAATGCTTGTTTTGGTGTTAGAGCATCAGGATCAATCTGTTTTAACGCTTCTTCAACTTCCGAAGGTTCAGGTTCGTTGATAAAAGAAAGTTGAGATTGAGCAACGCCACTGTTAGCCGTTTGTTTTGAAATAATTTCGAGCTCTTTCAATTTTTGTTTAGCCCGTTTTAGTACTGCCCTAGGCACACCGGCAAGTCCAGCAACTGCAATACCAAAACTTTTACTCGCTGCGCCTTCAGATACTTCGTGGATAAAAGCAACGGTATTATCGTGTTCAATGGCATCAAAGTGGATATTATAAACACCTTGCATATGTTCGGGTAATTGGGTTAATTCAAAGTAATGAGTGGCAAAAAGCGTCATTGATTTGATTTCATTTGCTAAATTTTCGGCACAAGCCCAAGCTAATGAAAGCCCATCATATGTTGAAGTTCCTCGACCAATTTCATCCATTAATACTAAACTTTGTTGAGTTGCATTGTGCATAATGTTAGCGGTTTCGGTCATTTCGACCATAAAAGTGGAGCGACCAGATGCCAAATCATCAGAAGCGCCAATACGTGTAAAAATGCGATCAATAGGTCCAATGACTGCTTTTGAAGCAGGGACAAAGCTACCAATATAAGACAGTAATACAATTAAAGCAGTTTGACGCATATAAGTACTTTTACCGCCCATGTTTGGACCCGTAATAATTAACATACGTCTGCTTGGTAATAATGAGAGCGAGTTTGCAATAAATGGTGTTTGTAAAACTTGCTCAATCACCACATGTCGGCCATCTTTAATTTCTATTCCTGAGTCGGTTGATAGTGTTGGTTTTTGATAGTTAAGTGTTAATGATCGTTCCGCTAGGTTGGTAAGCACATCAAGTTCGGCAATGGCTTCAGCACTGATTTGCATAGTGGCTAGATCTGGCATTAATAGATCAAATAGCTGTTCGTAAAGTTGCTTTTCGAGTGCTAATGCTCGTCCTTTGGAAGTTAGTACTTTATCTTCGTACTCTTTAAGTTCGGGGATGATATATCGCTCAACATTTTTCAGTGTTTGACGACGAGTATAATGAATTGGTGCCAAATGGCTTTGCCCACGGCTGATTTGGATATAGTAGCCATGCACAGCATTAAATCCAACTTTTAATGTGTCAATGCCAAGTGTTTCACGTTCTCGGATTTCTAACTGTTCTAAATAATTGGTTGCACCATCCGCTAAACTTCGTAGTTCGTCTAGTTCTGCATTATATCCAGTAGCAATAACCCCACCATCACGAATAATTACCGGTGGTGTTTCAACAATAGCCTGATTTAATATTTCGGCTATATGGTCAAATTGATTTATTTTTTTACGCAAGTTAATTAACGCAGGTGAAGTAAGACCACTTAATAGTGTTTGTAATTGTGGTAATAAATTATAAGCATCACGTAAACGAGCAAAATCACGAGGTCTAGCCGTATGTAATGCAAGTCTTGCCAAAATACGTTCCAAATCACCAATTTGTTTTAATAATGGATTAACTTCATCAATATAATTTTGTAATTCGCCAACAGCTTGTTGTCGATTTTGTAATATAGTCAAATTACGAATTGGTGAATGCAACCAACGTTTAAGCATACGGCTACCCATTGGTGTTTGAGTTTTATCAAGTATTTCCGCTACAGTATTTTGAGTTCCACCAGATAGGTTTTCGGTGATTTCTAGATTACGACGTGTTGCGGCATCTAACACGACAAAATCATAAGCCGACTGTTTGACAATTGAACGTATATGAGGTAGAGCCGTGCGTTGGGTATCTTTAACATATTGTAACAAACAGCCAGCTGCACAAAGTGCATAATTACAGTCTTCCACACCAAATCCAATTAAATCATTAGTGCCAAATTGTAGATTAAGCTGTTGTTTTGCTGTTTCAAGATCAAAGTCCCATTGTGGACGACGGCGCAATCCAGAGTTATTTTCAATTAATGGCATGGATTGAAATTCTTCTGGATATAGTAATTCGACAGGACTTGTACGTTGTAATTCGGCTTGCATTTCCTCGAAATTGTCACATTCAAAAATATAAAATCGTCCTGAACTGATATCGAGTGTGGCATAGCCGTAATAATTTTTATATTGCCAAATTGATGCCAGTAAATTGTCTTTGCGATCTTCTAATAATAGCTCATCACTTACTGTACCAGGAGTTACAATACGGACAATTTTTCGTTCTACTGGTCCTTTACTAGTAGCTGGATCGCCAATCTGTTCACAAATAGCAACTGATTCACCTAGTGCAATTAACTTTGCTAAATAACTTTCAACCGCATGATAAGGTACTCCCGCCATAGGAATTGGTTCACCATTTGACGAACCACGCTTTGTGAGCGAAATATCTAAAAGTTGCGAGGCTCGCTTGGCATCATCATAAAACATTTCATAAAAATCACCCATACGATAAAAAAGCAAAATATCGGGATTTTCAGCTTTAAGTTTTAAATACTGCTGCATCATTGGTGTGTGGTCGGCTAAATTTTGATTTTCATTCATAGTGTTATTTTTATTTATATTTCAATGCATTATTTGGTTTAGTTAGTCTCGTTCAGTATCATTTAAACTTATGAAATCTCACTGATTCTCAATTATTAGTGTAACTAAAAGCATAACTAGTATGAATAGTGCATTATAATTTAGTTATAAAATAATGGTCATTATCCTTTCATTATAACTGATTATTAGTTCATAGCAGAGGGCTATTTATAGCAAATGGCGATCAAAAAGCGTTATCACATCAAGCTATAGTAAAACTAAAGCCGAATGGTAAAGTGTAATGAAAATCGTGGCTTAAGAGTTGAGTGTTCAAAAACTGGTAAAAACGGTTCATGTATAGATACCGAAGAACTGATGGTAAATTAGTTGAAATGACTATTGGTTATTTTCCACAAATGCATAACGCTAATTTCTTATATAATTTTGGGTTATTTGTTTTAGAAATATTTATGGTGATAATTGTAGACCAGATTGTCATAGAAAAATTAAGCATAATTGCTTGTCTAGTATTGGTTTTATATCCTTCAATAAACCTAGATTACACCATGAAGTGCAATTCGTCTTAACTCCTTAGAATAAAAAGCGGCAGGGCTTTTAAACTTATGCCGTTTTCTTGGGCGAGAGTTCAATAGATATTGAATTTTCTTTATCTGTTCGTCGTCAACTAATGAAATAGCCGCTGACTTAGGTATAAACTGACGTATTAAGCCATTAGTGTTTTCATTTGTGCCTCTTTACCAGCTTTTATAAGGTTCCGCAAAGTATACGGTAGTATTCTGTATTTAATGTTTGATGGGGAAAACAAAGGCAATAACCTCTGCGTTATTGGCTATAAAGTTATCTAGTGTAGTATTACAACGCCATCAACCAATACATAGGAGCGTATAGAAGACAAAGTCTGCGGTCCTTGCGCTTTTGCAACTGAGTAGCAAAAGCGCTTTTCTAAAAAATAAAACTTACTACAACAAAAAAGTACTCTTCGCTAATCCACCTTATAGGTGAATAGTTGTTACTAATTTTAACCTTGATTGGTTAAAAACAGTTTAAGCGAAGGATTATGTGTTTCGTTGTGGAAACCATAATCGAGTTCAGTTAGGTGTTGATTAAACTGGTTAAGGGTTGATTCGTCGATTTCAAACGCGGCAAGTACACGACCATAATCGGTACCGTGGCTACGATAGTGGAACATTGATATATTCCAATTAGTCCCTAACGTTTGTAAGAATTTAAGCAACGCTCCTTGCGATTCAGGGAACTCAAAACTGTATACTTGTTCTTGAAGCGGTTTGCAAGGTTTGCCACCAATCATGTAGCGTACATGTAGTTTTGCCATTTCGTCTTCGGTTAGATCCACAACAAGGTATTTTTCAGCAGTAAGTTCTTGCATAATTTCATCTTTTTCTTCACTTTTTGAGATTTTTATTCCCACAAAAATACAAGCAGATTTTTCATCATGATAGCGGTAATTAAATTCGGTTACTGCGCGTCCACCTAATAGCTGACAGAAACTTAAAAAACTGCCTTTCTTCTCTGGAATGGTGACTGCTAATAGCGCTTCACGTTTTTCGCCTAATTCACAGCGTTCTGATACATAGCGTAAGCTGTGGAAGTTTAAATTAGCGCCTGACAGTATATGAGCAAGTTTTTCACCACAGATGTTATGCTGATCGACATATTTTTTTAGTCCAGCTAATGCTACAGCGCCAGATGGTTCAGCTATTGCACGTACATCGTCAAATAAGTCTTTCACTGCCGCGCAAATTTCGTCGCTATTCACGGTAATAATATCATCAATATATTGTTGGCAAAGTCTGAATGTTTCATTGCCAATTCGTTTGACAGCAACGCCTTCAGCAAAGAGTCCGACACGATCTAAATTAACAGGGTGACCTGCATCTAATGCAGCTTTTAAGCAAGCTGAGTCTTTAGGCTCAACAGCAATAACTTTGATTGATGGCATGATTTGTTTGATTAATACTGCAATGCCTGCGGCAAGCCCACCACCACCAACAGGTACAAAGATACGGTCTAGTTTGGCATTTTGTTGTAATAGTTCCATAGCAATACTGCCTTGCCCAGCAATTACTAATGGATGATCAAATGGTGGAATAAAGATGCGATTTTGTTCTTTAGCCAGTTCCATTGCTTTGGCTTTGGCTTCGTCAAAGTTGGCACCATAAAGTAATACTTCACCACCAAAACTTTTTACAGCTTCAACTTTGATATCGGCAGTTGTTAGTGGCATAACAATTAAAGAACTGATGCCTAATTTTGTAGCCGAAAAAGCCACTCCTTGCGCATGGTTGCCAGCCGACGCAGCAATAACGCCGCATTTGCGTTCTTCTTCACTTAAGCTGGCTATCATGGCTTGTGCTCCACGGATTTTGAAACTGTGGACGAGTTGGCGGTCTTCGCGTTTGACAAAAACTTGATTGTGTATTCTTGCTGAGATTTTTTCCATTTTTTCAAGTGGAGTTACTTCTGCCACATCGTATACGGCGCTACAAAGCGTTGCTTTTAAATAATCTGCACCGGTAAGTTGAGTATTTTCTTGTTTCACAATTAGCCACCTAATTTACTTTTATCTCGTACGGCACCTTTGTCTGCGCTTGTTGCTAAACTGGCGTAAGCTTTAAGCGCAAATGAGACGTAACGATCTCGATTATGAGGCGTAAATGCTTTTTCACCTCGTTCTAGTTCTGCAACTCGTCGACGTTCAAGTTCAGAAGTTGGGACATCTAGTACTAATTTACGATTTGGGATATCAATATCAATAATATCACCATCACGAACAAGGCCTATAACGCCACCATTTGCTGCTTCTGGAGAAATATGTCCAATTGATAAGCCAGAGGAACCACCAGAAAATCGTCCATCTGTTATCAATGCACATTTTTTGCCTAGACCCATGGATTTTAAATAACTGGTTGGGTAGAGCATCTCTTGCATACCTGGTCCGCCTTTTGGTCCTTCATAAATGATGACAACGACATCACCTTCAACCACTTTGCCTCCTAATATGCCATCAACAGCATCTTCTTGGCTTTCAAATACTTTTGCTGGACCTCGGAAAATTAAATTTTCAGCAGCAACGCCTGCGGTCTTAACAATTGCGCCATCTTGTGCAACATTACCATAGAGTGTTGCAAGTCCACCGTCTTGACTATAGGCGTGAGCTTTATCACGAATACAACCATTTACACGGTCATCGTCAAGTGAATCCCAATAGCAATCTTGTGAAAAAGCTTTAGTGGTGCGAATGCCTGCAGGTCCACTACGATACATTTTTTTTACTGCTTCGTCGGTAGTTTGAGTTATGTCGTATTTGGTGAAAGTTTCTTGTAATGTTAGTCCTAGAACGTTGTGAACATTGCGATTTAGTAATCCTGCTTTATCTAGTTCTGACATAATTGATACAACGCCACCAGCTCGGTGAACATCTTCCATATGGTATTGCGCTGTACTTGGCGCTACTTTACATAAATGTGGGACTTTTCGCGATAATCTATCTATATCTGACATGGTAAAGTCGATTTCGCCTTCTTGTGCAGTGGCTAACAAATGTAATACGGTGTTGGTCGAGCCACCCATAGCAATGTCTAATGACATAGCATTTTCATATGCCGCTTTTGTTGCAATTGAACGAGGCAGGTAAGATACATCATCATGTTCATAATAACGTTTGGTGATTTCAACAATGCGTTTAGCTGCGTTTAAAAAGAGTTGTTCACGTTGTTTGTGAGTGGCAATAAGTGAACCATTGCCCGGTAATGAAAGTCCTAATGCTTCGGTTAAGCAGTTCATGGAGTTAGCCGTAAACATACCTGAGCAAGAACCACAAGTAGGGCAAGCTGATTCTTCGATGGCTTTGCTATCTGCGTCGCTAACATTTGGGTTAGCGCTTTGAATCATTGCGTCAACTAAGTCTAATTTAATGATTTGGTCAGATAGTTTTGTTTTGCCTGCTTCCATCGGTCCACCTGAAACAAAAATGGTTGGGATATTTAAACGAAGCGAAGCCATTAACATTCCCGGTGTGATTTTGTCGCAGTTAGAAATACAGATCATGGCGTCGGCACAGTGTGCATTAACCATATACTCAACAGAATCAGCAATGAGTTCTCTTGAAGGAAGTGAGTAAAGCATTCCACCATGTCCCATGGCAATACCATCATCAACTGCGATTGTATTGAACTCTTTGGCAATGCCACCCGATGTTTCAATTTGTTTGGCGACTAGCTGTCCAATGTCTTTTAGGTGGACATGTCCTGGTACAAATTGTGTGAATGAGTTAACCACCGCAATGATGGGTTTACCAAAGTCTTCATTTTTAACGCCAGTTGCACGCCATAATGCGCGGGCTCCAGCCATGTTTCTACCCTCGATCGAGGTTGCTGAACGATATTTAGGCATTTCCTGCTCCCAATTTTATGCAAGTAACCGTGTTTAACGGTTTGTAGTTTTTAATATTAATCAACAAGTTAAAAAGTTATCCGCCAACATAGTTGGCGGATTTTTGATTTTATTTATTATTTAACAAGATCTAACCAATCATATTTATCTTCAGTTTTACCATTAAATAAACCAAAGAATGTTTGTTGGATTTGTTTGGTGATTGGACCACAACGGCCAATGCCAACTTGGATGCGGTCAACACTGCGCACAGGTGTAATTTCCGCTGCTGTACCTGTCATAAAGACTTCATCTGCCAGATAAAGTGATTCGCGTGATAGTGTTTGTTCTCGCACTTCAATACCAATATCACGTGCTAGTGTTAATACTGCATCACGTGTAATACCCGGTAGCGCCGATGACGATAAAACCGGAGTGTATAAAATGCCATCTTTAATAATAAAGAGATTTTCACCAGCACCTTCAGATAAGTGACCATGAACATCTAACGCAATACCTTCTTGGAAGCCATTTGCTCTCGCTTCAGAACCAATTAATAATGATGATAAATAGTTACCACCTGCTTTAGCTGCGGCAGGAATTGTATTTGATGCAACGCGATGCCAAGATGAGACCATTGCATCAATACCTTGGTCTAATGCTTCTTCGCCTAGATAAGCCCCCCATGGAAATGCAGCTATCATAACATCGGTTTTATAGCCCTCACGTGGGTTAACGCCCATACCCACATCACCAATAAAGACTAATGGGCGAATATAAGCGCTTTTTAAATTATTTTTTTTGATAGTTTGGCGTGTAGCTTCCATGATTTCATCAAGAGAATAAGGTACAGGGAAACGATAAATTTTTGCTGAATTTAACAGCCGTTGTGCATGTTCTTTGTGGCGAAAAATGGCAGGACCTTTATGGGTGTCATAACAACGTACACCTTCAAATACTGAAGTTCCATAATGTAAAGCATGTGACATTACATGAACTTTTGCATCTGCCCATGGAATCATATCACCATTCAACCAAATATAATCAGATTTTGCTGTAGAACTCATTTTGTTTCCCTCTTTATTTTTTAATTTGTTAAGTATGTACTTTGCTTTCGGTATTTCGCTTTAACGGTCAAGCATTATACTACACTTATTTGTTTATTTAACTGTTAAATTGTTTACTATCTTTGATTTAACTTATTATTTAATAATAATTTGTTTGAAATTGTCATTATTCAATTACTATTACATCTTCTAATTTTGCTACTTGATTTTGTAGTGTCGAAAACGCTCTTTCGGTAGTTAATATTAATGTCATAATTAGTATTTTGTTTTCAACTGTTTGCATTTGCATTGATTTAATATGTCCACCCCGATGACGGATAACCCGTAATATACGTTCAAGTGTCCCCAATTTGTCATAAGCTTTTATGACTAATTGGTATTGTGTTTGTTCGTTCATTGCTTACTCCTTACAACTTCTATCTAGCATGTTTTCGTTTGCTGCTCCCGGTGGTACCAGTGGCCATACGTTTTCTAATTCATCTATGCATACATGTAAAAGATAAGCTCCTTTTGAATTAAATAGGTTATCGAGCGCAGCATCGATTTGTGATTTTTTGTCGATAGTTTGTCCTGGTATGTCAAATGCTTTAGCTAGCATTAAAAAGTCGGGGTTATCTGATAAATTTGTTTCGCTGTATCTTTCGTTAAAAAATAATTCTTGCCATTGGCGAACCATACCTAGGCGTTGATTATCAATTAATACAATTTTTATTGGCAATTTTTTACGTTTTATAGTGGTCAATTCTTGGACATTCATCATGAAAGATCCATCACCTGATACACAAATTACACAGTCATTGGGTCTTGCCATTTGTGCGCCAACGGCAGATGGTAAACCAAATCCCATTGTGCCAAGCCCACTTGATGTAATGAAGTTTTGAGGGTGATTAAAGCACATATGTTGTGCTGTCCACATTTGGTGTTGTCCCACATCGGTAGTGACAATAGTATTAGCTGATTTTCGCTCAGAGATAGTTTTTAATAAAGTTGGCGCATAAATAGCTTCACCAGGGTGATCATAGCGAGTTGGGTGTTGTGTTTTTAGTTGGTTAATTTTTTTATGCCAGTTATCAATTGAAACTGTTTGATTTAGTAGTGGTAAAACTTGCTTTATATCGCCTTGTAATCCTAAATGGCTTTGGCGTAATTTGTTGATTTCAGCTTGATCGATATCAATATGAAGTACTTTAGCATGTCGTGCAAATTCATTAAGATTGCCGGTAACCCTGTCATCAAATCGTACTCCTAGGGCAATTAGTAGGTCACATTCTTGCACTGCTAAATTGGCTGCTTTTGCTCCATGCATACCGACTAATCCTAAATAATAGGGATTATTAATATCGGCAACACCAAGCCCTTTTAATGTTGATACACTTGGAATTTGTGTTAATTCCATAAAGTTTCTAAGTTCGTATATTGCGCCTGAAAGCCCAACACCTCCACCAATGTAAAGCATTGGTTTTTGGGCTTGGATGATCATTTGTTTGGCTTGTTTTATATCATCAGGCAAGATTGAGTATAGTTGAGTTTTATTTTGTGCAATTTTTAATGAGGATGGTGTTAAATAGTTATGATAATCTAGGTTTGCAAGCTGTATATCTTTGGGAACATCAATTAATATTGGTCCAGGTCTTCCCGAATTGGCTAAGTTAAACGCCTCTTCTAATATATTGGGTAAATCGTGTGCATCATCTATTAAATAACTGTGTTTGGTGCAAGCTAGAGATAATCCCAAAACATCAACTTCTTGAAAGGCATCTGTACCAATAAGCTTGGTTGGAACTTGACCAGTTATAGCAACAATCGGCACTGAATCAATCAAAGCATCGGCAAGACCTGTAATGATATTTGTTGCACCAGGACCCGAGGTGGCAATGCAAACACCAGTTTTTCCTGTTGCACGAGCATAACCAATAGCCGCCATGGCTGCACCTTGTTCATGACGACATAGTACATGTTCAATACCCCCGTCATAAAGTGCATCATATAGAGGCATAATTTGTCCACCAGGATATCCAAAAACGGTGGTTACGCCTTTTTCTTTTAAGGTTTTTACTATCCACTGTGTTCCTAACATTTATTCCTCGCTTGTACTTTACCTATCCATTATCCATAAAAAAACCCCCGCTTTTTGGGAGCGGGGGTTTTCTGATTTATGTATAAACATATATTTTATTCAAAAACGCCCCCGCGCAGGAATAATGACCACGCTGACAATAATGTTGATGAGGACGATTTTGAGTGAAAATTTCATAATGTTGAATGATTAACTTTTTGTCATTTTTTAAAATTATTTTTAACAAAATACCCGTTTTAAAAAAAAGTGCAACAGTTTTTTATTGCTTTTGTTATTTGGCATAAATAGTTTGTGAAAAAGTTTCAGGAAACACTATGTTTTAGTATAAAAATATCGGTTTTAATAGTTTGTTCTGATGTTTTTGCAATGTCAGTGTATAAAAAATAACTATAAGTAATATAAAGAAATATCGAATATTTAAAAAGTGATATCAGTATAAAAATATTGCAACTAATTATTTTTGTTATTTTTAAATTGGTTTTAATAAACTTTGATAACGCTAAAAAACTTTGCAAAATACATCTATAGCGGATTGGAAAAATTGTGATCTTAGTGATTCTCAAAATTCAGTCATTGCTCCAATCCAAAAAGCATTATCAATCGATCTTAATGAATTTACTATATTAGTGGATATATTTAAAGATTAGGATCAATTATAGATATAACGTTAAAAATACACCTGAACAAGCTTTATTACTACCAACCACCATGGATACAATTCTTCAAAAATTACTTAACGCATATTGTGAAAATAGTAATGGAATGAAAGAGCTTAAAAAATTTTCCCAATGGTATTAACTATTAATACGATATAAATAATAAGAAAATTATAATAATTCATTTAAAATCAATGTTATTATAAATAAAAGTAACCTTTTTTTAATTTTCTTTTACTAGCTTCGTATATGTTAATTTGATACACTTAGTTCAGTGCAAAATTATGCAATATTTAAGGTTTCGGCTTTACTAATTTCAATGACCTCACCAAGCCAATCATAGAAAGCCGCCTTTGTTTATTATTAGCCTCACTTTTTTTGTTTGTTTAAAAATCTTTGGGGATGATATCGAGCAATGCTATTAAGTTTAAAAAAATATTCTAATTTTTGTTGTCAGTAAATATAATTTATTGAATTAGTTAGTTATTTTAAAGATTAAAATAGGTTTATCAATAGGATTTTGTGATTATTAATTGATTTCATTTAAGTTATATCGAATTTGTTTTCAAATATATGTTTAACTTAGGAGAAAATTATGAGCAAACAAATCTATAATCCACTTACCAAATATCATCATGATAAGTTCCCAAAACAAACACAAGTTGCACCAGCTTTACAGTGTGAAATGACCCCAATCCCTGATTGTGGTGAAAAAAGCTATCAAGGGCATGGCCGATTAGAAGGGCGTAAAATGCTTGTTACTGGTGGCGATTCTGGTATTGGGCGGGCGGCAGCGATTGCTTATGCTAAAGAAGGTGCTGATGTAGCAATAAATTACCTTCCTTTCGAACAAAAAGACGCGGAAGAGGTTGCTAAGGTTATTCAAACGGCTGGGCGCAAAGCTGTATTGATCCCCGGTGATTTGAGTGACGAAACTTTTTGTAAAAAATTAGTTGAAGAGGCGCACCATCAATTAGGTGGATTAGATAATTTGACACTGGTTGCTGGTAAGCAGGTTGCTGTTGAAGATATTATGGAGCTTACTACCGAGCAAATTAAGAAAACCTTTGAAGTTAATGTGTTTTCGCTTTTTTGGTTAACTAAAGCGGCTTTAGGTTACTTGAAATCAGGATCAACCATTATTACAACTTCATCTGTTCAGGCTTATCAACCTAGCAGTAATTTATTAGATTACGCTTCAACTAAAACAGCTATTATTGCATTTACACGTGGGCTAGCTAAACAATTGGGTCATAAAGGTATTCGCGTAAATTCTGTTGCCCCAGGTCCAGTTTGGACACCATTACAAATTTGTGGCGGTCAACCAAGTGACGCTATTCCTGAATTTGGTAAACAAACTCCTTTACAACGAGCTGGCCAACCTGTTGAACTTGCTGGTGTTTATGTGCACTTAGCATCTGAAGAATCAAGTTATACAACTGGTGAAACTTATGGTGTTACAGGTGGTATGCATATTAACTAGTTGATATTTGTTATAGTAAAAGAGTTTATTTAAACTCTTTTACTACTAACAATTAGATAAAATTAACTTTTCAAATCAAAGAATTATTATGATTTAATTCATGATAGTTAAATATTAATTAAAAAATAAAAAGGAATAAAAATGAAACTTTTTAAAGTGATCACTTTAGTAGTGTTAGGGCTTTTTTTAGTCAATTGTGATAATTCAAAATCAAAAACTGATGATATTAAACAACAAGCCAAACAAACAAGTTCAGAAGTAAGTGACAAGGCCAATCAAACAGGTGCGGAAATTAGTGATAAAGTCAATCAATTAAGTTCAGAAATTGGTGATAAGGCGAGTCAATTAAGTGCAAAAATTGAAGACCAAGTTAAGCAAGTAAGCTCAGCAATTAGTGATAAAGCTAAAGATTTGTATCAACAAACAAAATCAGAAAAAGAAGAGATGTTTAATAAGATTGAAGAAGGTAATTATAATGTTGCTCAAGGTTTGATGATCAAGGCAATTAAAACAAAATTACCGGCAACAATTGATCCGAGCGTAACTTTAGTTGATGTATCGTCAGATAGCAATGCAATTAATTATAAATATGTTGTGAATAATATCACTAAAGATGCATTACAGGCTAAAACTAGTCAAAAGAGTTTACAAGATAAATTGGTTGAGTTTTATTGTGGTGATGATTCTAGCATGAAGACTTTAAGATTAGTATTCCCTAGAGGAGCTAACCATAATTATTATATCAATGATGATAAGGTATTTTCAGTAGATGTAAAACCAAGTGATTGTGATGATGATGATTAAATATATTTTTATTAATTTGGATAAATAGTTAAATTTTATTAATATAAAAGGGCTGATTGAAGCCCTTTTTATTTTGGACGCTCTTTCTTAATAGTGTTCTTTTACAGCTCTTTTAAAGATTAATTAGTATTATTATTACTGTTTTTGTATTTTTATAGTTTTATCTTTTAAAAGATATCAGGTAGTGATGAATTAGCTTGGGTAGGAATAAACATGAAAGGCATGAAAGTAACATTTGTGATGTTAATGGGAATAATATTATTTGGTTTTAATAATTCAGAAGCAAAAGTTATGGGTACTCAGCGAACTGGTACTCAGCGAACTGGTATTCAAGAGAATATGGATATTGTTGAAAGAGGACAAAATATTATTGCTCAATCAACACCTGAAAAAATCAAAGAATTTAATGAGCAAAAAGATGGTGATTATAGTTTTGCTCAAGATTCGGTTGTTGAAGGTATAAAAGAAAAGTTACCCATTGTGATTGATAAATTTACGATGTTCAATGACATATCAAAAGATAACAATAAACTTATTTATAAATATATTATGAAAGGTTTGCCTAAAGATGTGATATTGCTAAAGCAAAATCAGCAATCTGTATTAAACACGATAGTTACTTTATATTGTGGTAATGACCCAAATGTTGAAGCGTTGAAACTCATATTCCCAAATGGAGTAAGTCATAATTATTATCTTGAAAATGAGAAAATTATGTCGTTTGATTTGAAACCGAGTGATTGTGATTCTAAATAACCATTAATCAACTTAAAAAATAGTAGAAATCATCAGCACTAAATGGGTGGGGCTTATTAAAGCTTATTTTTATTTATTTTTTGTTTTAAATTGTAAATTTTTTTATGTACTTTTTTCACTGATATTTTACAATTTATTGACCACTTTTTAAATAAGTGGTCGATATGTAATTTATAAAATTTACTCAAAGGAATAATAATGAAAAGTTTAAAAACAGTGTCAGCAATTTTGATAAGCTTGGTTCTTTGTAGCTGTGATAATTCAAAATCTGATGCTAATAAAGCAGTTGGTGATTCTTCAAAAAATACTGAATTAAGTCGTTTGCAAGAAACTATTATTAACGAAGCAAAAAAAATGCTTCCAGTTAAAGTTGATGCAAAAACTAATTTGATTGATATAACTAAAGATAATGATTTAATTAATTATAAATATGTAATTGATAGTTCAAAAGATGAGTTATCAATTCCTGATACTCAAAAAATGACGACAGAAAGTCTAAAAACACTTTATTGTAGTAATAGCTCACAAGTTAAACAATTTAGGGATGCATTCCCAAATGGTGTTAGTCATAATTATTATATAAATGATGAGCAATTATTTAGTGTTAAATTGACACCAGCTTCTTGTACTGCTAACTAAAGTAGTTTGTTTTAATTTTTGATATAATTTATTAATGTGATATAAAACAGGGTGATTTCCCCTGTTTTTTTTTGAGTTATTCTAGTTCTTTACCTTTTGTTTCGGGTATTAAAAATACAAATGCAGCCGCTGATAATAAATAAGCAGCAGACAGTAAAGCTAATGCGTAGCTAATTGAATAAACAGTAGCTAAATATGCAATTAAAACTTGCGATATTCCTGCAATTCCTCGACCTACATTAAAAATAATATTTTCAGCACTTGAACGGGCATCTGTTGGGTAATGTTCAGCAAGCAATGCACCATATCCGCCCATCATGCCATTTACAAAAAAGCCAATTGCTGAACCAAATATGATTAATATAAACATATCAGTTTGATGAAAATAAAACCAAATTGAAACTGCCGAAACGAATAAAAATAGGATATAAGAAGGACGGCGACCAAATTTATCACATAACCAACCAAAAATTAAGATCCCTAATGACATACCAATTGTTGTTGAAATGGTCCAGAACATTGTATTTTTGAATGGCAATTTGAGTTCAGTTGCAATCATATTGGGCATCCAAACCATGAGCCCATAAAAACCAAAATTTTGTACTGCACAGGCAATAGTTAAACCTATTGTAGTTGCTACGGTTCGAGGATTTTTAAATAATTTACCAATGGCTATTTTATTTTTATTTTGAGCTTTTAAATTTTGCCAGATTTCTGGTTCTTTTAGACCTTTACGTGTCCAAGCAACAAATAGAGCTGGCAGTACTCCCATGGCAAAAGCCCAGCGCCAACCATAAATTTCACCAATAAAATTAACGGTTAATGCGGCTAAGATGATACCTACTTGAAAGCCTAATGCTACAATAGATGTTGCTCTTGAGCGTTTATTTTTAGGCCAGCTTTCAGAAACTAGAGTCATACCAATTCCAAATTCACCACCAAGACCAAGTCCACTTAAAAAGCGAAATATTAAAAAGCATTCATAGTTAGGTGAAATTGCACATAAACCGGTGAAAAGAGAAAATATTAAAATAGTCCATGAAAAGACTCTTACTCGACCATATTTATCGGCAAGGATACCAAATAAAATACCACCTAATACTGCGCCAAGTAAGGTTACTGATGTTAAGGTTCCTAAATCGGCCTTAGTTAGGTTAAAGCTGGTCGAGATTAGACTAAAACATACACCTAAAATCATCATATCCATGCCATCAAGTGCGTAACCGACAGTGGATGCAAAAAGGGTTCTTTTTTGATACGGGGTTGTATGTTCGTTTTCACTTTCTGCTTGCAAGGCTGTGTTTGCTTCAGTTTTCATGTATACCTCTAGTTTTTAAAAATAGATGTTACTTAAAATTTGCGTTTTATGATGTTTAATTTGTGATTAAACGGAGGGTAAATTAAAGCGGGGCAAGTATATACTTAAAACTAGTAAAAAGCCAAGCTTAATGCCCTGAACAGTCGTTTTATCTGCCGATTTTGTTATCGGCAGTTGATTTATTTAATCTTCAGCAAAGTACCAATAACCTTTGTTGACAAGATCAAGCATGACTTTAAGTGTGTTTTTATCCTGCAACTGTTCGTAATATAGTGTTTCATTTTCACAAAGTAGATCTATGATAGGCATTGGTAAGTCAATTTTTTCACCATGAATATAGCCAAAATCACCTACTTTAAAGATTCGAATGCTTAGTACACGGTGTAGCTTTGCACCAGCTTTTAGTAATGATTCAAATTCTTCATAATTGTATGGTGGTTCAACTGGAACAATATTTAGATCGTGCATTGGTAAAGTAATGTGTCTACCAAACCAATCGTTAAATAATGAAGGTGTTTTGATTAGATCAATAATTTGATCTTGTACCTTTGTTAGTTCATAAGGTTGAACGCGATGAGGATCATTAGGTAGCTTTAAATCTGGATCTTGATAATAAATACTAATTGGTAGGTTATCAATGACATAATCAGCAAAGCTACTTAATAGTTGTTGTGATGTTTGTGTCATAAAGCCAACGGAATAACTTAATGATTCACCAATTGATATACCATTATGCGGACAACCTGTTGGAATGTATAGAATGTCGCCTGTGGTGAGCTCTTCATCAATGATTGGTTGATATTCTTCGACATGTAATAATGCTTTGTGTGCATTAAATTGTTTATAATTTGGATCGCAATTGCCAACTTGCCAACGCCTGCTACCCATGCCTTGAATAATAAATACATCATAATTATCAATATGAGGTCCAACTCCAGCGCCTTGGGTTGCGTAAGAAATCATTAGATCATCAAATTGCCATTGTGGAAGGCAATTAAACGGTTTAAGTAAGGTCGCTGCTTGTTCATGCCAATGGTCAACGGCTTGTACTAGCAAACTCCAATGATCTTCACCTAAGTTATTGAATTGAGTAAATGGTCCGAATTTAGCATCCCAAACACCATCTTTATTAGAAACAATTCGGCTATCAATTTCTTCTTCCATCGCTAAACCAGCTAGTTCGTCTGGTGTTATGGGATCAATAAAATTAACAAATGCCTTGCGTAAGATTACCGGTTTTTTTTGCCAAAATTTTCTTAAAAAATCATCCCAATCAATAGTTAATTTATAATTCATTTAATTTTCCTTGAAGATTGAATAATCGGCAAAAATTATGAGTGGTTTTTTTTGCTATTTCCTCTAAAGAAACACCTTTTAAAGCAGACAAATATTGTGCAACTTCACGAACATACGCTGGTTGGTTTTCTTTACCTCGATATGGTACGGGAGCAAGATAAGGCGAGTCAGTTTCGACCAAGATACGATCAAGCGGAACATATTTCGCAACTTCCCGTAGGGCCTCGGCATTTTTAAAGGTGATAATCCCTGAAAAGGAAATATAAAAACCAAGATCCAATAGTTGTTTTGCTGTTTCGATATCTTCTGTAAAACAGTGTAAAACACCTGAATGGACATGTTCATCTTTTAAGATTTTTAAAGTATCTTCTTTGGCATTACGCGTGTGGACAATAACGGGTTTGCTTAGTTTTCGTCCTAATCGGATATGTTCTTTAAATATAGTTTGTTGTAGTTCTAAGTTGTCTTGTTGGTAGTAGTAATCAAGTCCTGTTTCACCAAGTGCAATGACATTATCTTCTTGTGCTAGGGTTTGAAAGCGTTCGGCATCGTAAATTTCGTCATCAAGATTAAGTGGATGAATCCCACATGAGAAAGAGCATTGATTTTGATAAGGTATAAGCTTATGTTTCATCGATTCATAGCCAGATAGTGTTGTTGCCACGCTTAGGCAATGTTTAACGCTATTGTTGATAGCTTCTTGTAAAACATCTTTGATGGATTTAGTACTAAAGTCTAAACTATCTAAATGACAGTGAGAATCAATTAAAAACATAAAAATCTCTTCTTTGTTTATTTTAATGTTGTTCAAAATCACGAACAGGTTTTATTGTTGACCACGAACGGCAAGCAGGGCATAACCAGTAGAGTGAGTTAACTGTGAATCCACATTTCTGGCATCGATAATTGGGTACTGCTTTTATTTGTTCGCCAACCATGTTGCGTAAAAGTAAAAGGCTTTCTTTAGCTTTACCTTGTTCTGCATCAGCAACATGATAATTCATTAATCGATAGAACCCTTTTAAATTAGGGTGTTTCAGTAATTCTCGATACATATAATATTGTGCGGCGTCTAGACCTTTTTCTTTTTCAATAACATCAGCAAGCATTAATTCAGCAACATTACCACTATCTTGATCGACACATATTTGTAAAAATTCTTGAAATTCATATTGATTATTTAGCTTTAGGTAGCACTCTTTTAATGCAGGTAATGCTTCGCCAATAAAAGCTTTGTCCTGCTGTAATATTTGCTGAAAAGATTTGATAGCTTGCTCAGTTTTGTTTTGTACCATAAGAACTTGCCCCAACATGAGTGAAGTACGAGCACATTTAGTGTCTGCAATTGCTGATTTTTGTAATAGGCTATTGGCTTTATCAAGATCATCATTATCCATCGCTATTGACGCTAATTCACAATAAAATTGTGCAATATCGGTTTTGTATTTTATATTACCAAGTTTAACCAATTTAGTTGCCATGTTGATGGCATTTATCCATTCACTGGTTGATTGATATATGATAATAAGTTGTTGTAATGCATGTTGTTGAAATTCTTCTTCATCAATTAATTGCAAAAATGTCTCTTCAGCACGATCGTAAAAGCCTGCAACCATGTAATCTCTACCTAGTTGTTGAATAGCTAATAGTCTTTGTTCAAATGTTAAAGATGAGCTTTCTAATAGCGCTTGATGAATGCGGATAGCACGATCAACTTCACCCCGAGAGCGGAATAAGTTACCTAATGTTAAATGCGCCTCAAGTGTGCCATCGTCTTCTTTTAACATGTCTAAGAAAAGATCGACAGCTTTGTCTTTTTGATTTGATAAAAGAAAATTCAAACCATCAACATATTCACGAGATAGTCGATTAGATTGATTTAGATGTTTCTGTTTTGCATTTCTGTCACCCATATACCAACCGTATGCGGCGGCAATAGGAAGTAACAAAAATAACAGTTCAAACATAGTAACCTATTCTTAATTAGTTTTAGTTGTATTTATTTGCTGATTATTAGCCATGCCTTCATCATATTTTTTTTGTAATTTATTTAGTTTACGTTTTGTTGATGAGTGCTGTAATTTAGATTTTAGAAAGAAAATACCGGTTAATATCCAACCAGCAATAAATCCCGAACCAAATAAAATTGCTAATAAGACTGATAAGCGGGTTTCAGTTTTAGCCACCAAATAATTGAATGTTACTATTTGATCATTAGCCGATCCTATTGCTATTGAGATGGCAAAGATGATAATTATCAATAAAATTGATATAACAAATTTCATAATGTTGACCTTTCTTTTTTTTGTTTTAGTTAAACTCTTTCGTTTATTATACTCTTCTATTCTTATAATTTCTTTTTGCATTTGGCTAGTTAGATTATTAACTGTATTGCCTAAAAATAATATTGTTTGTTGTAAATGTCACTTTCTCAAAATATTTAATAATCATTTGTCTACTATATGCCATTTTCTAGCATAAAAATAGCAAATTAATGAGATTATCCATGCGATTAATATACTTGTTATTAGATCAATAGGACTATGCATGCCTAATAATAACCGGCTTAATTCAATTAATATTGACCAAATAATGATAGAAGATACTATCACATAATGCTGTCTAAATTTTAGTAATATTAAGGCCAATAGTGCCCAAGTTACAGCTAACAAGGTATGCCCAGAAGGAAAAGCATATCCCGTTTCATTTTGCCAGTGGCCTGATAACCAACTAGGGATTGTTGATGAATTGTTAAATAATTGATGAATAATTTCTTTTCTTTCTGAACGTGATTTCGAATAAAATTGTTGATCATTAATATTATATTCCTGAGCCATCCAAAGTACATAAGGCCGTGATTCAGCGGTTTGTGATTTTAAAAGGCTTTTAATTATTTGCCCACTTAATATTGCACTCACAAGAAGCAACCATAATAATATGATTCTTTTTTTTGTTTTTTGGGGTAATAGCAGACAAAATACAATGAATAAAATTGTTGAGGTGATAATTCCCCAAGGAAAACTTGCTGTTTCAGTTATTAAAAATAAACATTTAGATGTATTATTTAAGGATGCTGGTTGCCAATGCCAATTTATGGCTATAATAGTAAAAGGAACAGCTAAGAAAATAGCCAGTAGGGCTATTGTTTTTTTTATTACTAACCTCATTTATAAACTCAATTAAGTATAAATTGCTTTTGCTTAATATTTTAGCATAGAAGATAAATTTATTTTTATAAAATCTTATTTATCCTTATTGAAAATGGAGATAATAATGCAATTAAAACGTGTTGCACAAGCGAAATTGCCGACGCCTTGGGGGTGTTTCATTATTGTTGGATTTGAAGAAATTGCAACAAAAAAGGATCATGCCGCATTAGTATTTGGTGATATATCTGGCGATACACCGGTTCTAACAAGAATTCATTCTGAATGCTTAACAGGCGATGCGCTTTTTAGCTTACGCTGTGATTGTGGTTTTCAGTTAGAAGCAGCCTTAAAACAAATTGCAAAGGAGGGTAAAGGGATTTTAATTTATCACCGGCAAGAAGGACGTAATATTGGTTTATTGAATAAAATCAGAGCTTATGCGCTACAAGATCAAGGCTTGGACACGGTTGAAGCTAATGAGCAATTGGGATTTGCAGCAGATGAACGAGATTTTACTCTATGCGCAGATATGCTGACTTTATTAGGCGTATCACAAATTCGCTTATTAACCAACAATCCCGAGAAAATACGAGTGCTTGAACAATCAGGAATTAAAATTATACAACGGGTACCATTGGAAGTCGGTGAAAATCCAAACAATGAGCATTATTTAGAAACAAAAGCAAATAAAATGGGACACTTACTTCATTTGCATCACTATAATTGCAATAACTAAAAATTTAAGTTAACTAAGAGAACTTATTGGTTTGTAATTGAATTTATCCAAAATAGTAAAAATGTTGAAATAAAAACTCAAAATAAAAAATATTATTTTGAGTTTTTGTTACTTGATAATAAGAGAAAAATTTTAATTTAGGTTTATGTGATAATTGCCAATTATTTGGCACCTTTAAAATCAATTTTTATCGCTGCGTAGCACACCACCATTAGCAATCTGATCTTTAGATAATTCGTGCATTATGATTTGTACTGCCTCTGGTTTACAGTTAAGGGTTTCAACGATGGCATTAGTTACGCGTTTTGCCATTTCTCTTTTTTGCTCTATAGTGCGGCCTTCTAAAAAATCTATAACGACATTAGGCATAGATATCTCCTAGTGATTATTAATTTGGGCAAGTTGTTCATCAGTTAATGCGATTTCATCGTTATGGCATATGCTAATGCTAGATTTTATAATTTGTTCAGCAATGGCTTTAGCTTCATCTAATGAGTGCATTTTATAGGTACCACATTGATACTCATTCAATTCAGGAATCTGATTTTGTGATTTTACATTTAATACGTTATGCATTGATTTTAGCCATGCATCTACAACTAGTGCTTCATTGGGCTTGCCAATTAAGCTCATATAAAAGCCTGTACGACATCCCATTGGTGAAATATCGATTATTTCAACTTTATCACTGTTAAGATGATCGCGCATAAAACCAGCAAATAAATGTTCTAATGTATGAATTCCTTTTTCTGGAAGGTTGTCTTTATTTGGAATGGTAAAGCGTAGATCAAACACAGTAATGCTGTCACCTTTTGGGGTCACCATTGTTTTTGCAATTCGCACAAAGGGTGCTTTCATTTTTGTGTGATCAACTTTAAAACTGTCTAGTAAAGGCATAATTTCCTCCTTGTTATTTGATAATTGTTATTCTAATCAATTTACTAATAAGTACCAGTAGATTTGATATTTACTGATCAAGTAAATTTATTAATTCTTGCTCATCAATAACTTTTATTCCTAGCTCTTGAGCCTTATTAAGTTTAGAGCCTGCTGCTTCTCCTGCAATGACTAGATCAGTGTTTTTCGAAACACTGCCTGTTACTTTGGCTCCTAGTTGCTTTAATTTATCTTTGGCTTTATCTCGTGTTAAAACCGACAATGTACCAGTTAATACTACAGTTTTTCCTGAAAAAGGTGAGTTAATGGCGATCTCTTGTACCTGTGGAATGACATCTTGCCAGTGAATGCCTACTTCATTACTGGTTAGTTGTTCAATTACATTGCGATTATGTGGTTCTTGAAAAAAGTCAATAATGCTTTCTGCAATGACGGCACCAATTTCGTTTACTGATTGTAGTTTTTCTAGTGAGGCGTTCTCAATTGCTGATAAACTACCAAGTTGGTTAACAAGATTTTCGGCAGTAACTTCACCAACATTCGGAATTCCAAGCGCAAATATAAAGCGGCTTAATGTAGTATTTTTAGATACTTCTAGTGCATTTAATAAGTTATTGGCAGATTTTTCCCCAATTTTATCTAAACTACATAGTGTTGGTAAATTTAGTTTATATAAATCTGCAGGTGTTTTGACATATTCTTTATCAACCAGTTGTTCAATGACTTTATCTCCCATACCATCTACATTCATTGCTCGCCGTGAAACAAAATGCTTTAAGGCTTCTTTTCGTTGTGCCGGGCAAATTAAACCTCCGGCACAGCGCGATATTGCCGCACCTTCGTCTCGAACTATTTGCGAACCACAAATAGGGCAGTGTATCGGGAAGATGATTTCTTTTGTGTCGGCGGGCCTTCTATCTACTATGACGCCTACTATTTTAGGAATAACGTCACCAGCTCGGCGTATTGTTACATAGTCACCCTCACGAATACCTAATCGGATTATTTCATCGCTATTATGCAATGTCGCATTGCTCACAATAACGCCAGCAACTGATACAGGTTCAAGCCTTGCTACGGGAGTAATTGCACCTGTTCGCCCAACTTGGAAGTCTACTTTATTTAATTTTGTAATTTCTTCTTGAGCAGGATATTTAAATGCTGTGGCCCATCTTGGCGCTCGAGCAACAAAGCCAAGCTCGTTTTGTAGTTCAATACTATTAACTTTAATTACTACACCATCAATATCAAAATCTAATGACATACGTTGTTCGCCAATTAGTTTAAAATAATCTAAAGCGGCTTGTGCTCCTTGGCGTTTTTGTACTTTATTACTAACCGGTAACCCCCAAGCTTTAAATTGCATTAAACGATCGTAATGAGTGCCAGGTAATGTGGTACCTTCGACAATACCAACACCATAACAAAAGAATGCTAATGGTCTTTTTGCTGTAATTTTAGGATCTAATTGTCTTAATGAACCAGCGGCTGCATTACGTGGATTGGCGAATACTCTTTCGTTACGTTTTTCTGCATCTGCGTTGAGTTTTTCGAAGCCTTTATGTGTCATAAAGACTTCTCCTCGAACTTCTAATCTAGACGGGATGTTATCGCCTCTTAAAACTAGTGGAATCGTTTTGATAGTTTTTACATTGGCTGTTATGTCTTCTCCTGTTGTACCATCTCCTCGTGTTGCAGCTTGTATAAAACGACCATTTTCATAAAGGAGGCTGACAGCAAGCCCGTCAAGTTTGAGCTCACAACAATATTCAACTTGTTCAGAATCGTTTAAATGAAGACGATCTTTAACTCGTTTGTTAAATGCAATAAAACTAGCATCATCAAAAACATTATCTAGTGATAGCATAGGTATTTCATGTTTAATGGATGCAAATTGAGCTAACGGGGAACCACCAACTCGTTGAGTTGGTGAGTCGGGAGTAATAAGATCTGGATTTTGCTGTTCTAATGTTTGTAGTTGTTTTATTAATTTATCATATTCAACATCGGGAATTTCTGGTGTATCAAGGACATAATAACAGTATTCATGATGTCTGATTAGGTTGCGTAGTGAAGTCAACTGCTTCGCTATGTCTTTATTCGATTCAGGTGTATTTACTGAATTTTTGGTTTCATTATGTAGCGACATGATTATATGCTCTTAAATTAAAACGAAGGTTTGGGAAAATATTATAAATAGGTTATATTCATTTCTATCCACCAATCCAAGTTGGTGGAATTTTTTAAAAGATTTGCTGAAAAGACTAGGTTAAATTTCGTTACTGACCTTTTTAATGCGTTCTTTATAACTGTCTATTTTTTGAGGAGTTAGCATGTGATGTTCATCATCTAATACTACACCGTTGACATCGTCAGCTATGCGTTGTGCTGTTTGCAACATTAATTTGAAGTTTTGCTGATTGTTACCCTCTGTAGGCGCAACCATAAAAATAGACACACCAGGTGTGGTAAATTCATGCATTGTATCGGGATCCAAATATCCAGGTGTCACCATATTGGCTAAACTAAATAATATCGCTCCATTACCCGCAGGATCTACATGACGGTGAAAAATTCTCATATCACCGAACTGAAAACCGGATTGCATAATGCTAGCGAGTAACACATCACCTTGTAATAATTTTCCGTTAATGCCTGTGATATTTAACACAATAATTTCGGTTGTGGATTGCTCAGTATCAATATTTATTTTTTTTGGCTTTTCGTTATGGTTAATTTCATTATTAGTATCTGATGGGCTTTCTTTTGTTGTAAGAATTAAATCAGGTTGTTGTTCATCTTCAAAAAGATCAAGTTCAACATTGATAGCTGGTTCTTTTGTTGTTTCAGAATTAATCTCTTGTTTGTCGTCATTATCAACAAATAAATCTTCTTGTTGAGGTATTTTTCCTTGCTCTTTTGTGAGTTCATTAATAATTACACCGTTTTCAACGGTTTCATTGCTTTTTGTTGTTTTAGGTTTGAGTAAGATAACATCATCATCTTCTTCTATGTCATTCATAGAATAGTTTTGATATTGTTGAGTATTTTGTTCAAATTTTCCTTTTTTATTTGAACTAAAAAGCGAAGAACGTTCTTTTTTATTGATCCAAAATCCATGGATGAGCAATGCAATAATGACCAAGGATGCAACAACAACTAGAACAATACGTAAATTATCCATAATAACCATCTCTGTATTAAATTAAATATAGACTCAAATTATTCAATCATCTTTTGAAAAAGTGATTGCGGAGTACAGTAATGTAAATTTTTTATTCTTTATTAGCAATATGAATTAATATTCATTAAAGCAACCATATTTGATATTTGTAGTATAACATTTTATTTAAGATACTTTATAGCACAAAAAATCAATTACTCTATATTACTTTATTTCTTGCAATAATCATAATTAGCAATACTATTTTTTAGTATCATAATCTAACTAGCTATTTTTTAGAACTCTGTGCTATTAACTTGTAAAGATACTTACAATCTATGCATATTTTTTGTAAAATCGCCGATTACTTTTAACTAAGAACAATTATTAAAAATTAAAATAATTATTAAGTTTACTGAGGTCATTTTTATATGAGATTTAACAAGCTATTATTAGCCTTGCCTGTGGCGTGTGCTAGCCTACTTTTATTAACAAGTTGTGATAATGGCAATTCAAAAAATGGTAATAATAAATTACCGAAGGTAACTGTATTTAAAGTGGAACCACTGAATTACACATTAAAGATTGGTTTACCAGGTAGGGTTGTTGCATCTCAAATTGCCGAAATTAGGCCTCAAGTAGGTGGTATCGTCTTAAAACGTGAGTTTGACGAAAGTTCGAATGTTAAGGCTGGACAATCTCTTTATCAAATAGATCCGGCTATTTATCAAGCTAATTACGATAGTGCGGTAGCAAGTGTTGCTAGCGCTAAAGCGAATGCAAATATTGCTCAACTTACTCTTAAACGTTACGCTGGATTATTAAATACCAAATCCATTAGTCAACAAGATTACGATAAAGCAGCTGCAGATGCTAAACAGGCTGAAGCTGCGGTATTAGTTGCACAAGCAGCTGAGCATACAGCTAAAGTTAATTTAGAGTATACAAAAGTGTATTCACCAATTGATGGGTATATTGGTAAATCAAGTGTGACTGAAGGGGCATTAGTGTCGGCAGGTCAATCGACACCTCTTGCACTAGTTCAACAACTAGACCCAATTTATGTCGATATGACTGAAGCGGCTACTCGTTATAATAAATATATTCAGGATGAAAACGTAATTTATGAACCAGTAAAAGGTAATAATGTTGAATTATACTTTAATGATGGTTCTAAATACGCTTATCCTGGTAGTGTGAAATTTTCTGATATGACTGTAAATGAAACAACGGGTACAGTAACTTTGCGGTCACAATTTACAAATAGTGAAGGCAAAATTTTACCAGGTATGTTTGTCAAACCTCAATTGACATTAGGATATATTAAAGATGCAGTGCTTGTTCCACAGCAAGGGATTACCAGCAATAAGTTGGGGCAATATACTGCAAAAATTTTGAAGCCTGATAATACAGTGGAGTATCGGCAAGATATTCAAGTATACACAGGAGTTGGTGGTTATTGGGTCGTAACAAAGGGAATTAACATTGGTGAAGAGGTTATTATTACAGGATTACTTAATTTAACTTCTGTTGAAAATCCTCAAAAAGATGCTCCACCTATGAAAGTAGAAAAAGTCGGACTACCTAATACACTTTCGCAAGAACAATTAGACAGTATCATAAAAAACAGTGTGAAATAAAACAGGAGTAGGTGAATTATGGCTAAGTTTTTTATTGATAGACCTGTTTTTGCATGGGTAATTGCTATCATGATGATGCTCGGTGGTGCTTTATGTATAAAGCTACTAGCCGTTGAGCAGTATCCTGATATTGCTCCACCAGCTGTAACTGTTAGTGCTGTTTACCCAGGCGCCGATGCGCAGACTATCGAAAATACTGTTACTCAATTGATTGAGCAGAATTTAACTGGATTAGATAATTTAATTTATATGAAATCAACCAGTAGCGCACAAGGTGTTGTTCAAACGACGTTAACCTTTGCGCCTGGAACTAATCCCGATTTTGCTCAAGTGCAAGTGTTAAATAAAGTAGAAAGTATTAAATCAAGACTACCTGAAAGTGTGCAAAAAAATGGTGTTTCTGTTGCGAAAAATAATACTAATTTTTTAAAGGTTGTAGGCTTTTATTCAACAAATCCTCAAAAAACACAAGCAGATATTGCTGATTTTGTTTATTCAACTGTACAAGATCAGATTCGACGCGTACAAGGTGTTGGTGATACTCAATTATTTGGTTCCGAATACGCAATGCGTATTTGGCTTGATCCAAATAAATTGACCTATTTTAATTTATCAATTGAAGAAATCATTGCGGCTATTCAAGCGCAAAATGCACAAGTAACAGCAGGGCAATTAGGTGCTTTACCATCAACCGATGGACAAGAACTTAATGCGACCATTACAGCTCAATCACGTTTAAAAACACCCGAACAATTCCAAAATATTTTAGTGCGTGTGAATACTGATGGTTCTAATCTTTTATTAAAAGATGTTGCAACAGTTGAAATTGGCGCATCTGATTATAATTTTATTTCTTATTATGATGGTAAAGCATCAGCAGGTCTTGGGATTTATTTGGCAACAGGCGCTAACCAATTAGATACGTCAGATAAGGTAGATAAAAAACTAGAAGAATTATCTAAAATCTTCCCAGAAGATATTAAATATGATTTTCCATACGATACAACTCCATTTGTTAAATTGTCGATTAATAATGTAATTCATACGTTAATTGAAGCAATTATTTTGGTTGTTATTGTAATGTATGTGTTTTTACAGAACCTACGTTCTACACTTATACCGACTATTACTGTACCTGTCGTACTATTAGGGACATTTGCAATTCTTTATATTTGTGGATTCACCATTAATACCTTATCTATGTTTGCAATGGTACTTGCCATTGGGTTATTGGTAGATGATGCTATTGTTGTTATCGAAAACGTTGAGCGTATTATGCATGATGAAGGATTATCGCCTTATGATGCAACCGTTAAGTCGATGGAGCAAATTACTTCGGCGTTGGTTGGTATTGCGGTTGTATTATCTGCTGTATTTGTGCCGATGGCTTTTTATGGTGGTGCTGCAGGTGGAATTTACCGCCAGTTTTCAATTACCATTGTAACAGCGATGGCATTATCAGTGTTGATGGCAATCGTATTAACTCCAGCACTTTGTGTTCAAATTTTAAAAGCACCATCTAAAAATAAAGTAAAAAGAAACTCATTAGGTCAAAAGTTAGAATCTATACCGCCATTTAGTTGGTGTTCTGTTGGCACTAAAAAATTCTTTAAATGGTTTAACGAGTTCTATGAAAAAAGTTTACGCTATTATGAAAAAGGTGTAATAAAAGTTGTTCGTTATCCATTAATAGCTTTTGTTTGTTATGCTTTAATTCTAGTTGGATTAATCTTTGGCTTTAATCGTTTACCTACAGGCTTTTTACCAAATGAAGATCAGGGGGTTCTTTTTGTTATTGTTGAATTGCCATCAGGTTCGACATTAGAAGAAACAAAGTCGGTATTAAATAAGACAGCTGATTATTATACAAAGGAAAAAGCTGATTCTGTTAAAGAAATTTTTACCGTTTCCGGCTTTAGCCCTATTGGTCGTGGGCAAAATATGGGGATGGGTTTTATTCGATTAAACGATTGGGATAAGCGTAAACGAGCTGATCAAAAAATTAATTCGTTAGTTAAAAGTGGTAAGGAATTTGCTTCTACTATAACTGAAGGACGAGTAATTATTGCCAATTTGCCTGCAGTACCTGCATTAGGTATGACCGATGGTTTTTCTTATGTGCTGAAAGATACGGCTAGTTATGGGCATGATGCTTTAGTAGGTGCATTTTTCCAAATGTTGGGTCAAGCTTCTCATCATCCAAAACTGCAGCAAGTTAGACCAGGAAGTATGCTAGATGTTCCACAGTACAAAATTAATGTTGATTTTGAAGCAGCACAAGCACTAGGCGTTTCGGTAAATTCAGTAAATACTGTATTGTCCACAGCTTTAGGTTCTGCTTATATTGACGATTTTGTTTATAATAACCGAGTTAAAAAAGTATACCTACAATCAGATGCACCATATCGTATGTTACCAGATGATTTTAGTTACTGGCATGTTAAAAATAAAAATGGTGAAATGGTTCCATATGATGCATTTGCAACCACAACAAAAACTTATGGCTCTCCTTCTCTTGTTCGTTATGATGGTGTGGCTGCAATGGAGATAAGTGGTTCAGGTGCTCCAGGTCTGAGTTCTGGGCAAGCAATGGCGGTAATGGAAGAATTATCGAAAAATTTACCTAAAGGATTTACTTTTGACTGGACTGATATTTCTTATCAAGAACGTCAAACAGGTTCGCAAACAACAACTCTTTACATTATTTCAATTATTGTTGTGTTTTTATCATTAGCGGCATTGTATGAAAGTTGGACAGTACCGATTTCGATCTTATTCGTTATTCCTCTTGGGATTTTAGGTACAGTATTTGCAACTATGTTTAGAGGGCTTGATAACGATATTTACTTTATTGTAGGACTATTAACGACAATGGGGCTATCTGCTAAAAATGCTATATTGATTGTAGAATTTGCCAAAGATGCTTTGGAAAAAGAGGGTAAATCATTGATTGATGCTACACTTGAAGCTTGTCGTCTGCGCTTACGTCCGATTTTAATGACTTCGTTTGCCTTTATTTTAGGGGTATTACCACTAGCATTAAATAGCGGTGCTGGTTCTGCTAGCCAAAATGCGGTAGGTACTGGTGTAATTGGTGGTATGTTGACAGCAACATTTTTAGCAATATTTTATGTTCCCTTATTCTTTTTATTTGTAACAAAACTATTTACAAAACATAAAAATAAAGCAGTTTTATTAAGTAAAAAAAGTACACTTAAATGATTTAAAATTAAAAAATTATTATACTCATTGAGCTTTATTATTATTGATATGAACAAAATAGTATGCTGACGAGTAGATGAGTAAGTTATTTTTATGGTAATTTTGAGATAAATAATCAAACACAAAATGCGCTATTGTGAATTAGCGCATTTTTTATGCTTTACATGAAGTCATTGAGGAGGGGTATAGCTAGATTATAATAAATGGCTATTATATAATGGGACGAAAAAATAAAAAAATCTGTGTTACGCTGAACATCATGTAATAATTTGTTTGAAGCTAGTTAGATAAAATTAGAGCATGATATACTTTTAGAGAATACAAACTAGATATTTATATTGTTATAGTGGTTTATCAAAGGTAAATTAACATCAGCCTGATTTTATTCGTGTTTTTTTGCACATTGTGTAAAGATGCCAAACATTTTAATTATAGCAATTTGATTACAAATAAGGTTTTTAAATTATGTTAATAATATTTCTCTTAATTCTAATTTTAGGTTGGCTATTCTTTTCATACAATAAACTTAGGGGATTGGCTGAAAATGTAAAACAGAAGCAGTCAAATATTTATGTAACAATAAAGAAAAGACATGATATAGCTCAGAGACTATCTGATATAGCGTCTAGTTATGGTGATCATGAGAAGCTAACTCACTTTAACATTACAGAGAGCGATAGTGTTGCTAGTGCAAATGTTGCTGCTTCTGAAACATCTCGAGTTATAGGTAATGTTCAAATGTTGGCTAATCGTTTTCCTGATTTAAAAGCAAACTCAACCTATCAGCAATTAATGGTACAACTTGATGAAATTGAGAATACTATCTTAAAAAGAAGAGAAGCGTATAATGCAGCAGTTCAAGTCTATAATTCGACGCGTGGTAGTATTCCTCATTTATTTTATGCAAGTAAACTTGGATTTGTTGAAGCAACATATTTTGAAGTTGATGAAAATGGAATAGAGCAACTTTCTTCATTTAAAACTGATGATGGAAAAATCCTAAGAGATACAATGGGGAGAATGGCATCTGTTGCAACTGAAAATGTTAAAAAAATTAAAGGAAAAACAGATAATAATACCGACGAAGAAGCTAACCAATAAGATATTAATCTATTAGTATTTCATTTATTATTTAGCTTCTTTTTTGTTGATGAAAATAATAAAAGAGTATGTAAAGCTTTTAAATCAAATATGTTATTGGTCCTGTTTTTTATTTTTTGTGAGAATATTATAAAGGAATTTTATATCTCTTTTATATTAATTGGAAACATTAATATTTCCCCAATAATTAGATCACATTATAATTCTTATAATTTTACTTACGAGAGTTTATTAAGTATTGACTTGTATGGGCGTGGGTAATAGCTATAGCTAAGGCATCGGCGGCATCTGCTTGAGGGCTAGCTGGTAACTTTAATAATAATTTGACCATATGTTGCACTTGCTTTTTATCAGCTGCGCCTGTTCCTACTACACTCTGCTTAACTAAACGAGCTGCGTATTCAAAAACAGGTAAATTACTATTTACAGCAGCAACAATTGCAGCTCCTCTTGCTTGACCTAACTTTAATGCGGAATCGGCATTATGAGCCATAAAAACTTGTTCAATAGCAAACATATCGGGTTGGAATTGTAAAATAATTTCACTAACACCAGCATATACGCGTTTTAAACGAGTAGGTAAATCATCAACGGCAGTACGGATACATCCACTACCAAGGTAGGTAAGTTGTCGTCCCATTTGATGGATTACACCGTAACCCGTCAAACGAGATCCAGGATCGATGCCAAGAATAATGGCCATTAGAGCGTTGCAGCAACCTCGTCAGAAACTTCACCATTATGATAAACTTCTTGAACATCATCACAATCTTCAAGCATATCAATTAAACGTAATAATTTTGGTGCAGATTCAATATCAAGATCGACTTTTGTTGCTGGAATCATTGATACTTCAGCGGCTTCGGCAACTAGCCCAGCAGCATCAAGCGCATCTTTTACTTCACCAAATGATTCTGGTGTAGTAAATACGTCAATTGCGCCGTCATCATAAGTCACAACATCGTCTGCCCCTGCTTCAAGCGCTGCATCCATAACTTGGTCTTCATCAGTACCAGTTGGGTATGAAATAACGCCTTTTTTAGTGAACAAATATGAAACTGAACCATCAGTACCTAAGTTACCACCTGTTTTAGTAAATGCATGGCGTACTTCGGACACAGTTCGATTACGATTATCACTCAGGCATTCAACCATTACAGCTGTGCCAGCAGGTCCATAACCTTCATAGATAATTGTTTCCATGTTGCTATCATCTTCCCCACCAACACCCCGTGCAACAGCTCGGTTCATGGTATCACGGGTCATATTATTAGATAATGCTTTATCCATTGCAGCTCGTAATCGAGGATTTGACGCTGGATCGCCACCACCTAATTTTGCCGCAGTTACTAACTCACGAATAATTTTGGTAAAGATTTTACCCCGTTTAGCGTCTTGTGCAGCTTTACGGTGTTTTGTATTGGCCCATTTACTATGACCTGCCATAAAATTCTCCAGATAATAATTAAAAAATCGCTATATTTTAGCAAACATTTACTTAAAATTCATTACTAATATAGCGATAAGTTTTTATGTTCTGTAAATTGTTCTATATTAGGAATGATTTAATTATTATTTATATGTAGGAATCGTGTTGTTCACAGTTGTTAGAGAAGCTACTGCAATGAATATACATAAAAAAGCACTAACGTCGTATCACAAATATCCGATATGGCTCTTATATCATCAAAAAAAATAATTGTCACCGATTTAGCTAAACATTTAAAAACGGATAAGGCGTCTTTCTACATATTAGGTATACTGAACACTTGCATTTTAAGCACTTTGCCACGCCTAACAATGAATTAAAACATCAAATACAGCTAAAAGCAGTTGCTCTTTCAATAAAAGAAAATAGAAAGACACTATTAAAGATGATGTTATAATATAATTTTGTCAAAATGCTAATAATAACAATTTGTTATGCTCGGAAAATTGTTAACAGATAATCACTGAAAAATGAAACATTATTGAATGTAGTAACACGTTACAATAAGTTGGCAAAAAATTATATCAGTATGATTGCATTAGTACATTGCATGATGTGACTAAGAATGTAAAGGAGGCTTATGATTAATACAAAGGATCAACAGCTCCTAACCAATGTGATAATATAAACATTAAATACGATAGATTCCAAATTATAAAAATAACCTAAAAATTGATTGATTTTCTGGCATCTATTTTCACAAAAAATAAAGGTAGTTATCAATGACACAAAAAATTCCTAATACATTTGGTTTAACTGTTTTTGCGCAAAAAGTTGTTACTGTAACCAGTCTCGAACAATTACAACAAGCTTGGCAAGATAACTCCAAAAATTTACCAATTATGATTATTGGCGAAGGCAGTAACACACTTTTTACCTGTGATTTTGATGGTATTGTTATTGTTAATCGCATCAAAGGTATCACCATTAGCGAAACAGAACAAACATGGCATTTGAAAGTTGGTGCTGGCGAAATTTGGCATGATTTAGTATCAACAACCATCAAGCAAAATATATCAGGGCTTGAAAACCTAGCATTAATTCCTGGATGTGTGGGTTCGGCACCGATTCAAAACATTGGTGCTTATGGTGTTGAGTTTCAAAAAGTTGCTGATTATGTGGAGCTGCTTGAACTAGCTACAGGCAAAATTATCACTGTAAATGATGGTCAATATGGATATCGTGAAAGCATCTTCAAAAAAGCGTATTTACAAGGTTATGCTGTTATCAATGTTGGTATAAAATTACCAAAACAGTGGCAGCCAATTTTAACTTATGGGGAATTGCGAAACTTTGATCCCAAAATTGTTACTGCAAAAATGATATTTGATAAAGTATGCGAAATTCGTCGTAGTAAATTGCCAGATCCGAAGGTTTTAGGCAATGGTGGAAGTTTTTTTAAAAACCCTGTGATCGATAAAATTGTAGCGGACAAGCTACTTGAAATTTATCCAAACATGCCAATATATCCACAAGCTAATCATCAAACAAAATTAGCCGCAGGTTGGCTTATTGAACAGTGTGGTCTTAAAGGTTATCAAATAGGTGGAGCGGCTGTGCATCAACAACAAGCATTGGTTTTAGTTAATAAAGACCAAGCAACAGCACAAGATGTGGTTGAATTAGCTCGACATATAAAAAAATGTGTATTACAAAAATTCTCGGTGAATTTATCACCAGAAATCCGATTTATCGGCAACTCGGGCGAAATTAATGCAGACAATTATTTATAATTAGCACCAAATTATAATTGCCCGCAAATTTTAACCCATAATTATACGCGATAACATTATGAAACATTCGTATTCATTCCCTATTTTATTAACGAGTTTGCTATTTGTAACAATCTCGTTGTCGGCATTAAACACACAGGTACCATTGTGGTTAGTGCGTAATGAGTTTTCGCTTGGGCAAATTGGTCTTGTCGGATCAAGTTATTTTACTGGTAACTTGCTAGGTACCATTTTCGCCAATTGGTTTATTAATAAATTCAATGCTCGGCACACATACACCTATAGTTGCATTATTTTTGCCATTGCAACCATTGGATTAAGTTTTTCAATGAATTTTTATAGCTGGATAATGTGGCGATTTTTTATAGGCATTGCTTGTGCGGTCACTTGGGTGGTTATAGAAAGTTGTATATTACTCACTGGTCCTGTGCGTACGCGAGGAAAAATGCTGGCAGTTTATTTAACCACTTATTACCTAGGTACGGTTTTAGGGCAAGCTTTGTTGCAGTATTTTCCGCAAAACATATTATATTTTGGATTAGTGATTATGTTACTAATGGGGTTAGCAATTTTATTTATTTTGCTGACCCATTATAAATTACCAAAAAGGAAAAAAAGTAGCTTTAACATCATGCCAATGATATTAAATAAATCCTCTCGACTTGGGTTAACCGGTTGTGTTATTGCAGGAATGTTAATTGGATCGTTATATTCGCTCTTACCTGCCTATTACTCACACTTAGGATATAGTGATATTCAAGTAGCTAATTGGATGATTTTACTTATTTTATCAGGCGTGATTGCGCAAATGCCTGCTAACTGGTGTGCAGACAAATTTGGACGGCAACTTGTATTGCTAATTGAATCATTGCTCATGTTGGCAGCATGCATCATGCTTATATTTGATTGGTTTGATACGTTGGCGATTATTTTATTAGGTGCCACTATTTACACCATTTATCCTATATCCATGGCTTGGGCTTGCTCGTGTGTTAGAAAGCAAGATATTGTGGCGATGAATCAAGCAATGCTATTAACTAACACATTAGGGAGTTTAGTTGCTCCTGCGGTGATAGCATTCATTATGGATAAAACAAGTAATACCTATTTATTTGTTAGTTTTGCTATAATTTCGTTATACTTCATTATATTATTAGCCAAAAAAAGAGGAACGGATGCGCAGCTACAAAAATCCGCTTAAATTAATTGAAATACTAGCCGATGGTCAATTTCATTCAGGGGAAGAATTGGCAACAATTTTTGGCATAACCCGTGCTGGCATTAATAAATACATCAAACAACTGCGTGAGTGGGGGATTGAGCTAACCTCAGTGCAGGGTAAAGGCTATTGTTTGGTGGCTCCTCTTAATTTACTTAATAAAACCAAAATTGACCAGCATTACCAATCGAATAGTCGATGTGAAATATTACCGATTATTGATTCAACTAACCAATATCTACTGGATCGAATTGGTCAACTAACATCGGGCGATTGTTGTGTGGCCGAATTTCAATCCAAAGCACGAGGAAGACGAGGGCGAAAATGGTTTTCACCTTTTGGCACTAATCTATACTTTTCAATGTATTGGCGACTAGAGCAAGGCGTTGCGGCGGCAATGGGATTGAGTTTAGTTGTTGGTATTGTTATTGCCGACACCTTACATGCATTATCTGGCCAAGACATCAAAGTTAAATGGCCAAACGATCTATATCTTAACGATCAAAAACTAGCTGGTATTTTAGTCGAGCTTGCAGGTAAAACGGGTGACTGTGCCCATGTTGTGATTGGTGTTGGCGTCAATTTAACCATGACAAACCCCGATACAAACATAGTTAACCAAAAATGGGCTAATTTAGGCAATGTCGATCGTAACTTATTAGTTGCGCAGGTTGCCAAAACCTTAAAAAGCCAATTAATAGAATTTGAAAAACATGGCTTAGTACCATTTATTAATGATTGGAATAGACTAGATAACTTTGTTAACCGCCCTGTAAAACTATTAATTGGCGATAACATTATTCGTGGAATAGCAAAAGGTATAAATGACCAAGGTGCCTTATTGCTAGAACAAAATGGTAAAATTGAAGCTCATATTGGTGGCGAAATCTCATTAAGAAGTGATGAATAATAACCTATTTGCTACAATCATTTAAAAAACCTATTCCACTTGCTACAAACGAAATAGGTTAATTAAACCAATTTTAACTTTTATTCTTAAATTTCAAAACTCGAAGCGCATTAGCTGTCACAATCGCAGTTGTACCTGAATCAGCTAACACAGCCAGCCACAGTCCAGTAAAGCCAAATAAGCTGGTAATTAAAAATACTAACTTAACCCCCAACGCAATTGTAACATTTTGTTTAATATTACGAGAGGCAAAACGGGTTAAACCAATTAGCTTAGGCAAACTTAACAAACTATTTTTAGTTAATGCGGCATCAGAGGCTTCTAGCGCAACATCAGTACCACTACCCATAGCAATACTCACGGTTGCCGCTTTCATGGCTGGAGAATCATTAATTCCATCGCCAACCATAGCAATCGACGTTGAGATACGCATCTTTTCAATTTCTGCTAATTTATCGGCAGGCAACAACTCCGCACGGTAATCCATACCCAATTGCGAGGCAATAGCTTTGGCCGCTCGCGCATTATCGCCTGTCAGCATCAAAGTTTTAACGCCAAGCTTATTAAGTTCATTCATTGTAGTAATTGCATCAGCCCGCAACAGATCTTGCAATGCAATAATGCCCATCAATTGTTGACTTGTTACTGCAACTACTACAGTTTTACCAGCGTTTTCAAGCTCCTCAATAATTTTGGTATGTTCATCTTTCAATGGTGACGAAACTGTTACAACCTTACTTGGTGACACAATATAAAAAGTCTGATTATCAACCTCGCCTTGAACGCCAACCCCCGCAATCGCTTTACGATTATCTGCCTCATTGATATTTAATTGATTCTGCAATGCATAATCAACAATAGCCTTAGCAATGGGATGATGCGAACCACTTTCAATAGCGGCAACTAACGTCAATAATTGCTCTTTTGAAATATCTTGACTAATCACATCGGTGACTTGCGGTTTACCTTCGGTTAACGTACCAGTTTTATCAAATGCAACCAGTTTAACTGAACCAATATGCTCTAACGCCGCACCACCTTTAATTAGCACGCCTTGTTTTGCCGCATTAGACAAGGCTGACGTTATTACCGCAGGCGTTGAAATCACAAGCGCACAAGGGCAACCAATTAACAATAGAGTTAAACCTCGATAAAACCAAGTATACCAATCAGCATTGAACAACAAAGGTGGCGCAATAATCACTAACAGAGCAAATAAAGCGATTGCTGGCGTATAATAACGACTAAATTTATCAATAAATCGTTCAATAGGCGCTTTACGCTCCTCGGCATCTTCAATCAACTGTAAAATACGATCTACCGCATTTTGCCCAACTTCTGATACCACTTTTAATTGGATTGTACTATCAACCACGAGCGAACCAGCCAAAATCTTATCGCCTGAAAGATAATTAACAGGGATCGACTCGCCAGTCAGTGCACTTTCATCAATATTGGCTTGCTCACTTATCAAAATCACATCAGCAGGCAAACGACCACCTGACGAAATTTCAATAATATCATCAGGTTTCAGACTATGACTAGCAACAGTTTTTCGCTCCCCATCAATGATTATCACAGTTTCTTCAGGCATCAGCTCAGCGAGCGACGAAATACCTTTTTTAGCTTTACTTGTAGCAACACTTTCTAGCATTTCGCCTATCATAAACAAAAATAAGACCATGGTTGCTTCTTCGGACGCACCAATAAACAAAGCCCCAATAGCTGACACGCTCATTAACGACTCAATTGCAAATGGTGTACCACTACGCATTAAAATTAACGCTTCTTTTAAAATAGGTATTAATCCAACAATTGCAGTTATCATAAAGGCATATTCGCCAACGGTTTGATTCCATAACAAAAAAATATAACTCACCACAATTAAAGTGCCTAATACCACTAAAGGAATTAGTTCTTTTTTATCAAAACTGTGGGAATGATCATGATGATGAGAATGTTCTGGAGATGATTCAAAAATAGGTTTATAGCCTAACTCGATGACTTTATTTTCTATTAATTTAATGGTTTTTTCATTATGTTGGGGAACAAATACCACCAACTTTTCGGTAGAAAAAATAATCTTAATTTGGCTAATATTGGGTAACACTTTTAGGCTGTTTTCAATCTGTTGAGCGCAGTGCGCACAATCCATGCCTTTTATTTTCCAAGTTAATTTAATTTGCTCGCTTAGCCTGTTGGGATCATCAGGGGGATCGTCAAACTCATTTTTAGAAGTAGTGGTATGAGTATCGCCCCCACAACTATGTGTTGATTCTTGATGACAAGTTATATCGTGAGATAAATGAACATGATTATGTGCCATATTTAAACAATTACCATGACAACACTCATGATGATGATGTTCATGATGTATGTATTTGTTATTATATAACATAACATTACCTCTATTTATGGATGATTTTGATTGTACGCCAAAAAATAAAAAAGAAAATCATTTTTACTTTTAGTAGCAAAAAAAGTAAAAATCACTTCAAAACTGACCTGTAACACTTTTCAAAAAATAACGAACTAACTAATTCGCTTTAATTATTAGCATGTGCAAGGCACAAAAAACACAGAAAAAACATTGTAATAAAAACAGAAATCGGCCAATAATCACTTGATTTAATTAAAACAAAAAACCAAATAAAATCAATGGTCTACCTGAACGATTTTAAAGTAAAAAACACACTTATAGCACCACAATATTAATATGCTTGCCTTATCAGAGCGCCAAAATATACCGATAACCAAGTAAAGCTAGTACGCCAAACTTAGCTGTTGGGCGTGTTTGTGTTTTAGATGTTATCTGCAATATTAATTATTCCGCAAAAATCAAAAAGTCCTAAAGCTAACACCCTATTTTAATTATAAAATTCACCTATCTATAAAGCTGAACCGTTTTCATCTTTACATTTCTTTACAAAAAAGTCCGCCAAAAAACTAGTCAATCATTCCTTAAACGGCTATACTTTCATCGCTTTAGAAAAATGAGCTTATTAAATAAGCGAATAAACATAAAAATTCAAATAAAACAAAATATTACTTGACAGGTGAAACGAAATGCAGTACCCTTTTAGGCACAAGGCACAAGGCACAAGCACTGGCAAACCTATGTCTTAAATTTATCAAATAATCCTATTCGACAAGTTTTTACTCGAAACTTATTTATATTTTCGAAATTATCTCTCGAATTATTATCGAAATTATCCACAAAACTATCTTTAAAAATTCCATTGGCATTAGCGCCGTTGTTGTTATTGCCGTACTCTTTAGAATCGCAGGCATTATCGGCCACGACTTCTGAGCGCATTCATGGTACTGCGCCTTATTTAACCTTTGATGGCGGTGTTACTAAAGTGACTGAAATAAGGGAATTATTAGGTATTAAGTTATCAGACGGCCGAACATTCACACCGCAAAATAATCCTTCATCACCAACCGCGCCAATCGAGTTACCTAATGTAGGGGATACTTTTACTGATATTGAAATGATAGTTCCATCATCAAGCGACTCAATAAATATAAATGACTTAGTAACACAAGGTAAATGGGGCGATGATGATGGGGATGGACAGCGAGCAGGTGAAGTTACTGCATCAGGAAGTATATCGTTAGTAATAAAAGATAAAGATGGCAATACCGTTAATCGTAGTGATGCATTAGATATATGTAAAGCACCTTATAAGGTAACCTTAGATAGTTCAGAGGGAACTTTAGAGACTCGTTATGGCATGCCGAATAGTAGTACTTTTAGTGGAGGAACAGCGGAGTATTATATCACTCCGCCATCACAGCCCGTTATTTGTTCGGTCAGGCCGAATCTATATTATGGCGCAGACATCTATGCAGGCCCATCTAGCATGTGGAATCCAGCAAAGGGTTTTTTAGTTCAGTCAACAACCCCATCATCTTACGGTTTAAATTTTCCAACGACTGGTGCAGATGGCTTGTATTTTGATTTGCTTATTGCTGGGGTAGATGCAAGTCAGTTGAGTTGGACAGTTAACACGAGTGGTAGTCTAAATGCAACGGTGAGTTGGACAAGTCCGCGTACAGGGACATTCACGGACCCAGAAGGGTATACGATACCAGCTGATGAATGGATTACTGATAAATCCAAGAATGTAACACGGGTAACGTTGCATGGTCCAGAGGCAAGAAGCCAGTGGGACAATCCCAGTCCTAGTGAAATTACCGTGCCATCTTTGCCGCAGACATTTGAGTTGGTTGGTAGGGATAGTCAAGGTAATGAGGTTAGGTATGGTTTTGTGTTGAGGCAGTGGTTCGTCAATCGGGGAGTTAAGAAAGATAACCATTCTAATCAAACCACATGGTGTAATAGTTTGGGTTATCGAATGCCACGGGTAAGAGATTTAACCAATGCAGTTTGTTCTGGTTTGGCTTCAGGAAGTTGGTGTCAAGGCGCAGTAGGCGCCACACCTAGCTCATCAATTAATAAGTTCCAGCGTCACATAGGCGCTGGCTTTTTCACGGAGTGGGGCAGCATGTACTCCTACACTGATGCGGGCTTCGTCGGCTACGGCTACTGGACGAGCGACGCGGCAGGTAGCAACCAGTTCCATGTCTACTCGGACGACGGCAGCGTCTACGGCTACAGTGCCAGCAACTTCCGCCCTAGCCTTTGCACCGCACCTTAGCTTTTAGCGTTTAGTTCTTAATCCTTAGGGCGCGGAAGGGGGTTACGGTGCCTGAGGGGATAATATAAAAAAGAATAAAGCCCCCGCGTAAGTTGGGGCGCTGAGCAGGCAAAGCCTGCGAGCCTTGCGCTTTAATGACAGAAAATCAAAATAGACCCCGACCGATACGACTTAAAAGCTTGCGCTTTTGTTATTAACTGACTGTTATTAACAAGCTGTTATTAATAGCTATTATCAAATAACAAAAGCGCTTTTATTAAAAAGCCAAATGCAACGTAATAAAAAACTAGCCTATAAATGTTTGATTTTATTTAGAAATGCAAATAAAAACTTCAATAAAATCAATAGTCTACCTGAACGATTTTAAAGTAAAAAACACACTTATAGCACCACAATGCTAATATGCTTGCCTTATTAGAGCGTCAAAATGTGCCAATAACGAAGTAAAGCTAGCACGCCAAACTTGGCTGTTGGGTGTGTTTGTGTTTTAGATGTTATCAGCAATATTAATCATTCCGCGAAAATCAAAAAGTCCTAAAGCTAATACCCTATTTTAATTATAAAATTCACCTATCTCTAAAGCTGAACTGTTTTCATCTTTACATTTCTTTACAAAAAAGTCCGCCAAAAAACTAGCCAACTATTTTTTAAATGGTTATACTTTTATCGCTGTAGGAAAACAAGCTTATTAAATAAGCGAATAATTATAAAAATTCAAATAAAACAAAATATTACTTGACAGGTGAACCATAATGCATTATCATTTTAGGCACAAGGCACAAGGCACAAGCACTGGCAAACCTATGTCTTAAGTTTATCAAATAATCTTATTCGACGAGTTTTTACACGAAACTTATTTATATCTTCCAAATTATCTCTCAACGAATTATCGAAATTACCGCTCAAATCACCTAAAACAGCTTTGCTAGTATTAGCACTGTTATTATTGTCATTGCCATGGAATAATGTACAGGCGAATGACAAAAAGTATCGAGCGGGTAATCGTAGTGATGCAATAATATTACTATCCGAACCATTACCAGCGGAGCCAGTTATACCAGTTATCAAGTATGCAAGACCGAATCTACAAATGGGTGACGGCAAACACGCAGGCCCTGCTAACATATGGAATCCTAAGAAGGGCTTCTTAGTTCAATCAACCAATCCAGGATCATATAACCTCAATTTTCCAACTACAGGTGCGGATAATTTATATTTTGATTTACTCATTACAGGAATAGATGTAAGAGAATTGACATGGGCACCTGTCAGTCATGAGGGAATTACTGCAAGCGTGATAAATGTTGTACCCAATGATTACTGGATTCCTTATGAAGATAGGGGACAAGTTGTAGCACGTGTTAAGCTAACAGGTCCAGAGGCAAGAAATCAAAGGTTTAACCCTAGCCGAATTACTGTACCAAGGTTACCGCAGACGTTTGAGTTAGTGGGTAGAGATAAAGATGGTTATGAGTTAGTAAAATATGGATTTGTGTTGAGGAAGTGGTTCGTCAATCGGGTTGTAACTAAATATTATAATGATCAGTCCGCATGGTGTAGAGGTTTGGGTTATCGCATGCCGGGGGTAAGTGATTTAACCAATACGAATTGTGGTGTAAGAGGAGATCATTTTTTCCCATGTATAAAAATAAAAGTGGGTAGAGATTATATCATAATGAACGATGGCGCCAAGCCATCGTCAGGACATGGGGAATACCAACGTCAAATAGGCGCTGGATTTTTCACGGAGTGGGGCAGCATGAGATCCTACGCTGATGCGGGTTTCATCGGTAACAGCTACTGGTTAGGTGGCAGCCGATCAGGTGATACTATGATGTACGCTGTTGATTCTGGCAAAGGCTACGTCTATAAGCGCGGTGATAATCTCAGCGGTAACTATGGTCTTTGCTTAAGTGGTAGTGGTTAATTAATCTTTAGGGCGCAGAAGGTGGTTACGGTGCTTGAGAGGATAATATAACAAAGAATAAAGCCCCCGCGTAAGTTGGGGCGCTGAGCAGGCAAAGCCTGCGAGCCTTGCAAATTTATGGTTCGCCAATAAGTAGTTAAATGTTGATTTTATCCGTAATAAATCAGAAAAAAATTAATCAACTTTATTTTAGCCTTAATTTTTTTACGTTTATGCTGATTTTATGTATATAATTAACGTAAATTCATCTATTGTGTATTATTATGGCTAATGTATCTTCTTTTCGCCAAAAGCAAAGCACTATTTTTGTCGCATTTCTAGTCACAACTTTTATTGTCGGTATTGCTGGTGCTTTACAATCTCCTACTTTAAGTCGATTTTTAACTTTTGAAGTTAATGTTAATTCACGGCTAGTTGGACTTTTTTTTTCTGTTAATGCTTTAGCCAGTATTGTGGGTAGCTTTCTATTAGCTAAATATTCCGATAAAAAGGGCGATAGGCGTTATATTGTTATATTTTGCTGTTTAATGGGCATTGCTAATAGCATTACTTTTGCGTTTACACGTCATTATTTGGTGTTAATTACGCTGGGTGTTTTGTTTGCAGCGTTATCGTCTGCTGCTATGCCACAAATTTTTGCTTTAGCACGCGAATATGCCGTTAAAACTGGGCGTAATGTTGTGGCATTTAATTCACTTATTCGAGCTCAACTTTCGCTTGCTTGGGTATTTGGCCCACCAATTTCTTTTGGCTTAGCTATTAATTTTGGTTTTACGGCAATGTATTTAACGGGCATGTGCATGTTTATGGTCGCGATGCTGTTTGTTGCTATTTTTTTACCTTCGGTTGAAAAAAATCCCACCTCACAACTAAATAACGAAGCAGAGTTACAAGCGGCAAATCAACCACTTTGGAAGAATAGAAATGTGCTTTGTTTATTGCTATCTACGGTATTTATGTGGACAGCAAATATGATGTATATTATTGATATGCCAATTTATGTTGATGTTGTATTACATCTTTCAGATTCATTGCCAGGTGTATTGATGGGACTTGCTGCTGGTATCGAAATTCCAGTTATGCTCATCGCTGGATATTTAGTGCCACATTTAGGTAAACGAAATCTGTTTTTTATTGCGATCGTTTGCGGTTTGATTTTTTATCTTGGTATGATTTTTTGTACTGGTGAATACGCCTTATTAGCATTACAACTCTTTAATGCTCTATTTATTGGTATTGTAGCTAACATTGGTATTATCTATTTTCAGGATTTATTGCCTACCCGAATGGGCGTGGCTTCTACTTTATTTAATAATGGTATTATTTTCAGCATAATTATAGCTGGAATGTTGCAAGGATTTGTATCAGAAGCCTATGGACATGAGGTTATCTATTGGATTGCGTTAGTTATGGTTGCGATATCATTGTTATTTTGTACGTTGGTGAAAGATGTAAAAACTAACGTGGGCTGAAAGTAGATGAATAGTTAGATAATTAATAACAAAATCAATAGTAAATAGATAATTAAGTGTAATTTGTCTTCTTAATAGTTAGAAAGACAAATTACTGAAACAATTAAAGATTAGATGTGTTTAATAGTTTTTCATAAAAGGCATAATCGGTCCTTTCATAACCCAATGGCGTAATAGCAATAAAGTTGGCATTAGCGGCATCAAGTTCTTTATTGTCATCAAGTATTTGTAAATTGCGTTTTGCTCTAAACCAAAAGTAATCATTACCTTCGGGATCTTGTGTTGGTATCACCATAAAACGACTTACATCGCTATCGCCTTGTTTTGTTATTTTCAAACCTTTAATTTGTTGTGCTGTACATGCAGGAAAATTAACGTTAAAACAAATATTTTGCGCAGATGGTAACGAAAGTAATTTAGCAATAACTGTTTGAGCGTGATGTTTAGCACAACTCCAGTCAGTTGGCTGGTTATCTTCACTGGTTAATTGACTCAATGCAATTGCAGGAATGCCCAAAGCCATAGCCATCATTGCCGCACCAACCGTGCCAGATAACACTGTTTCAAATCCTACATTTGAACCATTATTAATTCCAGATAGTACTAGATCGGGTAGGTTGTTAGCCATCAAATATTTAATTGCAAATAGTGAGCAATCGGCAGGCGTGCCATAAACGGCAAATTCTTGTTTTCCACGTTGAACAACTCTAAATGGCGTTTTTAAGCTCACTGAACAAGATACTCCACTTTGATCTATGGCTGGTGCAACTACCCAAACCTCGTGAGCTATCTTTTTTGCCACTTCTTGCAATAGTTTAATGCCTGGTGCATCAAAGCCATCATCATTGACGAGTAAAACGCGATTAACTAACTTTTTTAACATATTATTTCCTTATTGAGCAAATGTATTACATTCGTTAATTGCACCGCTATCAAATCCACGTTTAAACCAAGTATAACGTTGCTTAGATGTACCATGGGTAAAACTATCAGGCACAACATAACCTTCACTTTGTTGTTGCAAGCGATCATCACCAATGGCTTTTGCGGTGTTTAAAGCTTGTTCAATATCACCTTCATCCAGCCGATTTTGTTGTTGCATTGCATTGCCCCACATACCAGCAAAACAATCGGCTTGGAGTTCTAATTTAACCGATAATTGGTTATTTGTGATTTCGGACTGACTTTGTTTTAATTGCTCAACGTGGCTAAATGTGCCCAGCAAATTTTGTACATGATGACCAACTTCATGCGCAATTACATAACCTTGAGCAAAGTCGCCACCACCACCAAGTCGCTGTTTCATCTCTTGATAGAAAGACATATCTAGATAGACAGTTTTGTCAATACTACAATAAAATGGTCCCATAAAGGTTTGACCAGTGCCACAAGATGTTCTTGTAGAGCCGTTATAAAGTACTAGCTTAGGGGGAGTATAGGTTTTACCTAAACGTTGAAATTCTTGATGCCAATAATCTTCAGTACTCGCTAAAATGATAGACGTAAATTTGACGGCATCTTCATCATCAATTGAATATTGATTAGTATTTTGTTCGGTGCTGTTTGTATCAATTAGTGTTGAATCTAGCAAGCCAGTTAAATCAACACCATAATAGCCAGCAATTAACACTACAATAAATAAAACAACCTTACCTTTACCACCAATTGGAAGTTTTGTTCCTATTTCACTTCCTGATTGTGAGCGACGATCTTCAATATTATCGCTCTCTCGTTGGTCTCTCCAGCGCATAGGAATTACCTTGTCAGTTTTAGTTTAATTATTTTAATGGATAACGAATAAGTATTCTAGATTAAGTTATTAGCGTAGTTATAAATTGGACAAATTAACCGTACAAAAATAGGTAAAGTATTTGTTTGAAAAATTAGTTATTTCTTGCTTTTTTAGGTATATAATGGAAATCATACCATTATATCTTCATACTAATGTTTGGGTATTGTTATGCCATATTTATTTCTTACTTTGGCGGCTTGCTTTTGGGGTGGTAATTATGTTGTTGGGCGTGTTTTAGTTACTCAAGCCGATCCTATGGTAATATCTGAAGGTCGTTGGGTTATTACTGCGCTGTTATTATTGTGTTTATATCAACATCAAGTTCGTAATGACTTATCCAAAATTAGAAAATCGATTGGTCCCATTTGTTTGTTAGCCATTTTTGGGCAGATTTTGTTTCCATTAACACTTTATGTTGGATTGCAATATACCTCATCGCTTAATGCATCAATTTACCTTTCTGCAACACCATGTATGGTGTTGGTTATGAATAAATTGTTATTTAATGATACGATTTCAAAAAATAATATTTTAGGTGTGTTATTTAGTACAATTGGTGTAATTTATTTGATTTTACAAGGCAATCTAACCAATTTAAGTGAGTTGAGTAATATTAATAAAGGGGACTTGTGGGCAATGGCATCAGCAATGAGCTGGGCTTGTTATAGCGCATTTATACGGTTAAAAGATAAATCGATATCTGGCAATGCTTTTGTGACTGTTAGTGCCGTGTTAGGTTCGGTCATGTTACTTCCAGTTGCATTAGTGTATTTTTATTTTTACCCATTTTCCAACCTAGCGCATTATACCTCAACAAGCTTTTTGCTTGGTTTATTATATATTGCTATTTTTGCGTCTTGGTTATCTTATTTATTTTGGAATAAAGGTATTATGGATATTGGCGCAACACGTGGGCAAATCTATACTCATATTATCCCTTTGTCAGCAGGAATTTTCAGTATTCTATTTTTACATACGTCAGTTGCGTATTTTCATATTGTGTCGATAGTACTAATAGTTATTGGGATCTATTTTTGTTCACGGAAATAGTTAATAATGCAAACAGCCGTTTTTAAAATAGCTTTAGTATTAACTTAAAAATCAAGAAAATTTTACAAAATGAGGTTATTTTGCTATAATTAGCATCCATTTTTCACAAAAAGGAATTGTTTTGTTGTTATTTAGTAGAAATTAAAACAAACAATAAAACATTAGTTTTTGCTTTTTTATTATCCTCTTTTTTTATCTTTGCTGTATTTTGCTTCAATTTTAATTAACTGATAAACACTTTTTCAAAGTGTAATCTAAAAAGTATTGTTCTTTGTGTATTAAAAGGTAACCGTTTACCTTGTTGCATCATTCCTTTTTATTATTTGTATGTAAACAGGCGGTATTTTATGAAAAAAACAAGAAAGTCCAAAAATAAACCATTAAACATCAACGATATTACTATAATTGATGATAGCAAGTTAAAAAAAGCTATTACCGCAGCAGCACTTGGTAATGCGATGGAGTGGTTTGATTTTGGTGTATATGGCTTTTTAGCTTATGTTTTAGGGCAAGTCTTTTTCCCTGATGCATCCCCTAGTGTTCAAATGGTTGCCGCACTCGCCACGTTTTCCGTACCATTTTTAGTTCGGCCGTTAGGCGGTTTAGTGTTTGGGATCCTTGGTGATAAATTTGGACGCCAAAAAGTATTATCAATAACTATCATTATTATGTCGTTAAGCACTTTTTGTATTGGTTTAATTCCTTCTTATGCTTCAATTGGTATTGCTGCGCCAATATTATTATTGCTAGCTAAATTTGCGCAAGGGTTTTCAATAGGAGGAGAATATTCTGGTGCGGCTATATTTGTTGCCGAATATTCGCCAGATCGCAAACGTGGTTTTATGGGGAGTTGGTTAGATTTTGGTTCGATTGCCGGTTTTTTAGTTGGAGCGGGTTTAGTCGTGCTTTTATCTAGTATTCTTGGCAAAGTTGCATTTCATGAGTGGGGTTGGCGAATTCCATTTTTATTCGCTTTACCACTTGGATTAATTGGGTTTTACTTACGTCATGCACTAGATGAAACACCTGCATTTCAACAGCATACTGATTTGATGGATCAAAATGTTCGCGATCATATTACCAATCAACCTAAAATGACTTTCAAACAGATTTTTATCAAATATTGGAAAAGCCTATTAGTCTGTGTAGGGTTAGTGATTGTTACTAATGTGACTTATTATATGTTGCTTACCTATATGCCTAGTTATTTATCTCATAATTTAAATTACGATACAGATCATGGTGTATTAATTATTATTGCTATCATGATAGGTATGTTATTTGTTCAACCATTGATTGGTTTTATTAGCGATAAAATAGGTCGCAGACCGTTCATTATTGGGGGAAGCTTTGGTTTATTAATTCTTGCTTATCCGTCATTTGTTATGATCAACAGTGATATTATAGGTCTTATCTTTTTAGGATTATTGATTTTAGCTGTATTACTTAACTGTTTTACTGGTGTTATGGCCTCAATTTTACCAGCTATCTTTCCGACTAGTATTCGTTATAGTGCTCTAGCTATATCATTTAATATCTCGGTATTAGTTGCTGGCGCTACTCCAACAGTGGCGGCTTGGCTAGTTGAAGAAAGTCATAATTTATATATGCCAGCTTATTATTTAATGGTTGTGGCATTAGTGGGTTTACTTACAGGCATAAAAATGAAAGAAACCGCAAACCGTCCACTCCGCGGCGCAACGCCCGCAGCATCAGACAGGTCAGAGGCAAAAGAAATATTATCGGATCACTTTGACTCAATAGAACAAAGAGTCGAAGATATAGAACAGCAGATCGAAACATTACAACAACAACGTCAGAATTTAGTCGATCAGCATCCTAAGTTAGATTGATCTTGTTATTTTTTAGGTTTTGTATGTTTTATTTAACATACAAAACCTTAATTAAATAAAATCAATACGCTACCTGAGTAATTTTTAGCGATAAAATTAATCCATCATAGAAATAGCTAAAACGCTGCCAACCCTTTTTTTTATTAATAAATTAAAGTAAATAAAAACAAAGCATTATAAAACCGCTACAAAAAAGGGTTTTTGAAAACAGAAATCCTATTTGTCTTTTGCGAAACAAGGTTTATAGTATATTGGATTCTAGTTTACCGCCGCATAGGCGGTTTAGAAAAATTTACATAAGAATGACGCCCGAAGACTTCGAGTTTACCGCCGCATAGGCGGTTTAGAAAACTTATTTTATCTGCTCAAAAATTATACACAAGTTTACCGCCGCATAGGCGGTTTAGAAAATTAGCACCCGTTGCCGGCTCTATGCTAATTGGTTTACCGCCGCATAGGCGGTTAGAAATTCTGGCATTATTATTTTTAACAGTATGACGTCCACAGCTATATAACAGATTGATTTTATTTAAAATTATTAAATTAAAAAATAAAATCAATATTCTACCTGATTGATTTTATATAAAAATGTACCGATAATTGAGTGCGCTAAACAAGAGCGATAAATATGTGTAATTTTGGCACAATGTAAAAAATAAAAGAGTTTGAAAGTTTACTGTGAAAAAACTATTTGCACATTAACTTACTATGATATTGTCGACGATATTCGGTTGGTGTTCGTTCTGTCTTTTTTTTAAAAATACGACAAAAATAATTACTATCTTTAAACCCCGATGCTAGAGCAATTTCTTTTATATTTAGATCATAATCTTTTAATAGCGATTTGGCATATTCTAAGCGAATATGATTTAGATATTCATTTAACCCTATTTTTCCCTCGCTTTGAAATAGATGTGATAAGTAATTGGGTGAAGTGTAAAACATATTAGCTAAAAAGTCGCGTGTAATATCCTCACGAAAGTGAGTATCAATATATTGGCGAATGGCTTCATATAGGCAAGTAGTTTTGGATGATGTTTTGATATTGGTATTTAACAAATCGAGCGTGTTGCTAAGCAAACTGTGAATAAGATAGTAAGCAGTTTGATTTTGTTTACATGATTGGTTTTGCCAGATAAGTTCGGTCAGAGCTTGAATAATGAATGTACCAACCCGCGGGCCTCGTCTTGGTGTGTTAATTTGCCCAAGCGGAATTAGTTGTGTGCCATCCCAATGCAATAGGCTTATACCAATTTGTTGTTTACCAAACAATATGTTTAATGAAGTAACAGGGCTTGTCCAAATGGGTTTGTTCCAGCTTTGAGCGGAAATATATAAAAGATCATTAGTTGATAATATTTTTTCAATAACTTTGCCATTACTATCTGCCCATAGCATCTGTTGCTTTCCTTCTAATATAATTTCAATTCTAGGAAAGTTGACTTGGTAGGCAAGTAAAGGAGAACAAGTATTACTATTGGCAAAATAGATATGATTGATTGACTCTGGGTTATTGACTAGTTTAGCTAGTTTTTCGTTAATGATTTTTGTCATAAATTAAGTTAATGATAAATCAAGTGTGTACTATCGTTTAGATTATATACGCATATGGAAAAGATGAAAATAAGTATAAATTTTTCTTTTATTTAATAAGTTAATGTTAATTTTTCGTTGTGTGATCTAAGTCTCAATTTCTTATTTATCGTACAAAAATCCAGTAAATGACAAAATTGTCTTCTAGGCGATTGGATCATTTTTTTTACTATAGCTGTAACGCAAAATTTGTAATACAAAGAGCGTTATCTGTATACGTTAATAGATATTTGTTGGTTTTAGCTAGGAGTTAACCATGGAATTATATTTAGATACCGCCGATCTTGTCGCCATTAAACGTTTAGCTAAGGTGTTACCTATTAGTGGGGTTACCACTAATCCAAGCATTGTAGCAAAATCGGGCAAGCCAATTTTTTCGTTATTAGATGAATTACAGGGAGTATTGGGTTCAGATAAATTACTATTTGCTCAGGTACTTTCAAGTAATGCTGATGAAATGATAAAAGAAGCTTATCAGCTTAGAAAAGCAGTACCATCGATTGTGACTAAAATTCCTGTTAATGCTCAAGGATTGATTGCAATTAAAGAATTAACCCAGCAAGGAATTCCAACTTTGGGAACGGCTGTCTATGGTGCAGGGCAGGGATTTTTAGCTGCATTAGCAGGGGCTAAATATATTGCACCTTATGTTAATCGCATTGATGCTCAAGGCGGAAACAGTAAAGATACAGTACTGGAATTACAAAAATTGTTAAATTTGCACTGTCCACAATCGATGGTGTTAGCCGCAAGCTTTAGAACGCCAAGGCAAGCGTTAGACTGTATGATTGCTGGTTGTAAGTCTATTACGTTGCCAGTAGATGTGGCTGAGCTATTTATTTCTGATCCAGCTGTTGATGCGGCAATTACTAAGTTTGATCAAGACTGGTGTAATGCTTTTGGTACGTTATCGTTTTAAATTTATTTTTTAATTTGATTTTTTCTAAACTTGTTTCATCGCTTTTGGGTTAAACAAGTTTATCTATTTTTTCAATTATAAAAATAGCATTATTCTAATATATTTTGTTGTATGATGATGCCATCTAGCAATAAATTTAGGGATCAGTTGATGGATGAAAAAATAGAAAAAATCAAATTCAATAAGAAAGTCATCGTCAATGCGTTATTAACGGTATTGAATATTGAAAAAATATCTCCCAGTTTTATTCGCATACAGTTTAGTAGCGATAAACCAGTAAATATTGATCCATTATGGGTTTGTCCGTATTTAAAATTGCTTTTTCCTGATCCTTCTACCAATGTAATTACTTTCCTTAAACTTGATGATAATAATAAAATCGCTGTTGATGATAAGCAACGTCAGCTAGTTCGTAGTTATAGTGTGCGCGAATTTGAGCGTGCCTCTAATCAATTTTTTGTTGATTTTGCTATTCATGATACAGGTTTGGCTTCAGTGTGGTCGCAAAAAACTAAGGTTGGTGACCAAATCGGTTTGATTGCGGCAGCTAGCAAGTTGCGATTTACTGATAATTGTTTGGTGTTAATGGGGGATATTTCGGCTGTGCCCGCCATATGTTATACGCTTGAACATCTACCCCAAAATCAGAAGGCTTTTGCCTTTATACAGGTTAATTATAAAAGTGATATAGTGCCGTTGCCAGATAATAAAAATATTAAGGTGAATTGGTTTATACAAAATAGGGATAATCCCTTTCAATTAGTTGATGCGGTAATTAATGCTGATTTATCAGAGCAAAATAAGTTGTTGTTTTGGGGAGGAATGGAGCGTTCGTTGGCACAATCTGTCCGTCATGCTATTAAAGATAAATATATACATTTGTCGCCTGATGCTTTTCATATTACTAGTTATTGGCGAGAAGGTTTCGCCGAAGGCGAATTTAAACATCGTGAATAATTAACGGTTACTTTTATGAATATTCTTGCTCATTTACATTTGGCTACGATAGCACGTAGTTCGTTGATTGGTAATACAGTAGCTGATTTTGTTAAAGGTGATCCTTATTTAATTTATAACTCTAATATTGCCGATGGCATTATGCTACACCGTAAAATTGATAGATTGACCGATAGCCTGCTTGAAGTTAAGAAAGCTAAGCTGCTGTTTAGAAAATCGCATCAGCGAGTTGCACCCATTACATTAGATATTGTGTGGGATCATTTTTTGTCAAAGCATTGGGCTAATTATGGTTTGTTATCGAGTGTGTCTCAATTTAATCAAGTAACAAAAGCTCATATCCAACCTTATATTGACGTTTATCCGGCAGATTATCAGCATTTTATGAATTCAATGTGGCAAGGGGAGTGGCTCGAAAATTATGCTTCTATTGACTTTGTTGGTAATGTCCTTAGTGACATGGCAAATAGACGACCAAAATTATATTTGTTAAAAGAAACAATTGTTGATGTTAAGCAGCATTATGCTCAATTAGAGTCGTTATTTTTTTTGTTATATCCCAAAATCTGTTTAATAGTAAAAGATAGCACCAGCTAAACTGGATTTTGGTGCTACCAGTTCAAGCCGCTGTGCTTAAACCAGTAGTGTTTTAGATATTTACTGTTAATTTGGCAATATCAGTTTGCCATCCGTTTTTTGGATAATGCTGTTGCTATTTGGCGTTTGGGCTATCGGTTTTAGGTTGTTGTTGGTTATTTGTGGCGCATAACCACTTTTGCCTCCACGAGTTTTAGTACGTACAACTTGGCTTACTGGTAGCGTAGCGTTGTTGGTTAAGTTAGCCCATAACCACTCGATGGCATCTTCGCCATAATAATCAATTGGTAGTAATGTGTTGTCAAATGGGGCTCTGCCATCTAAGTAGCTGGCATTTTCTACTTCAATGTATCGCAGTTGGGATTGTTTACCTTCAACCAAGCTGTTTAATGCGACATAAGCGCGCGATGTATAGTTTGGTAATTGTTTAACATTGTTCCGACCATGGACAATAAAGGTTTTTATACCATGTAAGTTACCCGATGCCATAACTTGTTTTATGCCTTCGTTAACTCGTGGTTCTTGTGATTTTTTATAAACACAGATCGATCCTTTGGTGCCGTAATCGATTGTATTTTTCGTTTGCGAGCTAGAATAAAATTCACGTCTTGGGGTGTTGAGATCTTCGTTTTCAACTAGATCCAAAACCGTTGCATTACGGCCATTCCAAAGCGGTAAATGACCGTTAGCCATTCCCCATATTTGTTCAAACGAAATTTCTTTTAATGGTGCAACTTTTCCTGTGTTGTTAATTGGGTTTTGCTGGGTGCTTGCTACCGAAAAATTGCACATATTTTCGGTGACACTATATTTGCCATAGGCACTAATATATTGATAAGGTAGACCAATGGATTGTGTGTAGTAAAAATAGGGTAGTTGGATGTCCATTTCTGGTGTCCAACCATTTTTATGTAGTTTTTCTAACGCTTCTTTTGGTGTACCTGTAGTGAGTAACTTTGCTTTTTTAAGGGCGTTACAGCGCTCTTGTGAATAAAGAAAATAATCCGCATAAGGTACATAAGAATCGTCTTTATAAGCTGTTATGGCTGGTATGGCGCATGGTATATATAACGCACCATAAGCACTGTAATTAGCAATGGATTTGGTTTCTAACTTTTGCGAGTTGTTGTTGCCGATTTTGAGTTTAACCGAAGCTTTGTCAAGATTTGGTTGAATTTGTGGATTAACTGCAACAATACCGTCAATCATATTTTGATCATCTAATTCGCCAGCTTTTAATGCTGCTCCACCACCATCGCTAGCGCCATAGACTAAAACCAGAGTGTTGTCTTTGTTAAATATAGCTTGATCATTCGGTGAAAACATAATATTAAGTTCATAAAAGGCAAATTCTAGGGATTTTAATACGTGTTCCCCCCAGCGGGCTTCGGCATTGAGTTGCGAGTGTAGTTGTTTTATAGCATAGCGGTGGGGATATTTTTTAATATATTTTTCTTTATTATTAATCGAAGGAGAAAATAAGATGTTACCATTTTGCACTTCTCCCCATACGGTGAACCCAAGTTTGCGTTCAATATCATAAATGCCGTTACCTAGCCCTTTGTCGTTATATACTACTGCACAGTTGTGACGGAGTCCCCACAATCCACGAATTTGTATATCTTTGGTATTAAATACTCCATCCGAATCACTAGCGGGAACCGCAACAATGCAAGGTTTATTTTTGTTAAAATCAAGTGGAATTTGTAGCAACATGCCAACACCGTCTTGTCTTTGTACAGCTGATATTTCGGTACCTGCAATTTTACCGTCAAACAAAGGGGTTAGTTCTTGCTTTCTAAAACCAAATAGTGTTCCTTCGCCAATTTTTGTATCAATATAGCGATTTAGTTTGGCTTGTCGGCGTTCTTGAAAGTTTGGTTTAGCTGGAATTTCAACTTCTGGTGTGATAATGGTGGTTGATAATGGGGTAAACCCAAGCCCTGCTGTAACAAGGTCATCACTATCGCCATCATAATAAGCCAATGTATTGCGAACTAGCCACTTTGGTTTTTTAATTGTGTTATCAATTAGGGATGGCGTACTGCTGTTAGTTTCAGTATTGGTTGTTGTAGCCGTGGTTGACGTTGCTGTTTTGCTGTCGGCCTTTGTATTGCTTTTGCCAGTACCTGTGTTTATGTTAGAGGTGGTTGTTTTTGTGGTATTGGGCTGTGCCGTTATTGGCATAGTAACAGCGGCAAAAAATATCAATGAGGCTAACGTTCTTAATTTTATCTTTTTCATTTTCAATACCATGCAATGTTATTCTGCTACATAAAATCTTAATAAAAAATTAGGTATATTCTAGTTAACACATTATATAGTTTTAATTTTTTGAGGTGTGATTATACACTATATTTTTGTTATGCGTTATTAGGTAAATTTAGATTGCAAATTGCCCAAAAGGCAGCAATGATTTTCTCTGATAATCTTCTTTTTTGTACACAAATACCAACATCAAACGGTTCCATTAAGTTTGTTGACCATTCGGTTATGCGATCTCTTATTCGCTCAGGGCTATTGTCCATTACAACTTTAGGTAATAAGGCTACCCCACAACCTAAAGCAACCATCGATACAATGGCTTCGTGTCCTGCGACCGTAGCATAAATTTTGGGATTGGAAATTTTTCTTTGTTTAAACCATAAATCAATACGGTGGCGGCTAGGGCCATGTTTAGGCAATATAAAGGGAATATTGTGCCAGTCAGGCTGTTTTTGATGTAATTTGTCGCTAAATGTGCTATTAAGTTTAGGTATTAGCAATACCATTTCAATTTCGCCAAATTTTAAAAACTCAATACCCGTAGGGAGCTGTTTTGGTTTGCCAGCTATAGCTAAATCGGCTTCATTTGCTTGTATTTTTTTTACAGCGTCAGCAGCATCACCCGTTGATAGTTTGATTTCAACCAGTGGATAGTGGATCCTAAAGCGATCAAGTATTTCAGGTAGATGGCTATATGCAGCGGTGACTGAACAAAATAGGGTAAGTTCACCGACAATCTGTTGGTTAGATTGATCTAAATCATGTTTTAGTTGTTGGTGCATATTTATTACTTGTTGAGCAAAACGTTTAACTTTTTCGCCCTCCGAGGTGATTTGTACTTGCCTATTGTCGCGAATAAATAGTGGATGACCAAAATGTTCTTCAAGTCGTTGGATCTGCCTTGATAAGGTTGATGGACTAACATGCATAGCATTTGCAGTTATACCAAAATGACAAGTTTCGCATAAATGTAAGTACAATTTTAAATCACGAATGTTCATAGCAAATTCCAGTTTTATACTTAAACACATAGTTATCTGAAACTTTTTAACAAGAAGCAGTAAATAGTGCATTACTAATTACGGTAAATATTATGCATAGATAAATAAATAAGGCAAATAACATTACGTATAACATCAATGGCAAAATAGACAGATACCTGCTAAAATATGTGATTATTTTTGTGTGGGTTAAAACAGTTTTATGACAGAACAAGCTTATTTAGACGAAGTTAATGCACGTCGTACTTTTGCAATTATTTCTCACCCCGATGCCGGTAAAACAACCATTACCGAAAAGGTATTGTTATTTGGTCATGCGATTCAAACTGCAGGTACAGTCAAAGGTCGTGGCGCTAATGCCCAACATGCGAAATCAGACTGGATGGAAATGGAAAAACAACGTGGTATTTCAATTACTACATCTGTTATGCAATTTCCTTATAATGACTGCTTAGTTAATTTATTAGATACCCCAGGGCATGAGGACTTTTCTGAAGATACTTATCGTACGTTAACAGCGGTTGATAGTTGTTTGATGGTAATTGATGCCGCAAAAGGTGTTGAAGATCGTACACGCAAATTAATGGAAGTTACGCGATTACGCAATACACCAATTTTAACCTTTATGAATAAGTTAGACCGTGATATTCGCGATCCTATGGAACTGCTTGATGAGGTTGAAAACGAGTTAAATATTATGTGCGCTCCTATTACTTGGCCGATTGGTTGTGGTAAGTTATTTAAAGGTGTTTACCATTTAGCTAAAGACGAAACTTACCTTTATCAATCAGGGCAAGGTCATACAATACAAGAGGTCCGAATTATTAAAGGGTTAACTAACCCTGATTTGGATTTAGCGGTTGGTGATGATTTAGCACAGCAACTGCGTGAAGAACTTGAATTAGTGCAAGGAGCATCAAACGAATTTGATTTAGATGCTTTCTTGTCAGGCGATTTAACACCAGTTTTTTTTGGTACGGCATTGGGTAATTTTGGCGTGGATCATATGCTTGATGGTTTAACAGCTTGGGCACCAACTCCTAAACCTCGTCAAACAGATAAGCGTGAAGTCGAATCATCAGAAGAAAAGTTTAGTGGCTTTGTTTTTAAAATTCAAGCCAATATGGATCCTAAACATCGTGACCGCGTTGCATTTATGCGTATTGTATCGGGTAAATATGAAAAGGGCATGAAGTTACGACATGTACGTATTGCTAAAGATATCAATATTTCTGACGCCTTAACATTTATGGCAGGTGATCGTGAACATGTTGAAGAAGCCTATGCTGGTGATATCATTGGTTTACATAATCATGGCACGATTCAAATAGGTGATACTTTTACACAAGGTGAAGATCTAAAATTTACAGGCATTCCTAACTTTGCACCAGAACTGTTTCGTCGAATTCGTCTTAAAGATCCACTTAAACAAAAGCAGTTATTGAAGGGATTAGTTCAATTGTCCGAAGAGGGTGCTGTACAGGTGTTTCGTCCATTAACCAATAATGACTTAATTGTGGGCGCTGTAGGGGTGCTACAATTTGATGTGGTGGTTGCTCGTTTAAAATCTGAATATAATGTTGAGGCAATTTATGAGCCTGTCAATGTTACCACTGCACGCTGGGTTGAATGTAGCGATGTGAAAAAATTCGAAGATTTTAAACGAAAATGTGAACAGAATTTGGCCTTAGATGGCGGGGATAATCTATCTTATGTAGCACCAAGTATGGTTAATTTAAATTTAACCCAAGAAAGATATCCTGATATTGAGTTTAGAAAAACTCGAGAACATTAATTGTATTCGTCACAAAATAGCGGAATCTATCATTATGTTTAAGCATTTTGATACATCCGCTTCTTTCTTTTTAACAGCATTTTTTTGATGATAAAGTCAAGCGAGTGAATATTATGGATTTGAAAAATAAAAAAATAGTCAATTTAATAATTGGTAGTTTTATTGGATTATTAACTATGACTACTTCACCAGTATTGTTTGCTATTGAAAATAAGCTTGTGAGCCCAGTTTTGTTAGAAAAAGTTCAGCAAAGTGAGCGCGATAAGCGCCAATATGAAGTGGTTGAGCTATCAAATAAAATGCGTGTATTACTTGTGTCTGATCCTAATGCTGTAAAATCACTGGCATCATTAGCATTGCCTGTCGGCTCGTTGCAAGATCCCAAAGATCAGCAAGGGTTGGCTCATTATGCTGAACATATGGTGTTAATGGGATCGAAAAATTACCCAGAACCAGCAAGCTTTTCTCAGTTTTTAAGTCGTCATTCAGGAAGTTATAATGCTAGCACTGCGGCACATAGAACGGCTTTTTATTTTGAAGTTGAAAATAGCGCTTTTAATAAAGCGGTGGATTATTTAGCTGATGCCATTGCTGAGCCAAATTTAGATCCTAAATTTGCCGATAAAGAACGTAATGCTGTTAATGCTGAATTGACAATGGCCAGATCAAATGATGGTTTTAGGATAGGACAGGTTGATTCTGAAACAATTAATCAAAATCATCCAGCTTCTCAATTTTCAGGCGGTAATTTAGAAACGTTAAGTGATAAAGAAAATAGTAAATTACAAGATGCTTTAGTGAATTTTCATAAAGATTATTATTCAGCCAATATTATGGTTGGAGTGATGTATAGCAATCAGTCGATCAATAAATTGACAAAATTAGCTGAAAATAGTTTTGGTAAAATCCCTAATAAAAATATTAATGCCCCAATAGTTGATACACCCGCTATAACACCAAATGTGTTAAATAAACAAATTTCAATGGTACCAGCACAACCCAAAAAGCTATTGTTTTTACAGTTTCCGATTGAAAATAACTTGGCTAAATTTGCGGATAAAACCGATGAGTATATCACTTATTTAATCTGTAACAGTAGTCATAATACGTTGTCTGATCAGTTGCAAAAACAAGGTTTGATTGAAGGAATTAGTTCGTCTATCAATCCTATCCGTTATGGTAATAGTGGTATATTGAGTATCAATGTGAGTTTAACCGACGATGGACTTGCTCAAAAAGATAAAGTTATTGGTGCTATTTTTAATTATTTACAGTTGATTCAAAAAGAGGGCATTTCTGATGCTTATTATCAAGAGATTCAAAAGGTATTAGCGTTAGAGTTTAAATATCAAGATGTTGAGCGTGATATGTCATATGTAGAATGGCTATCAGATCAGATGTTGTTGTATCCAGTTCAAAATGTGTTAAATTCAGATTATGTTGCTACTCATTTTGATAAATCAGCTATTACGGCACGTTTAAAAAGTTTGACAGCAAATAATGCTAGAATTTGGGTGATTTCGCCAAACCAAACTACCAATAAAACTGCTTATTTTGTCGATGCGCCTTATAAAATTGATAATATCACTAGCGAGCAAAAAGCAAGTTGGTTAGCACTAGGCAAAAATTTTACATTTAGTTTGCCTGAGCTCAATCCTTATATACCTGATAATTTTACGATTTTAAAACAAAATCGTAGTCAAGCGCAATCTGAAAAATTTAGTAAGCGCGGTAATCATATTCATTTTGCTAGCCAGTATTTTAATAATGAACCTAAAGCTGCTATTGTTGTTTCGTTACGTAATAATCAGGCTATTAGCGACGTAAAAGCTGTGGTTGCTTTTAATCTACTTGATTATATTGTTAGTCGTAATTTAGAACAATTACGATTTCAGGCTGGGGTTGCAGGTATTTCGTTATCAACTGGTAATGATAATGGCTTAATGATTTCAGCCAGCGGTTTTAGTCAGCATTTACCAAAAATGGTTACGTCCATACTTGATAACTATCGCAAGGCTACTATTGATGAGCAAAGTTTAGCATTAGCTAAATCTTGGTATTTGCAAGAATTGGATAAAGCCGAGCATGCTAAAAGTTATCGGTTAGCTGTTAATCCTATTAATGCATTGTCGGTATTACCGCATTATTTTGAGCGCGATGAAAAACGACAAATTACAGCAACCATGACCATTAATGACATGTTAGCTTACCGCGATAACTTATTAACCCGCTCAGTCCCTTATATGCTTAGCTTGGGTAATTTGTCTAACGAGGACTCTTTAGATCTTTATCATGCCATCCAGAAAACACTAGTGCGTGATGTTGAATTTACTTCTGCTAATAATATTCAGATTAAAAACTCGCTAGAGGCCAAAATAACTCAACATGCCAAAAGCACTGATAATGCTTTGATGATGAGCTATACCCCAATGGGTTATGATCGAATTAGTAGTAGCATGATAAGTTATACTCTTTCTAAAATTATTTCACCTTGGTTTTATGATCAGTTACGCACCAATGAGCAACTTGGCTATGCGGTATTTGCGAGTCCTGTTTCAGTGGGAGATTCAGCAGGAATGAGTTTTATCATTCAAAGTAACCAGTACGATCCAGCTTATTTATTGAAGCGTTATCAAGAATTTTATCCCGTTATATTAAATAAGCTTAAAGCATTATCGAAAAAAGATATTGAGCAATATAAAAAAGCGGCACTTGATGAATTGAAAATGCCTCCGCAAACATTGGATGAGGAGTTTAGTCGTTATATGCCAGATTATCGTAATTCACGTTTTGCGTTTGATTCAAAGGACAAAAAAATCGAGCAATTGCAGAAAATCACTAAGCAAGATTTGATTGATTTTTATCAACGTTCAGTGATGGATAAAAAAGGTTTTGTATTTGCATCGCAAGTTCTTGGTAAGCGTGAAGATAATGCTAAACAGCCAGAGGCAATTTCTGAGTTTACTGAATTTGAAAATGTATCGGCATTGCAAGATGTTTTATTAAAATAGTTGTTATTTAAATTTTTGATAAAAATATAGGCTACACCTAAAACATTTTGCCAAAAATTGGCATTGCTATCACCTTGTGATACACTGCCAAAACCCTAATAGTTTGAGTGTATTATGATTACTGGATCGATTGATTATTGTGCTATAGGTCAGCGTCTGCGTGCGTATCGGATTGCTGCCTCTTTGAAGGCTGAAGATGTCGCAGAAAGTCTTAAAATTTCAAGAGCAGCAGTATATCGGTTAGAAAAAGGTGAGATCGTTAAAATTGAAACTCTAGAGCGGTTGGCTTCCTTACTCGATACGTCTTTTGCTAGTTTACTCGGCATTGATACTGAATACTATTCGAGTGGTGAAGGTTTTTTTGAACGTATGCGTCAATTAGAAGAGCAATCAACTCATATCTATTCTCATTTCGATCCTTTTTCCTTTTTATTAACTTCTTCTGATTATTTGTCTCATTTAGCGATGATGTTAAATGAATCGAGTAAACCCACTGATCCTCAAAAATATGCCACTATCTTATCCATTTTAAAAGATCGTAAAACTCAGTTCCGTCAATCAGTCCCAAAAGTTATTAATTTAATCAGTTTACGTAATGTAGAACGTTTTTTACATATTGGTTTGGTAGGTAATTTGACTATTTCGCCAGGTAAAAAGTCGGAAAGAATGCTACTAGCACGCAAAGAAGTTTTTCACTTAATTCAGTTAATTGAACAGCAATCCCTTGCGCCAACGATTGCTATTACACAAGAAGCTATTCCGTCAATTGCTTTTCAGATTTTTTATCAAGATGGGAATCCTATTTCATTAGCAATGAGCCCATTTCGATTAGGTGAGTTACCTAATGTTACTACCGGTATTGCGTCGATTACGTCATCTTATAATGCAATTAAACGGTATCGTCATTTATTTGATAAGTTATGGCAAAATAGTGCTAAAGATAAGCAAGCAATTGATTTATTGAAAGCGACGTTAGAGAAATTTTAAAGAATATTAAAGAGAGTCATTATGTTATCCTTAACATTACAACCGATAAAAAAATTTAATGGTACTATCAATTTGCCTGGTTCAAAAAGTGTTTCTAATCGTGCGTTATTACTATCAGCATTGAGTAAAGGCAATACACGCCTAACAAATTTACTTGATAGTGATGATGTGCGTTATATGCTTGATGCTCTTTCGGCGTTAGGTGTGAACTATCAGCTATCACACGATCGTACAATTTGTGATGTTCAAGGTGTGGGCGGTATTTTGCAATCCGACCATGCATTAGAGCTTTTTTTAGGTAATGCTGGCACAGCAATGCGTCCTTTAACTGCTACGTTATGTCTTGGAAATAATAATATTGTGTTAACGGGCGAACCACGCATGAAAGAACGCCCAATTGGTCATTTGGTCGATGCTTTGCGACAAGGTGGAGCTAGAATTGATTATCTTGAAAATGAAGGCTATCCACCACTACATATTCAAGGCGGTTTTACAGGTGGTGATATCAAAGTTGATGGTTCGGTCTCTAGCCAATTTTTAACTGCACTATTAATGGCTGCGCCATTAGCAAAACAAGACACAGAAATTACTATTATTGGTGATCTTGTTTCTAAACCTTATATTGATATTACAGTCAAAATGATGGCTATGTTTGGTGTTTTAGTTACCAATCACAATTATCAAAAATTTACTGTTAAAGCTAATCAGTGTTATCAATCGCCAGGCGATTATTTAGTTGAAGGCGATGCTTCTTCTGCTTCTTATTTTTTAGCAGCGGCTGCAATTAAAGGTGGTACAGTTAAAGTAACTGGCATTGGAAAAAATAGCTTACAAGGCGATACCCAATTTGCTCATGTACTTGAAAAAATGGGTGCTAAAGTTATTTGGGCTGATGATTATATTCAATGCTCTCGTGGTGAATTGCACGGTGTTGATATGGATATGAATCATATCCCAGATGCAGCAATGACTATCGCCACAACAGCGCTGTTTGCTAAAGGTCCAACTACAATTCGTAATATTTATAATTGGCGAGTTAAAGAAACTGATCGCTTATATGCGATGGCAACAGAATTAAGAAAGGTTGGCGCAACTGTTGATGAAGGTGACGATTATATTACTATTATTCCCCCAGTTAAATTAAACCATGCTGAAATCGAAACCTATAATGATCACCGTATTGCTATGTGTTTTTCGCTAGTGGCGCTTTCTGATACTTCTGTGACGATATTAGATCCTAAATGCACAATGAAGACTTTTCCTGATTATTTCGAACAATTTAAACGATTAAGCGAAGAATGAAATGAATAAATCTGTTCCCGTTATTGCTGTCGATGGGCCAAGCGGTGTTGGTAAAGGCACGTTATGTCAAGCATTAGCCAATCATTTTAAATGGCATCTTTTAGATTCTGGTGCTATCTATCGTGTGCTAGCGCTTAGCGCGCTTAAGCAGGGTATCGCGCTAGATGATTCCAATAAACTTGCACAACTAGCTCTTAATTTGCCACTAACGTTTGATACCCAAGGCTATGATGTTAAAGTGTTATTAAATCAAATTGATGTGACTAAAGAAATCCGCACAGAACAGACGGGGGGAGCTGCATCAAAAGTGGCAGCAATTAATTCGGTTAGAGCAGCTTTATTACAACGTCAACGTGACTTTAAGCAAGCACCTGGATTGGTTGCAGATGGTCGTGATATGGGCAGTGTAGTATTTAGTGATGCCTCTGTTAAGATATTTCTTGATGCTAGTGCCCAATCTCGTGCAGAAAGGCGAATGAAACAGTTGCAAGATAAGCAAAATAATGTTAAATTCGCCGAAATTTTGCAGGAAATAACTGCGCGTGATGAAAGAGACCGTCATCGCGCCGTTGCGCCACTTAAACCTGCAATTGATGCTCTAATAATTGATACTACATCACTGCCTATTCAAGATGTTTTTAATCAATCTATTAAGTATATAAACGAAAAACTTGCGTTGTAACTTAAATTATAGCGTGAACCTAGCTCCATTATAAGGATGTATGGAGTATTATAAACAACCCCACAAGACAGGATGTAATGTGGACGTTAAAATTAACTTAAGTATATAAATATGACTGAATCTTTTGCTCAACTCTTTGAAGAGTCTATCAATCAACTAGACACTCGTTCTGGTAATATGATCCGTGGTACTGTCGTTGCAATCGACAAAGATGTTGTTTTAGTTGACGCTGGTTTAAAATCTGAATCAGCGATTCCAGTAGAGCAGTTTAAAAATGCCCAAGGCGAATTAGAAGTTCAAGTCGGCGACGTTGTTGACGTTGTGCTTGACTCAATCGAAGATGGTTTTGGTGAAACTATCTTATCTCGTGAAAAAGCTAAGCGTCATGAAGCATGGCTTACACTAGAAAAAGCAGTTGAAGATGCTGCAACAGTTTTAGGTGTTATCAATGGTAAAGTTAAAGGTGGCTTTACGGTTGATCTTAATGGCGTTCGTGCGTTCCTTCCTGGTTCACTTGTTGACGTTCGTCCATTACGCGATACTTCTCATATTGAAAATAGAGAAATCGAATTAAAAGTTATTAAATTAGATCAAAAACGCAACAACGTTGTTGTTTCACGTCGTGCAGTTATTGAATCTGAAAATAGTGCAGAAAGAGAACAACTTCTTGAAAATCTACAAGAAGGTTCTGAAGTTAAAGGTATCATCAAAAATCTTACCGATTACGGTGCATTCGTTGATCTTGGTGGGGTTGATGGGTTACTTCACATTACTGACATGGCTTGGAAACGTGTTAAACACCCAAGTGAAGTGGTTGAAGTTGGTCAAGAATTACTTGTTAAAGTACTTAAATTTGACAAAGATCGTTCACGTGTATCACTTGGCTTAAAACAATTAGGTGAAGATCCATGGGTTTCAATTGCTAAACGTTATCCAGAAGGTACTAAAGTAACTGGTAAAGTAACTAACTTAACTGACTACGGTTGTTTTGTTGAAATTGAAACTGGTGTTGAAGGTTTGGTTCACGTTTCTGAAATGGATTGGACAAACAAAAATATTCATCCATCTAAAGTTGTTAGCTTAGGTGATGTTGTTGAAGTTGTTGTGCTTGAAATTGATGAAGAACGTCGTCGTATTTCTCTTGGCCTTAAACAATGTAAACCAAACCCATGGTTACAATTTGCTGAAACTCACAATAAAGGTGATAAAGTTAGCGGTAAGATCAAATCAATCACTGATTTTGGTATCTTTATCGGTTTAGAGGGCGGTATCGACGGCTTAGTTCATCTTTCAGACATTTCTTGGAATATGCCTGGCGAAGAAGCTGTTAAAGCTTATAAGAAAGGTGATGATATCAAAGCTGTTGTTTTACAAGTTGATGCAGAACGTGAACGTATATCTCTAGGTATTAAACAATTAGAAGATGATCCATTCAGTAGCTTTGCTTCTAACTATAAAAAAGGCACAATAGTTAAAGGTACTGTAAGTGCAGTTGACGCTAAAGGTGCAACTATCGAAATCGCTGAAGGTATTGAAGGTTATTTAAAAGCACAAGATATCGCTCGTGAGCGTGTTGAAGATGCAACAACTGTATTAAAAGTAGGCGATGAAGTTGAAGCTAAAATTGTTAACATCGATCGTAAAACTCGTGCAATTTCGTTATCAGTACGAGCGAAAGATGAAGCAGATGAGAAAGAAGCTCTTGCAGCCGTAAACAACACTGCAACTCAAGAAGATACAGCATTTACTAATGCAATGGCAGAAGCATTCAAAGCTGCATCAAAAACTGAGTAAAAAATATTTATGTAAAGAGTAAAGAGGGCTTGCCCTCTTTTTCTTTTATGGGATAAAATGAAATAGTTACATGCCACATAAATAAATTAGGAGTGATCATGAACAGATCAGATTTAGTAGAACGAATTGTTAACTGGCGAACACACCTCCCTGTTCAACTAGTTGATGATTCAGTTAGAGATATCATTGAACAGATCGCTTTAGCTATGGAAAGTAACGATCGTGTGGAAATTAGAGGTTTCGGCAGTTTTAGTTTGAACTATCGAGCTCCACGTAAAGCAAGGAATCCAAGAACTGGTGGTAATGTTGAAGTGAAACATAAATATATACCTCACTTCAAACCAGGTAAAGAATTACGTGAAAGAGTAAATAATGCTGCAAACGCATAATCTTTAAATTTTACACTTATAAAAAAGCCTTTGAGTTGAATCAAAGGCTTTTTTATTTTAATTAGCTTAATTTCTATCATTTAGTCGTACTTACTTATTTAAACAACCTTTACCATTTATCATTAAGGAAAAACCAGTCAACGTTATGTTGATTTAAATCGTTAACTCCCTCTTTTAAAATATGCAATATTCCGAATAATTTCATTAAATTTCATCAAGATTAATGATTAAAATGGAACAAAGATCGAAAAATTCAACATCAATTATTTTTTTATAATATCAAGTGATAGGCTTATATTGTTCAATATAAAGATGGTAAATATTAGTGCAGAAAATTTGTTCTTTGGATTTAATGGCTATCATGTTTTCATTAGGTTGTCTGCCATTACTATTTTTGCCACACTTGTTGTCTGATTTAAATTGGTATTTACTTGCCTTTATCTTGTTTTTAGTTGTGTTAATCGTTCCTGTTAATTTTCGTTGGTATTTATCTGTTTTTGTTGTATTTAGTTTAGGTTTTTTGTGGTCAACTGCTTATTCTAAGCAATATTTAACAAACATTTCCCCCTATATTGATAAAACGCTAGTTGTTCACGCCAAAGTAGTTAATATCAATACTCATCAGAGAGCAACGTTCATCGAACCTTATTACTTGCCATTTTCTATTTTTTCTATTTCAGATGTTACGCTTGCAAATGATATTCCGATTTCGGTTTACTGGGATAGGCTAGAGCACCCTAAATCTGGGGAAATTTGGCAATTGACACTAAAAACAAAAGTTGTACATGGGTATTTAAATAATGGAGGATTTGATAGCCAACGCTTTTCGATAGCAAACCGTAGCTTATTATCGGCTAAATTGGTTGATGCTAAGTTATTAAATAATAAATCTGACTTAAGACAAGATATTACTGATTTGGCTCTACCTTATATCGATTTATTTAGTTATAAAGGTATTTTGCTAGCCCTTGCTTTTGGTGATCGTTCTCAATTAGATGACGTGCATCGTATGGTAATGATGCAAACAGGTATTGCTCATTTAATGGCTATATCTGGTATGCATATTTTGATTGTTTATGGGCTTAGTTGTTTTTTGGCTAAAGCCATACTGTTTTTTATTCCAAAGCGTTTTATCTATTTTTTTGTACCAATTATAATAGGGTGGTTATGTGCATTTTTTTATGCATGGTTAACAGGTTTTAATCCGCCAACTTTGCGAGCTATGGTTGCTTTGTCAATTTGGATCTATTTTCGTTATAAAAAATATAAAATAAGTTCATGGCAAAAAGTTAATCGGATCATTGCGTTGTTATTATTATTTGATCCATTGATGATTTTATCTGAAAGTTTTTGGTTATCTTGCTATGCAGTAATAACTTTAATTTTTTTGCATGATTGGGTGCCGCTTTCCAAAGCAGTAAGGTTTAAAAAACGTTGGTATATAATTAGGATATTGTATTTGCAATGTGGGTTAACCTTATTGCTGCTTCCAATTCAGTTTTTTGTTTTTCAAGGTGTTAGTGGGGTTTCGATTTTAACAAATTTAATTGCAATTCCTGTTATTTCATTAGTTACATTTCCTACCATTTTATTGGCGTTAATATTTAGTATTTTTGATTGTTTTTTTATAGCATTATGGTTTTGGCTAATTGCTGATAAATCTCTAGAATGGCTATTTTTGAGTTTAAATTGGCTTAATCAATTATGGATTAACATCCCTTCAGATTTTTATTTATTAGGTCTTTTAGGTTGGTTAACTGTAGTGATAATCCGTACAGGAGTTTGGCAACGCTTTAGCATTACTTTGCTCGTAATTTTGATGATACTGGTTACCCCTTTTTTTAAACAGCAACACTATCGTTGGCGGTTAGACATGTTAGATGTAGGTCATGGATTAGCTATCGTTATTCATGATGGTAAGTCTGCAATTTTGTATGATACAGGAGCTAAGTGGGAAAAAAGTTCCGCTATGGAAAGGGTTATTATTCCTTTTCTACAATGGCATAATTTGAATGTACAAGGTATTATTATTAGTCATCAACATAATGATCATGTTGGCGGTTTGAAATTACTTCAACTTATTTATCCTAAAGCATGGTTAATGAGTTCGTCTTCTGATTTTAATAATGATTATCAATGCTTAGCGGGTAATAGTGTTATTTGGAATGATCTGACGTTTAATGTGCTGTGGCCTAATCAGCTGGTTAGCGATGCTCAAAATAAGGATTCCTGTGTGGTGCAAGTTACCGATGGACGTTTTTCTGTATTGTTAACTGGAGATCTAGAACGTAATCAGGAATATCAGTTAGTTACTAAATATCGAAATCAGCTAACATCCACTATTTTACAAATCCCCCATCATGGTAGTAGTACATCATCAACTTATACATTTTTAAATCATGTTAAACCAGTAAAGTCTTTGGCGTCTACATCTCGTTATAATCCTTGGAAACTCCCCTCCAATAAGGTAATGGCAAAGTATAAAGATTTACAATTAGACTATTATGTTACTGCTAGAACAGGCCAAATAAGTCTTTTTTTTGATAAACAAACATGGAAGCTAAAAACCATGCGAGGTGAAATTAAACCAAGATGGTATCATGATTGGTTTGGTAGTTTACCAAATTATGAGTAAAATAGGCTATCGTTTGCTATAGGCAACTATAATAATTGTTATATTGAGATATAAAACAATTTTACTAAATGTAATTGAGTGATGTTAAAGTTATGATTGAAAAACTGTGGTATGGTAAAAATCGTTTATTTTGGTTATTCATACCATTTTCTTTATTATATGGTTTGATTGCTATTTTCCGTCGCTTTTTATATCAAGTTGGTATTTTAAAATCTTGGCGATCTCCTGTACCAATTATTGTTATTGGCAACTTATCTGTTGGCGGTAACGGTAAAACGCCACTAGTTATTAGTTTAATTGAATCGTTAAAACAGAAAGGATTACAGGTTGGAGTTGTTTCACGAGGATATGGTGGCAAGGCTGATAACTATCCGCTTATTTTAGATAATACAACCACAACCGAACAAGCAGGTGATGAACCTGTACTTATTTATCAACGTACTAATGCTCCCATTGCTGTCTCACCTTATCGCTCAGAGGCTGTTCAAGCGTTATTAAAGCAGTACCAATTAGATGTTATTTTGACTGATGATGGTTTACAACATTATGCTTTAACACGTGATATTGAAGTGGTAGTGATTGATGGAAAGCGCTTATTTGGTAATGGATGGTGGATGCCAGCAGGGCCAATGCGAGAGCATGAAAGTCGATTAAAATCGGTTGATCTTATCGTCATTAATGGTGATAGCGTAAATAATTTAGCGCAGCAGTATCCTAATAAAACCTTTACTATGCAATTAATGCCATTGTATGCAGTGAATTTACTTACTCAAGAAAAAAGAGCGTTATCTTCGTTGTCAAATATATGCGCTATTGCAGGTATTAGTAATCCAAAACGTTTTTTTGATATGTTAGTCAAAATGCAAGCGGATGTGGTCGAAACCGTTTCTTTTGCCGATCATCAAAAATTTACTTTACCGTTGTTAAATAATGTTGCACGTAATAAACAAACACTTTTAATGACTGAAAAAGATGCAGTTAAATGTAGACAATTTGCTCAACAAAATTGGTGGTATCTGCCCATCGATGCGGTAATACCTGTGCAAGTTATTGATCAAATCTGTTTATTACTAGCTGAGACTAAATCCCAAGAGAAGAAAAAATGAAAGATATTCTATTAAACGCACTTGCTTGTCCTAAATGCCATGGCCGATTGCAATATAATGCTACTAATCAGCAGTTAATTTGTCATGCAGATAATTTAGTTTATACAGTTAAAGATAACATCCCTGTGTTGCTAGAATGTGAAGCTAAACCACTTAACCAATCTGAATGTATTCAAGAATAAATAATAAGGTCTTAATTATGAACTTTTCGGTTATTATTCCCGCTAGGTATGCCTCGAGCCGTTTACCAGGTAAGCCACTAGCGGATATTCATGGTAAACCTATGATTGTTCGTGTGATGGAGAAAGCAAAAAAATCATCAGCTAATCGAGTGATTATTGCAACAGATCATCAACAAGTTTATGAAGTAGTCAAAGAGTATGGTGGTGAAGTCATTCTTACTAGTGACAAGCATAATTCTGGTACAGAAAGACTGGCAGAGGTGATAAATACTTATCAGTTTACTGATGATGAGGTTATTGTTAATGTTCAAGGGGATGAACCTTTAATACCGCCTGTTATTATTAATCAAGTGGCTGAAAATTTAGTGCAATATAAAACGGGAATGGCAACGTTAGCTGTGCCAATTGATTCTGTTGAAGAAGCATTTAATACTGGTGCAGTTAAAGTTGTGACAGATAAAGATGGTTATGCGCTTTATTTTTCAAGGGCTACCATACCTTGGGAGCGCGATCGTTTTGCGAAATTAACTGAACAGTTAAAACCATCAAGTATCGGTAATTTTTATCTTCGTCATATTGGTATTTATGCTTATCGTGCTGGCTTTATTCGTCAATATATTAAATGGGCGCCATCAACGCTTGAACAAATTGAAATGTTAGAGCAATTAAGAGTACTTTGGTACGGTGAAAAAATTCATGTCGCTGTGGCAAAACAACCTCCTGCAATTGGTGTCGACACTTTAGAAGATTTAGAAAAAGTAAGGACGTTATTTAAGGAGTAAGCAATGGCAAACTTTACTGGTTTTACCCAAGCTGGACTTAATTTTTTACAAGACGCTTGGATTAATAACAGCAAACCGTGGTTTGAAGAACATCGTGCTATTTATGATAACGATTTAGTTAAACCGTTTAGGCTTTTGGTTGAACAATTAACACCAGAGATGCTCAAAATTGATGAGTGGTTTGAAACTCGTCCTGCTATTGGTAAAACGATTTCACGTATACATCGAGATACTCGTTTTTCAAATGATAAATCACTTTATCGTAGCCGATTATGGTTAACATTTAAACGACCAAATAAAGATTGGAAAGAAGCGCCCGCTTACTTTTTTGAAATTAGTCCATGCAGTTATCAATATGGACTTGGCTATTATTGTTCATCAAAACAAACGATGGATATCTTTCGAGACGAGATTCTTAACGATACTAAGAAATTTTTAGCAATAACACGTTGCGTCAAAAAACCATTTGAGCTTGTTGGTGAAAGTTATAAACGCCCATTAATTAAAGAGCAGGACGAAAAAGTTGCAACTTGGTATAACCGTAAAAATATTGCGGTTATGGTGACAAGTAATCATATTGAGGATGTGTTAAATAGCGATTTACCCGATAAACTGGTTAAAGGTTTTAAACAGCTAGTTCCGCTTTATGATTATTTAATGCGGGTAGAAATGATTAAAAACATACCAACTCTTTAGTTTTGTTGAGTTGGTGTTTAATATTAAATATTAGGAAAATTCAATACAATTTCTTTAATACCATTAATTATAAATTGAGTTCCAACACAAACTAATAAAAAGCCCATAATTCTTGAGGTGGCTTCAATGCCACTTTTTCCCATAAAGCGCATTATGCTACCTGCACTGCGCATACAAAACCAAAGGATAATACATAACAGTAAAGGCACTAATATCGAAGCAGTATAAACAACCCAAGTTGAAACGTCATAACCTCCACTTTTTACTGTTGATGACATGCTTATTATCATTGCTATAGTTCCGGGGCCTGCTGTACTTGGCATGGCGAGAGGAACAAAAGCGATATTATTTGAGATCTCTTTCTTTTTTGCATCTGCTTCAAGAGTTTTGTGTGATGGTTGTTGTGGAAATAACATTCTAAAACCAATAACGCCAACAATCATGCCACCAGCAATGCGTAATCCGGGAATCGATATGCCAAATGTGCTCATCACTAGTTGCCCACAATAAAACGATACAACCATAATTATAAACACATAAATACAGGTCAATTTTGATTGGTAATTCCGCTCTTCATTGGTCATATCACCCGATAGACCTAATAACAGTACCACAGTGGTTAAAGGATTCGTTAAAGGAATAAATAAAATTAAACCAAAGCCGACAGTTTGTATAAGTTCCAACATAGATTTATTTTAAATCCAACAAAATTTGCAGCTAAGTATAATTGAAATAATCAAAAAAGGATATATGGGGGTAGTTGTAATTCGGTATCGGATTTTATTACCATGTTTGAAAAAATTGTAGGCACTACGCTGATAATTATAGGTCTAATATTAGTAGAAATAATGTCAAGCGTGAATTATTTTTATGCATTAGTAGATAAAATGTAATATCAAATTAAGGTTTGAAAGGAGTAATATTCGACTCCTTTCATTAAATCAAATTGAACTTTTAATACTTAAAATGGAATATCATCATCAAAATCCATTGGTGGCTCTGGTGTTGCTGCTGGTTGCGCTGGTGTATTTTGTGTTAGAGGACGAGATGGAGCCACTGGTGCAGATGAAGAATTATTAGCACTTTGTCCCCAATTTTGTGAACCATCGCCCATGTTTTCACCACCATTGCGTGTTCCTAGAATTTGTAAAGTACCACCAATTGGGTTTACTACAACTTCAGTTGTATAACGATCTTGTCCTGACTGATCTTGCCATTTTCGAGTTTGTAATTGCCCTTCAATATAAATCTGGGAACCTTTTTTTAAGTATTCGCCAGCAATTTCAGCTAATTTACCGAATATAACAACGCGATGCCATTCAGTGCGTTCACGATATTCATTGGTTTGTTTATCTTTCCATGATTCTGATGTTGCTATGCTAATATTCGCAACTGCATTACCATTAGACATATAACGAACTTCGGGATCTTGACCTAAATTACCAACTAAAATGACTTTATTTATTCCTCTATTGGCCATTATTAACTCCTAAACATTACATAAGTATTTTAAGCTACATATTGTAACATGAGACTGTAGTAATATCAGCGAATTTAATTCAATAATGGAATTTTGTTCTCATTTTATAAAGATATAGAAAGATTGGTTTAAACATAGGAATTTGTTGCCATAGCGAGTATAATACCAAGCATTTGTTAATGTGATGTTCTAAAACATTTTTCCTATAGGAGGCCTTATGATTAATACGTTTGGATTAAAAAACAAACAATTAGTAAAAATTAATGAAGGCGACATAAATGATGCAACTTGGATTGATTTAATTGAACCAGAAGAAGCTGACCGAGATTTTGTTTTAACACATTTAGGACAAAACTTAGCAACTAGTATTGAACTTGACGATATTGAAGCGTCAGCTCGTTTTTTTGAGGATAACGAAGGTTTACACGTCCATTCTTTCTTTTTTTATGAAGATGCTGAAGATCGTGCTGGCAACTCAACGGTAGCTTTTACAGTGCATAATGGTCGTTTGTTTACACTACGTGAGCGAGATTTACCAGCATTCCGTTTGTATCGTATGCGATCGCGCTATCAAGGCATGAACGATGGGAATCCTTATGAAGTGTTACTTGATTTATTTGAAGTTAAAGTTGAGCAGTTAGCAGATCAAATTGAGAATATCTATAGTGAACTCGAAGAATTAAGTTTAATTATTATGGATCGCTCAGCTCAAGAGCATTACGATGAAGCTATTACCTCGTTGGCTGAACTTGAAGATACCGCATGGAAAGTTCGCCTTTGTTTGATGGATAGCCAACGTGCGGTTAACTATTTAGTTCGTCGAGCTAAAATGCCAGTAGATCAACTAGAGCAAGCACGTGAAGTTATTCGCGATATTGAATCGCTTGTTCCACATAATGAGTCATTATTCCAAAAAGTAAACTTTTTAATGCAAGCTGCAACCAGTTTTATCAATATTGAACAGAGTCGAATTATCAAAATTTTCTCGGTTGTATCTGTTGTGTTTTTACCCCCAACGGTAGTTGCTTCAGCTTATGGTATGAATTTTGAATTTATGCCAGAATTAAAATGGGAATATGGTTATCCGTTTTCATTACTATTAATGTTGCTAGCTGGCGTTGCTCCTTATATTTATTTTAAACTTAAAAAGTGGTTGTAGATTTATTGATTTAAATTGAGTTTTTATTCGATAGTTTTTTAATATATTAGATGAAATTCTTATCGTACTAACTGCTTAGGATAATTTAATATAATTATTAATATCAGCAATATACTTTCATCGATTGAGGGGCAAAACTTATTATTTTAACTAAAAAGAATTAATTTATCATAAAGGAAGTAACATGAATCAATATGCACTTGTCACCGATATTGGTGGAACTAATGCTCGATTTGCGCTTTATAATTTGGCTACAAATGAGTTATCAGCAATAACTAAAGTTCTTATTGCAAAGGATGATGTATTGCTAACATTAATTAAAAATTACTTACAAGCCCAATCAGTTACCATAAAAATGGCTTGTATTGCAATTGCCTGTCCGATTAATGATGAAGATGTAATTAGCATGACAAACAATGATTTGTCATTTTCACGCTCTGAATTAGTTAAGGAACTTGATCTTGACAAACTAGAAGTAATTAATGATTTTACAGCAGTATCAACTTCAATTCCTAAATTATCTAAACAAAATCTTGTTCAGATTGGTGGCGATGAACCTGATTTAGATTATCCAATTGCAATTTATGGTGCAGGTACAGGGCTTGGAGTGTCGCATTTAATTAAAGTTAATGGACGTTGGATTAGTTTGTCAGGAGAAGGGGGGCATACAGAGCTTCCAATGATCAGTGATGATGAAGACCGTATTTTAATGCAACTTCGCAAAAAATTTGGACGTGTTTCTACCGAGCGGTTTTTATCAGGTAATGGTATTGTTAATATTTATCAAGCGTTGTTACAAATTAATAATCAACCAGTAATAGAGATCACACCCGACATTATTGTTGAGAAAGCTCTATCTAAAAGTTGTCCACTTTGCTTACAAACTTTAACCTATTTTTGTACTTTTATGGGGCGTTTTGGAGGTAATTTGGCATTAACACTTAATACACAAGGTGGTGTTTATATTGCTGGTGGTATTGTGCCACGCTTTATTGAGTTTTTTAAAACATCTCCATTTAGAGATGCTTTTGAACATAAAGGTCGTATGTCCTATTTAGTCAAAAAAATTCCTGTTTATGTAATAACACATGAAGATCCAGGCTTGTTTGGTGCAGGTGTTTATTTACAAAATTGTCTTAATAAATAGTATTAATGGGTAAAGGTTTTATTCTATGATGTGGTGTTATATTTACCGAAGTACCAAAAAAGAGAACTGCTATCTATATATGGAACATGAAAATGATTTTTCAACGATTCCTGAAAAAGTAATGTCTATTTTTGGTTCTCCTGTTTTTGTCATGAAAGTATTGCTTGACGGTAAACGAAAATTTGTAGTTGGTACCGCCACTGAAATAGAAGAAAAAATTAAAACTGATGGATTTTTCTTACAAATGCTAAAAGAAGATGATTTCAAAGTATGATTGAGCCATTTTGGGAATATAAGACATTAGCTCAGATGAGTGATGAAGAGTGGGAACAGCTCTGTGATGGTTGCGCTCAATGTTGCTTAAATAAATTGATGGACGAAGATACAGACGAGATCTTATATACTAATGTTGCTTGTAATTTGCTTGATTCCAATACTTGTCAATGTAAACATTATAATAGACGTTTTGATTATGAACCCGACTGTATCAAGTTGACTCGTGATAATCTCCTTACCATTGAATGGTTACCTTTAACCTGTACTTATCGTTATTTTTCTGAAACAGGACAATTGCCTCATTGGCATCCGCTTATTACGGGCAATAAAAAGCTTATGCATAAGCTGAAGATATCGGTTAAAAATCGGATTGTTTATGAAAAAGATGTGATTTGTTGGGAAGACCATATCATTTAAAATAGGGAGCTACAGCTCCCTTTTGATTTTAATTTAAAGCACAATCCATAAATATCCAAATACATCAATAGCGAGCATATTTAAAAACATTAAAATAAATACAAAAATCATAAATGAGATATCAATCATTCCAAGCGGTGGCACAATACGGCGAATTGGTGCTATAAGTGGTTCAGTTAATTGAGCAAGTAATTCATCTGCGTTTGATTGTCCACGACTAACCCAACTTAGAATAGCTCGAAATAGTAATAACCAGAATAATAAATGCCCAAATGCGTGAGCCATGGCAGCAATAGCATAAAGTAGGTATTTACTAGCCCAAATTGATTCATTAATCATTCCATAGTAGGAAATAAAAATAATTTTGATGACTGCAATAAAGTATAAAAGAACCCATGTAGCGGTATCAATTTGCTTAATAGATGGGATGACTTTGCGTAATGGACCGATAATAGGTTGAGTTATTCGTACGATAAATTGGGTAAATGGGTTATAGAAATTTACACGCACACGCTGCATCCATAAACGCAAAATTAAAACATAGAGACATACCGTTAAGATGGTATTACCTAGAAAATAAAGCGATGTCATTTAAGACTCCTTAAAATAAACTATTCGGGCAATATATCACAAATACTGTCTTGCTCCAAAGATCGCTGTACCTATTCGAACCATAGTGCTACCAGCAACAATAGCAGCTTGCATGTCGCCACTCATGCCCATGGATAATGTATCCATAAATGGATAATCAGTTTGTAAAGAACGCAAAAGTTCGTGCATTTTGTTAAAGACGTTTAGTTGTTTGTCAAAATCATTTTCAATTTCTGGGATCGCCATTAATCCACGTAAATTTAAATTGGGTAGTGTTATAATTTGTTTTGCTAAATCAGAAACTTGTTCAGGATCAACCCCAGACTTGCTGGCTTCTTTACTAATATTAACTTGAATAAGTACATTTAAGTTTTCCATATTAGCTGGGCGCTGATCATTTAAACGTTGAGCAATTTTAAATCGATCAATGGTATGCATCCAATCAAAATGTTCGGCGACTAATTTGCTTTTGTTCGATTGTAATGGACCAATAAAATGCCAAGTTAATAAAGTATTGGGAAGAGCTTGTTTAAAATACTGGATTTTTTCAATGCCTTCTTGAACATAGTTTTCACCAAAAGATAGTTGACCTGCATCTATCGCTTGTTTGATTAAGGTTACTGGTTTTGTTTTACTGACCGCAATAAGTTCTATTGTATTGGAATCTCGTTCGCATTTTTTTGCTATTTCTTGAATTGTGCTTTTTATAGTAAGTAAATTGTCACGTACTGTATTCATATTAATTCCCAATAAATAAACTAATAGGTAAAATATAATGTTAAAATCAATGTTGTCGCTTAGTGTAACGCAAAAAGCATCCGATTTGCACCTTTCAAGTGGTGAAGTTGCACGCATTCGCATTAATGGACAATTACAATGTGTATCAAACAAAAAGTTATCGCCGTTGGATTTAGAATCTGAACTATTAGCGCTACTTAATGAATCACAAAAATTACAATTACAGCAAGATAAACAAATTGATTTAGCCTATCAATCTCCTGAAATAGGTCGTTTTAGAGTCAATATTTTTTATCAACAGCGTGGTATTTCGGCGGTGTTTCGAATCATTAAAAACCATATTCCTGATCTAGCTGAAATCGGTGCCCCCGAGATTTTCAAAAAGCTAATAACGCACGAAAGCGGTATTATTTTAGTTACTGGAACAACAGGAAGTGGTAAATCAACGACACTTGCATCATTAATTGAATATATTAACTCAACTCAATCCAAGCATATTATTACTTTAGAAGATCCTATTGAGTTTATTTATCATAATCAACATTCATTAATTCAACAGAGAGAACTTACAAATTTTGACTATGCACTTGATAGCCTTTTAAGGCAAGATCCTGACATAATATTGCTTGGGGAATTGCGTAATAAAAAATCTATCCAAACTGCATTAACAGTAGCAGAAACAGGGCATTTAGTTTTTGCTACGTTACATACATGCTCTGCTATTCAAAGTATTAATCGTATTATTGATGTATTTGATGAAAGTTCGCGTAACTTTATTCGCACACAATTATCAAATAATTTAAGAGCAATTATCAGTCAAAAGCTAATATTAACAAAAAATGGGCGTAAAGCGTTGTTTGAAGTGCTTATTAATACTCCTGCTGTCAGTAATTTAATTAATGAAGGCAAAATTAAACAAATTATTTCCCTTATGCAGACGGGGCGACAACATGGTATGCAAATTATTACGGATCAATAATTACTGAAATTGAAATAATGTTTAATCATAAACTAATTTTATTTATTTACCTGTGACTACAAACGAATGGCAAAGCGGAAAGAGTGATACAAACTTTGAATTGAGATATGACATAATCAGCAAATATTTATCGATTTAAAAGATAGAATACAAAATCTTAAGCGATTTCAGGAAAAGCACCTTATGAGTTTTTAGAGGAATATTTTAACCATAAAGTATAAACAACTCAGTGCTTTTCTAAGATTTACATTTTTTTACAAAAAATCCGCCAAAAAACTAGCCAACTATTTCTTAAACGGCTATACTTTCATCGCTTTAGAAAAATGAGCTTATTAAATAAGCGAATAAACATAAAAATTCAAATAAAACAAAATATTACTTGACACGAGGAACGTAATGCATTATCATTTTAGGCACAAGGCACAAGGCACAAGGCACAAGCAAACCTATGTCTTAAATTTATCAAATAATCCTATTCGACGAGTTTTTACACGAAACTTATTTATACCTTCCAAATTATTTCTCAACGAATTATCGAAATTATCGCTCAAATCACCTAAAACAGCTTTGCTAGTATTAGCATTGTTATTATTGTCATCTTCATCGAATTTACAGGCATTGAATGGTAAAATAGCTCGAGCGGATAATCGTAGTGATGCAATAATTTTGCCTTCATCTATGTTTGTCAACTATGTAAGGCCGTATCTATCTGAACGTTATGATGTTGGTAAATATGCAGGCCCAGTTGACATATGGAATCCTAGTAAAGGCTTCTTAGTTCAATCAACCAATCCTGAATCATACAACCTAAATTTCCCGACTACAGGTGCGGATAATTTATATTTTGATTTATTCATAAGTGGAGTAGATATAAATGAATTGACATGGGAACCCGTTACTTTGGGGGGAATTACTGCAACAGTGACAAATGTTGTAGCTAAGGATTGGTGGCTTCCTTATGAAGATTGGGGACAAGTTGTCGCCCGTGTTAAGCTAACAGGTCCAGAGGCAATAAATCAACGCTTCAATCCGAATCCTAGTCAAATAGCTAAGCCACAGTTACCGCAGACGTTTGAGTTAGTGGGTAGAGATATTAATACCGGTGATGAGGTAGTAAAATATGGATTTGTGTTAAAGCAGTGGTTCGTCAATCGGGAGCTGCAAGGGGGCATTTATAGTGACCAGTTAGCATGGTGTAATAGTTTGGGTTATCGAATGCCACGGGTAAGAGATTTAACCAATTCAAACTATAATAATTTAGGTGCAACACCTAGTTCATCAGGTGATCATTACCAGCGTAACATAGGCGCTGGCTTTTTCACGGAGTGGGGCTTCATGAACGGCTACTCTGATGCGCTATTCATCGGCGCCTACTACTGGACGAGCGACGCTACAGGTAGCCGCCAGTTCTATGTCAGCTCGTACGGCGGCGTCGTCAACAACTACCGTCCCGGCAACACCCGCTATGGCCTTTGCACCGCACCTTAGCTTTTAGCGTTTAGTTCTTAATCCTTAGGGCGCGGAAGGGGGTTACGGTGCTTGAGAGGATAATATAACAAAGAATAAAGCCCCCGCACAAGTTGGGGAGCTGAGCAGGCAAAGCTAGCACTTTAATGACTAAAAGCCAAAACAACGCCTGTCCGATATGACTTAAAAGCTTGCGCTTTTGTTATTAACTAGCTGTTATTAACAAGTTTTTATTAATAGCTATTATCAAATAACAAAAGTGCTTTTCTTATTTCTTAAAAAGCCAAATTCAACGTAATAAAAAACTAGCTTATAAGTGTATGATTCTATTTAAAAATAATAAGAAAAACCTTAATAAAATCAATAGTCTACCTGAACAATTTTGAGCAAAATAAACGCCCACAATATTGCCATAATATCGTAAAGTTCATATGCCTGCTTTATCCTAGTACCAAAATGTGCCCTCAACTAAGCTAGGTTGTTAGTACGATAATTAGGGATTGATAAATTGGGTTTTATTAGGTAAATAGAGGTTAGTACAAATTTGAATATCTTACAAGGCGAATATTATGGATAATATGAGTAACTTTAAGTCAGCTACATTTTTCAGACAATCCACTATAACTATTCTTACTAAACACCCTTTGCTAAAAGGTCGAAGGTAGTACATAATATGTGGTTAAAAATTAGATAAAAATAATTAGTAATAAGAATTATTGTTTATGGGGTGGAAAATGGGGTTAGTAAAGCATTTAGTTGTATTTAGCCTGCTGTTAGCATTAGCTGGTTGTGATAATAAAGACGCTGAACAAAACACAGGCGCTGAACAGGCAGAAACGCAATCAGAAACAAAAGTTATTGATAATAATACAACCGCTGATATTAGCAATCCAAGTGATGACAACGATATCGTACAAGATGAATCGTCAAAACTAGCCTTTAACCCCACACCAGAATTAGTTGAAAAATATCACGGTAAAGAATTAACTGTTATTGATAGTTCAGAGGTCATTATTGATGGTTCAAGTACTTTAGTTATTACCTTTTCGGTTCCTTTAAATCCTAAACTCAATTTTTCTAATTTGCTTCGCTTAGTTGATCGCCAAACGGGTAATGTTGACGGAGCTTGGGAGTTGTCGGATAACGGATTAGAATTAAGACATCGCTATCTTGAACCAAATCGTCAATTAGAACTCACCATTGATAAAATGTTAGCAGGCATTAATGGCAGTAATTTAGGTTGGGTTTATCAAACTAAAATTAAAACCCAAGATCGTAAGCCAATGGTTGGGTTTGCTAGTAGTGGCTATTTGTTGCCAAGCAAATCAATGAGCGGTTTGCCTGTGGTTACTCTTAACGTTGATAAGGTTGATGTTAACTTTTTTAGAATTAAGCCTGAAAAGCTGTCCGATTTTATTGCTGGTTATGGTTTTATTAAACAATTATCAAGTTGGGACTCTAAGGATTTTCAACAGTTTGCTGATTTAGTTTATACCTCTCGCTTTGATTTAAATCCAAAACGTAATTCGCAAGAAACAGTATTACTAAATTTATCATCTATTTCACCATTGCAACATGATGGTGCTTATTTTGCGGTGATGAGTAAAGCGGGTAGCTATGATTATTTAAATCCTGCGTCTTTATTTTTTGTCAGTAATATTGGCGTTTCGGTGCGTGATTATCATTATGGTTATTTGACGATCATGACGCATGCTTTAGATGATGGTAAACCGCTTTCAGGCATTGATGTATCGGTGTTATGTAGCAAAGGGGCGCGCGATAGCAATAAGGGCTGTAGAACGATTTCAACAAAAACCGATGAAAACGGTTATGCCGACGTAATGTTGCCAGATAATATGGAATATGCCTTGCTGACAGCAAGCGATGGCAAGCAAATTTCTTTGGTTGATTTGGAACATGGTGCGTTGAATTTAAGCGAATATAATTTAACGGGATCTCCTTCTTATGAAAAACAATTATTTGCTTTTGGTTCTCGCGATTTATATCGTCCAAAAGAGACAGTCTATTTTAATGCACTTTTGCGTGATGCCGATGGTCAGCCATTGCCTGCTCAACCGATTGTGGTTGATGTTATGTCGCCCGATAATTTAGTGGTTGACAATTTTACGGTTAAAGAAAATGCAGATTCAAGCGGTTTGTATCAATGGAAATATGTTATTCCAGCAAGTGCGGCAACTGGTAAATGGGCGTTTCGTTTTGATGTAGGTAATATTGGTTACCATTATGCTTATTTTAATGTGGAAGAGTTTTTGCCAGAACGTATGGGGATGGAAATTACAACCGCGTCAAATAATCCGATTCAGTTTGATAAACGCATCAACTTTGACGTTAAAGGTTGGTACCTTTATGGTGCTCCAGCCGCAGAAAATACTTTAGATGGTCATATTTATCTTAAAAAAGTTGATTCGATTCCTCAACTTGCTGATTATAACATTGGTGATGTAACTAACAGTAATAAGGTTAGTCAACTTGATAATGTTGAGACGACTTTAGATAAAAACGGAAATGCGCAAGTTGTAGTTGATACTAGCAATTGGGGTAAATTGAGTTCGCCAGTTAATGTGGTTTTACAAGCAAGTTTGCTTGATTCTGGCGGTCGCCCTGTGACTCGTTATGCAAGCCAAGCGATTTGGCCAAGCGTTCAAATGCCAGCTGTGCGGGCGTTGTTTTCTCAATTGCCTTATTATGATTGGTCGACAGATCGCTATGAAAAAAGCCCAACGGTTGATAAAGGCGATAATGCTGAGTTTGAAGTCGCTTATGTTGACGTTGAGGGCAATAAATTAGCAACAAAGAACTTAAAGGCAAGGATTGTTCGTGAGCGTCGTAATTACTATTGGAGCTGGTCTAGCGATTCAGGATGGCATCAAGAGTACAATTCGAGTGAATTTGTTGTGCAAGAGCAACCGCTTTCTATTGCTGAAAATGGTACTGCTAAAGTTTCTTATCAAACCAATGATTATGGTTTTTATCGTATTGAGGTGGTTGATACTAAAAGTAATGTGATAAGTAGCATACGTTTTAGAAGTGGTTACAATTGGGAAGATAATACCAACGGTACTAATTCTGTTCGCCCTGATCAGGTTAAATTAAGTCTTGATAAGACGGCTTATGCAGTTGGTGATACTGCAAAAATTCATGTTCAAGCTCCTGTTGCTGGTTCTGGTTATATTTCGCTTGAAAATAATAATGGTATATTGTGGAAGAAAAATATTACCGTTGATGATAATGGTCTTGATGTTGAAATTCCAATTGAAAATTGGAAATGTCATGATATTTATATTAATGCGATGATTATTCGTCCATCAACCGATGCCGCGGTGCAGACAATTAAACGAGCTATTGGTTTGCTTTATCTACCAATTGATACTTCTGATCGTCAATTAAATGTCAATATCGAAGCACCGAAAAAGACAGAGCCTGAAAAAACCATTCCAATTAAAATTAAATTGGATAAAAAATCAATCCAGAAAGATCGTAAGGTAACGGTGTTGGTTTCGGCTGTGGATTCTGGCGTGTTGAATATTACCAATTTTGTTACCCCTGATCCTTATAGTGCGTTTTTAGGTCGTAAACGTTATAACGTCGATATTTATGATGTTTATGGTAAGTTGATTGAAGGTAAAGGTCGTAATGTCAATGTGAGCTTTGGTGGTGATGCAATGCTTGGTGCTAGCGCTAACGGTAAAAAACCATCAAATGATGTCAATATTGTGGCTCAGCAATTGCAAACCATTAAGCTAAATGATGATGGCGAGGGCGTTGTTGAGCTTGCTTTGCCTGATTTTAATGGTGAATTGCGCATAATGGCACAAGCGTGGGATGATACACGTTTTGGTAAGGCTGAGCAAACTATGCTAGTTGCCTCGCCAGTCGTTGCTGAATTATCGACACCGCGCTTTTTATCGGGTGGTGATCAGGCTACCTTGGCACTAGATCTAAATAATTTAACCGAAAAAACACAAACAATGCATGTTGATGTTTCGACGGATGGTTTGATTCATCAAGATTCATCTAAAGTAACAACATTAACATTAAATAGTAAGCAAAGACAGATTATTCAAGTGCCAATCATGACCGATTATGGCTATGGGGAAGGTTCTGTTACCATTAATGTTAAGGGTATTTTGTTAGAAGATGGTTCTGAGTATCAGCTCAAACGATCTTGGAACATTGGTGTTAGACCAGCTTATGCTGCAACTACACAATATTATTCCATGGCAATAAATGGCGGTGAAAGTTGGTCGTTGCCAGAAGGTAGTCTTGTTGATATGATTGATAATACCGTTGAGGGTAAATTAGTTGTATCAAATCAGCCTCCGCTTAATATTGCTCAGTATATTAAAGAGTTATTTGCTTATCCATATGGTTGTTTAGAACAAACTGTTAGTGGTTTAATGCCATCGTTATATGCAAACCAAGAGCAGCTTTCTGCATTGGGGATTAAAACTGAATCAGATGACAAACGACGTGAAAAAGTACAACTAGGTATTTCGCGAATTTTATCAATGCAACGTAATAATGGTAGTTTTGGTTTATGGAGCAAAGACAGTGCCGAGGAATATTGGTTAACTGTGTATGCGACTGATTTTTTAATCCAAGCAAGTGAGCGTGGTTATAATGTCAATAATAAAGCGCTTGATGCCGCAATTACCCGTATCAGCCAATATACTTATGATGCCAATGCATTTAATAGTTTACAAAGCTACTATGAAAATTCACAAGTAAGCTATTATACGCAATTTGCAACTAAAGCTTATGCTTTAGCCGTGTTGGCAAGGCAAAATAAAATCACTGTGACTATGCGTAATGAAATTAATCGGATGTATCAACAGATCACTGAGAGTGATTTTAAGGTATTGTCACCATTACCAGTTGCTCAGTTAGCGCTTTCCGCCAAGCTAGCTGGTTTTGATAATATCTATAATAATTTGATGCCTCAAGTATTTACAACAAGTTACGATAATCGCTATTCTTGGTTAGGCGAATATGGTAGTGCTATTCGTGATAATGCATTAGTTTTATCTTTATTGGTAGAAAATAATTTAAGTGTTGATAAGCAAGCTGATTATTTAAATCAGTTATCTGATTTGCTTAATGATACTCGTTATTTTTCAACTCAGGAACTTAACGCATTATTTGTGGCTGGTTGGTCATTAGAACAACATAAATCTTCACATAAATTTAATGTTGTGATCAGCGAGCAGTCAAATGAGGTTGATTCGACTTTATCACGCTCTTTTGATTTTGCTAATTTAGCCAATAAATTAACGATTTCTAATCCAGAAAATGCACAACCACTTTATATTAAATTTACCGTTTCAGGCTATGGAAAGAAAGCGCCAACACCAACGAGTGATGAAAATATTTTAACTATCAATCGTTCTTATTACGATTTGAAAGGTAACAAAATTCAACCTGATCACTTGAAAGTGGGTGATTTAGTGGTGGTATTATTGGATGTTCAAGCACACAAAGAAGAAGTTCACGATGCGTTAATTGTTGATTTTTTACCTGCTGGACTTGAGTTAGAAAATCAAAATCTCACAAATAGTAGTGTAAGTTTACAGGCAATACCGGAACTTGCCAATTTGTTGAAAGATGAAGATAGCAATGATATTAAATATCAAGAATTCCGTGATGATAGATATGTTGCAGCTGTTGATATTAATCACTATGTGAGCGATGGTACTTATCGATCGCGGGTTGCTTATTTAGCTAGGGCTGTAACAGCAGGTAATTATATGATTCCATACCCTTATGTTGAATCTATGTATCGCCCCGATCGGTTTGCAATTGGTCAATCAATTGACTTAATGTCTATTGTTGAGCGCAATGTAGAGCCCAATGAACCTAAACAACAATAACTAGTATGTATTAATTAAATTTGATTTTTAAAATGTAAACAAATTGATTATCCGCTAACAATTGTTAGCGGCATCTATTTATACTGAAACATATTATACTGAAACATATTATACTGAAACATAGTGTTACCTGAAACTTTTTGACAAAATGAAAAAGCGCCTACTTAAAATTCTGGCTTTCTTATTTTTTTCTATCCTTTTGTTATTAGGTGGTTTTTTTGTTGCCGATTACTTTTATCCTTTATCAATAACAAAAAATAAAACGACACAAACAATTCTTGCGCAAGATGGTACGCCTCTGTGGCGATTTGCTGATGAAAATGGTGTTTGGCGGTATCCTATCAAGTTAGATGAAGTCCCCAATGATTACCTTGATGTGTTATTAAATTATGAAGACCGCTATTTTTATGATCATTTTGGTATTAATCCTGCCTCTTTATTGAGAGCAACTTGGCAAAATGTCACCAATAAAAGAATTATTTCAGGTGGTAGTACTATTTCGATGCAGGTTGCAAGGTTACTTTATCCTCACGATCGCACCATGGTAGGAAAGTTACAACAAATATTTCGAACACTACAACTTGAATTACATTTTACAAAAGATGAAATTTTAACTTTATATATTAATCGAGCTCCATTCGGTGGGACAATCGAAGGCTTAGGGGCTGCTAGTTGGTCATATTTTGGTAAAGCACCCAAAGCTTTAACACGTAGTGAGGCAGTTTTATTGGCTGTATTGCCACAAGCTCCCAGTCGTTTGCGTCCTGATAGGTACCCCGAACGAGCCAAACAAGCACGAGACAAAGTTTTAGCAAGATTAGCCCAATATCAGGTATGGTCACCTGATATTATAGAGCAAGTTAGAAAAGAAGAAGTATGGGTTTACCCACGTAAAAAGCCACAATTAGCTCCTTTATTAGCTCGAAGATTAAGTCAACAATATCCTGATGTTAATATTATTCGATCAAATATCGATCTTTCTCTTCAGTATAGTCTTGAAGATATTGCTGCTAATCGTAAAAATCAGTTACCTCCCAAAAACTCACTAGCTATTTTAGTTGTTGATCATACGGATATGTCAGTAAAAGGCTATGTTGGGTCGGTTGATTTTAACGATAAAGAGCGATTCGGTCAGGTCGATATAATAAGCTCGCTTCGATCTCCTGGATCGACATTAAAGCCTTTTATGTATGCTTTAGCGATTGATGACGGCATGATTCATTCTGAATCGTTATTGCAAGATACACCTAGAATCAGTTCTGATTATCGACCTACTAATTTTGATGAAGATTTTTATGGACCAATAAGCGCCTCAGATGCATTAAAGAATTCATTAAACTTACCTGCTGTTGAGTTAATTGAGCTTTATGGACCAAAACGATTTGCTGGCAAGCTGTTTAGTATTGGCTTACCGCTTCAATCAAAAGGTAATGATCCTAATATATCGTATATATTGGGCGGTGCGTCATTAAGAATGGATAATTTAGTTAGCGCATATAGTGCCTTTGCCCGCCATGGGCAAGTAAGCCCATTACGATTTACGCAAGCAGATCCTTTACTCAGCAAACCATTTATTAGCGATGGAAGTGCATGGATCACAAGACAGATGCTAGTTAATAATTATCAGCTTGCCTATAAAACAGGTACTAGTTATGGATATCGTGATGCATGGGCGATTGGGGTCAATCCTCGCTATTTGATTGGCATTTGGGTCGGTCGTCCTGATGGAACGCCCGTTGTTGGTCAATATGGCAGTATTACAGCGGTGCCGATACTACAACAAGTTAACGCGTTATTATTAAATAAAGAGCGACGAATAAATCGTCCACTTCCCTTAGTAACTAAACCGACAACAGTAACCTTAGAAAAAATTTGTTGGCCATCAGGACAAAAGTTACTGGCAACTGATGAAAACTGCCATCGTCAAAAAAATGCATGGATATTAAATAATATGATACCTCCAACACTTGATACTCTAACGGCACTTAATAATAATATTTATCGTTCAGGGTGGGTGACTATTTGGGTAAATGATGCCGGCAAACGAGTGTCAGCAGACTGTAGCAATGCTCATAAAAAACAGGTTGCACTTTGGCCAATAGCTTTAGAAAATTGGCTACTACCCAAAGAACGTCGACAATCGCTAATTCCTGAAGTTGATAATCATTGCCCAGTGTTTGGTAAAGATATCTTTTTGCCACTCAATATTATTGGGCTGCAAGATAAGCAATTAGTAAAACGATTACCAGGACAGCAAGATGTCACTATCGATCTAACTCCACAAGGTGGTGTTGGTGACAAATGGTGGTTTTTGGATGGTAAACTTATTGAGAAAACGTATGGTGATCAAAAGGTAGCTTTGACGGTTACTCATAAAGGTTTACATCATCTATTATTATTAGATCAAAGTGGACAAATTTCACGAATGACATTTACCCTTGACTAAACCAACAAGGAGCAAACCTATGCCTATTGAAAGAACCTTATCTATCATCAAACCTAATGCCGTTAAAAAACAATTGATTGGTGAAATTGAAACCCGTATTAACCAAGCAAAACTCAACATTATTGCCCTAAAAATGCTTAGATTAACAAAAGAGCAGGCGGAAGGATTTTATGCTGAGCACCAAGGTAAATCATTTTTTGATAAGTTGGTTAAATTTATGATATCTGGGCCGATAGTTGTTCAGATTCTCGAAGGCGATAATGCCATTAAGTGTTATCGGGAATTGATGGGGCCAACTGATTTATCTAAAGCAGCCGCTGGTACTTTACGAGCTGATTTTGCTGACAGTATGACCGAAAATGCCGTACATGGCTCAGATTCACTAACCTCGGCTGAAAAAGAAATTGCTTATTTTTTTGTTGATAGCGAGATAGTAGGGTAAATCAATATTATTAAATAAATCAATATAGTGATATAAGCTGTTTTGGCTTGTATTCGTTTTTCTAATGTCATTAATCGAAAACTACCACATATAACTTTTAGTTATAACCATGTGAGTATTTGTTATTTATTTATTCGATTATTTGTTGCTAGACTTTAACGGTATATAACATAACCTTGACTGAGGGGGAATCGGAATGAAATTGTTGACTAAATCACTAACTATAATTGCATTAGTAAGTAGTTTGTTAGGTACAAATTCTGCTTATGCAGACCGCCTTGATGACATCGAAAAACGTGGGGAAATCAAAATAGCGGTATTTGATAGTAATCCGCCATTTGGTTATATTGACGAAAAGACTAATAAAATTGTTGGTCTTGACGTTGATTATGCAAATGAAATCGGTAAAGCACTCAATGTTAAAGTTGATCTTGTCCCAACCAATCCAGCCAATCGAATTCCATTATTAACATCCCAAAAAGCTGATTTAATTGTAGCGAATTTTACCGTTACTGATGAAAGAGCAAAAACCGTTGATTTTAGCCTTCCTTATTTTGCGACTGGTCAGAAATTTGTAGCAAAAAAAGGCGTATTGAAATCAGCAGATGATTTGAAAAATCTTCGTATTGGTGCCGATAAAGGTACAGTTATGGAAATTACATTGCGAGAAAAATACCCAACAGCTAAAGTAATTTCTTATGATGATACACCATTTGCGTTTGCAGCATTACGTAATGGTGTTGTACAGGCAATTACTCAAGATGATGCGAAATTAATCGGTTTATTAGCGAATTTACCAGAAGAACAACGAGCTGTGTTTGAAATTTCACCATTTAGTATTACTCAAGAATATCAAGCTGTTGGTATACCAAAAGGGGAAACTCGTTTAAAAGATAAAGTGAATCAAATTTTGTTAACACTAGAAAAAGATGGCGAAGCATTAACGATTTATAATCGTTGGTTTGGACCTGAAACTGCATCAGCGATGCCTCGAGGTGATTTTAAAATTGGTAAAGGTCAGTAGTTATGTATGAGCAATTACTTGAGCCTCGTTATTTGTGGTGGTTATGGGATGGTTTTTTAGTTACGTTAGCTATCTCATTGCTAACCATTATATTTTCAACATCACTAGGTTTTTTGCTGGTTATTGCTCAACAAAGTCGAATTAAAATTATTCAAGTTATAGTAATGGGGTATAACGCAATTTTTCGTTATTCTCCGTTATTACCTCAACTCTTTTTTTGGTATTTTGGTGTGGGTAATTTATTACCAATAGAATTTAAATTATGGTTATTTGACGAACCGCAAATCCAGTTGCTGTTTTTTTCACTGAAAATGCCATCATTTGAATTTATAATCGGTTTAGTTGGTTTAACTTGTTATTCCAGTGCTTTTATTGCCGAAGAATTTAGAGCGGGTATAGCTGGTGTAAGTCGGGGGCAAGAACAGGCTTCATTGGCATTAGGTTTAACTTGGTGGCAAAGTATGCGATTTATTATTTTGCCACAAAGTTTTCGTATTGTATTTCCGCCTTTAATTGGTCAGTACATGAATATTATCAAAAATTCGTCGTTAACAATGGCTATTGGTGTGTTAGAGCTTTCTTATGTATCGCGTCAAGTTGAAACCGAATCATTAAAAACCTTTCAAGATTTTGCTATTGCAACTTTATTATATATTTTAGCGATAGTGATTATTGGAACCTTGGGTAATATTTATCAAGCAAAACGATTGCAAATAGGTAAGGTGTAATCATTTATGGAGCTTAAAGGTTTAGAGGTTATTTACCACAATTTCAGTTATATGATGTGGGGAAATTTTCCCGGAGGAATTTTTTTAACGCTGTTAATGAGTTTTGCTGCAATTATATTTTCAACTTTTTTGGGTATTCTTGCTGGAGTCGGGTTGACTGTCTTAAAAGGAGTGATGCGTTATTTTTTAGTTAGTATACTTGGTTTTTTAAGAGCGATTCCTGTCATTATGCTTATTTTCTGGACTTTCTTTCTTCTACCTGTGTTACTTAGTGTAGATGTGCCAGCAATTGCAACGGTAATATTTGCTTTATCCTTGATAGGCGCTGCATACATTGGCCATTCAGTTCATGCAGGTATGATTGCTGTGGCTAAAGAACAATGGCAAGCGGCGTTTTCATTAGGCTTAACTAAAAAGCAAGTTATTATATTTATCATATTACCACAAGCCCTTAAAATGATGTTGCCGTCTTTTGTAAATCAATGGGTATCACTCATTAAAGATACTTCACTGGCTTATATTGTTGGAGTAGCGGAATTTACTTTTATTGCAACCCAAATTAATAATCGTAGTATAATTTATCCAACAGAAATCTTTTTATTTGTTATAGTTGTTTATTTTATCATCTGCGCCTCGCTTGATTTTGCGGTTACGTTTTTCTCAAAACGCCAATTATTTTGCTTTAAATAAAACAATATCCTCATAGGGTATATAGGGGATTTCACTATTTACTTGAATAACGTTCTTTTAATTTATTTACATAAAATTCGATTGAATCTTTACCTTTGGGATGTGTTTCAATATAGCTATTAAATATTATTTGTATAAGTCGAAAAAAATGTGGAAGATATACTATTGAATTTTCATGATCACCAATCTTAAAAGATACATTTTTTAAATGTACTAGCTTAAATTAAATCTGAGCTACTACAACTGGTTTCTTGAAAAGCAAGTCCCTTCTTATTGCTCATTTTTAAAGCGATAATAACTAACTCGATTATATCCTATGACTTTACGGGCTTATTGTGCGTATTAAGTTGCTGATTAATTTTAAAAGCCATAATTTAGGTTTAATGATTTTTCTGTTTGATTCAATTATGACACTCCTAGTTACGTTATAAAATAACTCAAATGTCAGATTAAAACTATTACTTATGAGGTATAGAAACCCAGTTCCTTTATATATTTTATAAAAGAGGATAATTAAATGAAATTTTTAATTGTGTTCTAAAATAGAAAAAAGCACCTCATATTAAGGTACTTTTTATATTATAAAATGTTAAATAATAGAAGATTAACTCATTCCATATTGTTTTAATTTTTTGCGAAGTGTACCGCGGTTGATACCAAGCATATTTGCTGCTCGAGTTTGATTGCCGCGTGTATATTGCATAACCATATCAAGGAATGGATGTTCAACTTCAGCTAACACTAATTCATAAAGGTCTGTAGGATCTTCACCATTTAATTGTGATAAATAGTTTTTTAAAGCTTGCTTCACTGAATCACGCAATGGTTTTTGTGTTATTTGGTCCTGAGAATTTACAGTTGTAAATTTAAGTGCTGCAGCTGTAACGCGTTGTTCTGACATAGTATTCTTAACTCTTTGGGTTGTTTCTAATTTTACTAAAAAATGCTTTTAGAGTGTTTACTTGCTCACTTGTATTGCTAAGTACACTAAATAAGCGCCTGAATTGATCGCTGTCAGCATAATTCTTGGTGTACCAATTTACATGCTTTCTGGCAATCCTTAATCCTTTGTATTCTCCATAGAATTGATAAAGATCATCAAGATGTGATAGTACAACTTGTTCTACTTCATCAATGCTTTTATTTTTCTGTAACTGTCCATGTGTTAAATAGAATGCAATATCTTCAAATATCCAAGGTCGCCCTTGTGCCGCGCGCCCGATCATTATAGCATCAGCCTGCGTATATTGAAAAACATCTTTTGCCTGTTCCGGTGTACAAATATCTCCATTAGCAATTACAGGAATTGTGACATTTTCTTTAACTGCTTTAATGGAGTCATATTCAGCGACACCGTTGAATAAGCAAGCACGTGTCCGTCCATGAATAGTAATTGCCTTTATACCACAATCCTGTGCAATTTGTGCGATTTCTATGCAATTTCTATTTTCTTTATTCCATCCAGTCCGCGTTTTTAATGTTACCGGAACATCAACTGCACCGACAACTTTCTGCAAAATTTTTTTAATAAGTTCCGGATACTGCATTAAAGCAGAACCAGCCAATTTTTTATTGACCTTTTTAGCCGGGCATCCCATATTAATATCAATCAACTGAGCACCGTGTTTGACATTAAATTCAGCAGCTTTTGCCATTTCGTCGGGATCAGAACCGACAATTTGTACTGCACGAATACCAACATCATCACTAGCTATCATTCGCAGAGCTGATTTATCGGTATTCCAAACATCAGAATTTGCTAAAAACATTTCTGAAACAGTCATACCAGCACCAAATCGATGACATAGATTACGAAATGGTTTATCACTTATTCCTGCCATTGGTGCAGCAATTAAATTATTCTTTAATTTTAGTTCACCAATGCTAAGTAAATTAAAGTCAGCTATATTACGCATTTTTTTTCAAACTTAAAAGGGGGGTAGCGTTAATTTTTTTATTTTTTTTACCAGTAATACAACACCATTCATCAAGTTCAACCACTGGATCTAATTTAAAATTAGGTTGGTAGGCCATGCAAACACTTGATGATTGGGTAGTTAAAATACCAGATAAACCTAGTTTACCTTCAGGTTTTACTAATTTACTTATATGTGGTTCAAGCTCTTTTAATGGTCCAGCTAAAATATTGGCAACAACTATATCTGCTTGCAAATTGTCTGGAATCTCTTTTGATAAATAAAGATCTAGCCTTTCGCTGACATCATTACGCTGTGCATTATCACGACTAGCTTGAATGGCTTGAGGATCGATATCAATGCCGATTACACGCTTTGCGCCTAATTTTAGCGCAGCAATTGCCAAAATACCAGATCCACAACCATAATCGATAACTAATTTATCTTTAAGATCTAAACTATCAAGCCAAGTTAAGCATAATGCCGTGGTTGGGTGAGTACCTGTACCGAATGCTAATCCAGGATCTAACATAACATTAACAGCATTAGCATCGGGAACGTCACGCCAACTAGGACAAATCCAAAGTTGCTCACCAAATTTCATAGGATGAAAGTTGTCCATCCATTCACGTTCCCAGTCTTTATCTTCTAGTTGTTCAATCTTATAAGAAAATTGCTCAAGATTTAGCATTGCTTTTAATTCATCGATATCTGTTTGAGCATCATAAAGCCCAATCACATCGGTATTACCCCAAAGTTTAGTTTCGCCAGGTAATGGTTCAAAAACAGGTGTGTCAAAGGTATCTTGAAAAGTGACTGATACTGCACCAGACTCTTCTAATTGTTCGCTAATTTGTTCAGCAAGATCGTTGGTTGTATTAATTTTTAGTTGAATCCAAGGCATAATTTTTTCCTGTGTTAGCAAACATATTGGCGATAATAAATACTACCAATCCAATAATTAAGGATGGGATAATCGGGTTAAAAGCATAAAGCTTTATATTGTAAACAGATAAAAGAATATAGCTTATCGCTCCGGCAAACATAGAAGATAAAGCACCAGTTGAATTTGCTTTTTTCCAATAAAGTCCAAGTACTAATGGCCATAAAAATACGGCTTCAAGCCCGCCAAATGCAAGTAAATTTAACCAAATAATCATGTCTGGTGGATTCCAAGCTGCTAAGATGAGTAATCCACCAAAACTAAAAGTTATGATAACAGATGTGCGAGTTAATGTTTTATCACTATAGTTTTTGGCATGATTCATACTTAAAAATAGATCTTTAATAATAACCGATGAAATTTGTAGCAATTGGGCGTTGATGGTTGACATAATTGCAGCAAGTGGAGCAGCCAAAAAAATACCGGCCACTAATGGTGGCATAATGTTAATTATTAAAGTTGGAACAATTTGGTCGGGAACAGTTAAATTACTGATAATAGCTCGACCAAGAGCACCAGATAGGTGCATGGTTAACATAATGATTGTGACAACAATCGTACCAATTATAATGCCTTTGTGTACAGCTTTGCTGTCTTTGTATGCCATACAGCGAACCGCTGTATGAGGTAAACCAACCACAGCAAAACAGACTAAAACCCAAAATGATGCCATAAATGGAAAGTCCATAAAATTGTTAGGACCTTGTGGTGTTAGTAGTGCAGGGTCGATTTCATTCAAACGGTGAATAATCGCTGTTATACCACCACCAGCATAAATAATTGCTGATAATAGCAATATAGCGCCAATTATCATTACTAAACCTTGAAAAGCATCATTTAGTATACTTGCTCTAAACCCTCCAAAAGCGGTATATATAACGGTACCAATACCAAAAATTAATAATCCGATATCGTAAGAAATGCCAACTGATGATTCCAATAATCGCGCACCACCAACAAACTGTACCGTCATAGCACCAATAAAAGCCACAACTAATGAAATGCTTGCAAACCAAACTATGGCTTTACTTTTATAGTGGGCATAAAGCATATCACTTAACGTTATAGCATTATATTTACGAGCCAAAATGGCAAATTTTTTGCCTAGAATACCAAGCGAGAGTAATACAGTTGGGACTTGGATCATCGATAATAGCACCCAACCAAGGCCAAATTTATAAGCAGCACCAGGACCACCAATAAATGAGCTAGCACTAATATAAGTTGCGGCTAGTGTCATGGCAAGTAAAAATCCTCCCATGGTTCGATTGCCGATAAAATAATCAGTGAATTGATTTACTTTTTTGCGTTTTACATAAGCATAAATTGATAATGCAAACACAAAAATAAGATAGATGACAAGCGGTACAATAATATCTAAATGCATGTTAAATCACTTAGTTTGTTCTAATGAAAAATTTTTAAATTGAAATTTTACAACTACCCAGCAAAGCAATATAAAACCGATAGGCATCATAATGCAAGATAGTTCAAACCACAATGGAAGACCTAAAAATCCTATTTTATCGTTAATACAGTATGCACAAACGATCCATCCAAGAAGATAAATAAAAGTTAACAATAACGAAAGTTTAGCCTCTTTATTTGCTTGTTTATATCGAGCATCCATATTGATTTATTCAGAATTGAAGGTGGTTTAGAGTAAAAGAAAGCATTGAACTTAGCAAGTTTATTGCGATTTATGCAATATTGTGTTTTAAATATATCAATTTTAGCAATATTAAAAGTATTATATAGTGTTTTATTGTTGATTATCAATACCTAAACTCTTGGAGAGAAAAATGTCAAACTATTTTAATACATTGAATTTGCGTGAAAAATTAGAACAATTAGGTCAATGTCGTTTTATGGCTCGTGATGAATTTGCATCAGAAGCTAATTTTTTGAAAGGTAAAAAAATTGTAATTGTTGGTTGTGGAGCACAAGGCCTTAACCAAGGCCTTAATATGCGAGATTCAGGTTTAGATATATCTTATGCACTACGTAAAGAAGCTATTGCTGAAAAACGTGCATCATGGAAGAAAGCAACTGAAAATGGTTTTAAAGTAGGAAGTTATGAAGAATTAATTCCAACAGCAGATCTTGTTATCAATTTGACTCCTGACAAACAACATTCTGCCGTTGTTCAAGCTATTCAACCGTTGATGAAAAAAGGCTCTGCGCTTGGCTATTCTCACGGATTTAATATTGTTGAAGTAGGAGAAAAGATACGTGCTGATATCACCGTAGTGATGGTAGCACCTAAATGCCCTGGTACTGAAGTTCGAGAAGAATATAAACGAGGTTTTGGTGTGCCGACACTAATTGCAGTTCATCCCGAAAACGATCCAAAAGGTGAAGGGCTAGCAATCGCTAAGGCATGGGCAGCAGCAACAGGCGGACATCGTGCAGGTGTTTTACAATCGTCATTTGTCGCCGAAGTTAAGTCAGATTTAATGGGCGAACAAACAATCCTTTGTGGAATGTTACAAACAGGATCATTACTTTGTTTTGATAAGTTAGTGGCAGATGGTGTTGATCCTGCTTATGCATGTAAATTACTCCAATTTGGTTGGGAAACGATCACAGAAGCGCTAAAACAAGGCGGGATTACGTTAATGATGGATCGCTTATCAAATCCAGCTAAATTGAGAGCAAATGCTTTAGCAAAAGAATTAAAAGTGATCATGACGGATCTTTACCGTAAACATATGGACGACATTATATCAGGCGAGTTTTCATCAACTATGATGAAAGACTGGGCAAATGATGATGTGAACCTTCTTAAATGGCGTAAAGAAACAGGTGAAACCGCCTTTGAAAAAGCTGCTGACTATCAAGGTAAAATTGATGAACAAGCTTACTTTGATCAAGGCGTTGTTATGGTTGCAATGGTTAAAGCCGGTGTTGAACTTGCCTTCGAAACTATGCTTGAATCTGGTATTTTAGCTGAATCAGCGTATTATGAATCATTACATGAGTTACCACTTATTGCTAATACTATTGCGCGTAAACGTTTGTATGAAATGAATGTTGTTATTTCTGACACAGCTGAGTATGGCAACTATCTATTTGCTAATGCCGCTGTACCACTATTAAAAGAAAAATTCATGCCAATGTTACAAGCTGGCGATCTAGGTAAAGCGATCCCTGAAGGTAGTGTTGATAATGCACAATTACGCGATGTGAATGAAGAGATCCGTAATCATCCGATTGAAACAATCGGTCGTAAATTACGTAGTTACATGACAGATATGAAACGCATCAATGTTGCAAGCTAAATAGGTATTTATAACTATAAAAAAGGTGCTGAAAGTACCTTTTTTTGTATCTAAAAATTGAATTTATTGTAAAAAACTTTCAGGTAAGTATATGTTTCAGTATAAGACGATTAGATCTAAAAGGATCTAATTTAGATCCAATTTATATTTTTTTGATCCTTTCACTTTATAATTAAATTTTTTAAAAATTATATAATTAAATTATTTTTATTTATTTTTTATGTAATTTATGTTACCTTTTTAACCATTTTTAAATTAAATGATAAGGGTAACATATTAATGAAAATGACTTTTCGACCAACAGATTGTTGGCGATGGTATTTTGATAGTGAATACGATAGTTTAATGCTTGAAGTTTCATCTGAAATGTTATTTCGTTCTTGTTATCCAAGTAAAATGTTAGTGCCTGATGTTTTTGGTGAGTTTCCATTTTCTGTTAGTGACGCAACGTCTTATTATCAATTTTATAATAGTTGTCAGTTACTTAATTTGACAGATTCACAAAAGATTGAACTAGCTATTAACGCTATTGTTGCAGCTAATTTTTTAAAGCCTCAAATGCCTAAAAGTTGGTATTTTTCACAACAGCCAATGTTATACAAGCCTAAAATAGCTGATATTGTTGAGGTAATTTTACAAGAAGATGGACAAAAGGTTTGTTTGATGGTCGTTGAAGCGGGGGAAAACGCTTCTCTTTGTATTATTGCACAACCTTCGTTTATTGCAATGAGCAAGACGTTTGTGTTTTCTGAAGCGATTAAAGTCATGAATGACAGATTAAAGCCTATTCAACACAATATTGCACGGCATTCAGAACATCTGAAATTAGAAGCCATTTCATAAAATTAAAACCACGCCTTATCGGCATGGTTTTAAATTATTTAACCTGAAAAATTAATCCAATGGCGATCTTTATTTATAAGATAAAGCATTTTGGCTTTTTCATGGCCTTGATCAGCGGCCAGTGCAAGATAATATAGCCCTATCTCATAGAGTTGTCCTAGAGCAACTATTTTCTCTCCTAGTTTATATTGTGCATTCTTATCACCGCTATCAGCTTTTGCAAGCAAATCAAACATTTCTTTATTACCGTAAAAAAAAGGTTCACAAAATTCTTCAAAAGAAAATCCAATTTTAATTGAAATACTGCAATAGCTACCATACCAATACAGTGCTTTAGAATAGTCTTTGGTCAAATAATTTCCAGTTTTGAATCGCTCTGCCATTTCTAATCTTGCCTTGGCAGATCCTCCTTTGGCAGCTTTTTCCAACCACTCTAGACCTATTTTATTTATTTCAGAGGTAGGATCATCATAGTTCATTGAAGGATAGTAAAGTAAAAAAATTTTATATTTAATATCAGCATTATCAACATAACTATCATACTTAGTATAGGTTTTAATTAATGCATCATTTAATTCACCCGAAGATTTTATATTTGCTTTTTTAAATAATTTGGCTATTTTAAGCAATAACTCAGGATCTTTATCAACAACATATGAATAGTAATCGATAGCTGTTAAATTTTTACCTAAATCCTCATACCATTTAGCAATATCTATACTTACCTTAATATCAGGATTATTCTTGTCAAATTTACGAAGTAATGAATATATCTTATTTTTATTTGGTTGATTTAACTGTTGTTCATAAAGATCACATGCTCTAGATGCTTCTAACTCACAAGCTTTTTCAAAATATTCAATCGCTTTATTTAATTTTTCTTCATCAGCATAATAATAGCTAAGTTTTGATATTGATAAAAAATCATTTTGTTCCAGCTTTTTTTCGATTTGATTTATAGCATCAGCATGCTCACTCCAATCTTCAGTTACATTATCTAGTAAATAAAAGTGATTAATAGATTGATATTGTGCAGCGATCACATCTTCCATTTTTGCAAATGCAAGAAAATACCATAAATCATGATGTTGAATATCTTTAGCCTGATTAAAATATTCTATCGCTTTTTCAGGATTGTAGGTAAAAAAGTAATCATCAATATATACTTGACCAAGTAGAAAATTAGCATAAGGATTATCATTTAAATCTTCATCTTCCATACTAGCAATTGAAATAAGATAGATATATGGAATTTCTTGGGATTTAAAGCGATTTAATAATATTGAAATAGATTCAATATCACCACCTAATATTGCAGTTTTATATAACGAGACACCTTTACCAATTAATTTAGGTAACAAAATATAATTTATCTTATCATCGCTTAATGTTTTACAGCCAAATTTTTTATAATTACTCTCTGAATCGCCTTCTTCGTCATAATCTGATTCAGGATCATAATACAAAGTAAACTCGGTTTTCTTAGTTGTGATAAGATTATAAAGTTTTTTTAACTTGTTACAGTCTTTAGATGAAAGATTATTGGCTAAATCAACATAAGCTGTTGCTAATTTTCTAATACTAAGTAAATCATCCTTAACTTGATTTAATTCTTTCTGATTGGGTTTATTTTGGTTCTTTTCAAGGCTGTTCATCACGATACTAAAATCATTAGATGAAAAAACAGCAGGTGAAAATATAAATACTAAAACAAACAAACATATTTTTTGAATCATTAATATTAACCTTATATTTCTATTTTAATTATTGACATTATGGTCATTGTAAAACAATTTTACATGATATTGTTAATAAACAAATTGTTATATTACTTTTTTAACGTTATTACGATATCGCTTTTGGGCACACAACTACAGGCTAAAATTTGATTATTTCTTTTTATTGCTGATTGTGTTAGTGGGTTGACTTTGCCTTTTTTCAACGCAACTAAGCAACGCCCACATATACCAGTACGGCAAGAATAAGGTAATGTTATTTTATTTTGTTCTAATTGTTCTAAAATGGTTTGTTTATTATTACCTTTAATAGTTTTATCTTCGAAAGTAATTGAATAACACAGTTCTTCACCTCTTGCTTCAGGTGGGAAAGCTTTAATGTAGTTTTTGGTTGATTGTTGTTCCAATACTTCTATTTTATCTCCAACTGAAATCTTTCCATGGTTTCGAGCAATCATATTTACGCCAAAATCGATCTGTCCTTGTTCATCAGTTCTAAAATACCCTAATGTTTTAAGTGGTTCATTATTGGTTAATGATTTTCCTGTATTAACATTCATCGTGGTTAGCATACAACGAGTACAAGGCTTAACAATATCAAAGATTACCTCACCAATTTTAATTGTTTTCCAACCATCTTCAGCAAAAGGTAGTGCACCTTGAATAATAATATTTGCACGAAACTGCCTAATATCGAGTTTTTCTGGGCATTGATGTTGTAAATAATCAAATGAGGTTTTGTTTAATAACAAATAAGGATAACCATCAGCAAAACTGACGGGCACTTCTTGATAGCGTTTTGTGCGTCGTGATAATTGATGGCCAACCCAACGTAATTGTACATCTTTTTGTAAAAACTGGCTTACGAATTGGTTAACTTTAATTGGCGCTATATATGAAGTGAAGCGATTTCCCCAAACTTCGGTCGGTTCAGCATTATTCGAAAAATCGTCCAAATTTATTATGATCTTTTCTCCTGATGGAAGTGTGACATGGATATCATTTTTTATAATAGCTGTTTCAATTTTTAAAAGCTCAGGATATTGTCTTGCAGTAATGAATGAGCCATCAGGTTCAGTAATCATTAAAATGCGATCATTCTCAAAACCACCTTGAACGGTGTTTGCTTTTGTTAATGGTATACCTCGCATTGATTTGATTGGATATATATAGATCTGATTAATAGAAATCATAATATGTTAAACTAATTATAAATGTGTTGGCATGGCTATATAATTACTAATTAATAAGTTATAGGCAGTAGGGTAACATGGATTGATTTATAAAAATATTTATTTAAATTCATGCTTAAGATTTTAACTCTGTATAACTAATTTCTACAATAACATAATAAACTTTGCCATTAGGCGTCATAATGGTTACTTCATCATCAATTTTATGTCCAATTAAAGCTCTGGCAACAGGGCTATTAATGGATATCCAATTTTTTTTAGGATCAAACTCATCGGTTCCTACAATTCGATAAACGTGTAGATTTTCATTTTCATCTTCTAATTTTACCCATGCACCAAAAAATACTTTGCCTTCTTGCTTTGGGGCTGAGTCAACAATTGTCAGTATTTCTAATCGCTTGGTTAGAAAATGTACACGTCGATCTATTTCTCGTAATCTCCGTTTTCCATAGATGTATTCAGCATTTTCACTACGATCACCAAGGGCAGCCGCATCAGACACAGCTTGAGTAACTTTAGGTCTTTCTTCTTTCCATAAATATTTTAATTCGCGATCGAGTGCCAAGTAGCCCTCTCTTGTTATATAATTAGCTTTTTGCATGTTGAAAATAAGCTCCGTTAATTGACAAAATATTCCGAGATATCATGATAAATAATCAAATTAGCCATATTATAGCTGGTGAACTTACTGTAAAACCAGAACAAGTTTTAGCTGCAATTCAATTATTAGACGAAGGTAGTACAGTTCCTTTTATTGCTCGTTATCGAAAAGAGGTGACAGGTGGGCTTGATGATACCCAATTACGTACTCTTGATAGTCGATTGAGCTATTTGCGTGAACTTGAAGATCGCAAGCAAACAATTTTAAAGTCAATTGAAGAACAAGGTAAATTGACATTAGAATTAAGTAACAGTATCACACAAACGCTTAGTAAAACTGAACTTGAAGATCTCTATTTACCATATAAACCTAAACGCCGAACTCGAGGTCAAATTGCCATTGAAGCAGGGCTTGAACCATTGGCGGATGGCTTATGGCAAAATCCCATGCTTGATCCTGTAATTGAAGCAGAAAAATATATCGATTCTGACAAAGGTATTACTGATACTAAATCAGCAATGGATGGTGCTCGTTACATTTTGATGGAGCGCTTTGCCGAAGATGCAGCGTTATTAGCAAAAGTGCGTCATTATCTTTGGAATAATGCTCATTTAGTTTCGCAAGTGGTGAGTGGTAAAGAAGAAGAAGGTGCTAAATTTCGAGACTATTTTGCACAAAGTGAATTGATTTCTAAAATACCATCTCATCGTGCATTAGCAATGTTTCGAGGGCGAAATGAAGGCTTTTTACAGCTCTCGTTAAATGCCGATCCACAATTTGAAGAAACACCAAAAGAAAGTTATTGTGAACAAATTATTACTGAATATTTAGGTGTTCGTTTTAATGATCAGCCAGCAGATAAATGGCGCAAAGCTGTGATTAATTGGACATGGCGCATTAAAATTTTAATGCACATGGAAACCGAATTAATGACAACATTACGTGAGCGAGCAGAGGAAGAAGCGATTAACGTATTTGCTGCCAACTTGCATGATATGTTAATGGCTGCTCCAGCAGGTATGAAAGTTACTATGGGCATGGATCCCGGTTTAAGAACAGGTGTAAAAATAGCTGTTGTTGATGCAACAGGTAAATTAGTTGCGACTGAAACGATTTATCCTCATACAGGGCAGGCAGATAAAGCAGCTATGGTTATTGCCGCACTTTGTATTAAATATCAAGTTGAATTAGTGGCCATTGGTAATGGTACAGCTTCACGCGAAACTGAACGTTTTTATCTTGATGTTCAAAAGAAATATCCAGAAGTGAAAGCACAAAAAGTGATTGTAAGCGAAGCAGGTGCCTCGGTTTATTCTGCATCAGAACTAGCAGCGCAAGAATTTCCTGATTTAGATGTATCTATTCGTGGCGCAGTATCAATTGCACGTCGTTTACAAGATCCATTAGCCGAGCTTGTTAAAATTGATCCTAAATCGATTGGGGTGGGGCAATATCAGCATGATGTTAGCCAAACTCAGTTAGCAAAAAAACTTGATGCTGTTGTTGAAGATGGTGTTAATGCGGTTGGTGTGAATTTAAATACTGCTTCGATGATGTTACTTGCTCGTATTGCTGGACTTAATAAAGTAATAGCCCAAAATATAATTAATTGGCGTAATGAAAATGGACAATTTACGGATCGTAAACAATTATTAAAAGTTGCTCGCTTAGGTCCTAAAGCATTTGAACAATGTGCAGGTTTTTTAAGAATAATGGATGGTAAAAATCCTCTTGATGCCTCAGCCGTTCATCCAGAAGCTTACCCTGTTGTAGAGCGAATTTTGGAAAAAAATCACAAATCTTTAAAAGAAATTTTAGGTGATACAAACTATTTAAAATCACTTAAAGCAATCGATTACGTAGATGATCATTTTGGTGTGCCAACAGTTACAGACATTATCAAAGAGCTTGATAAACCAGGTCGTGATCCAAGACCTGAATTTAAAACTGCGCAATTTGCTGATGATATAGAAACAATGGAAGATCTAAAAATAGGTATAATTATGGAAGGATCTGTTACCAATGTGACTAATTTTGGTGCATTTGTTGATATTGGTGTACATCAAGATGGTTTAGTGCATATTTCAGCCTTATCAGATAAGTTTGTTGATGACCCAAGAACAGTAGTAAAAGCGGGAGATATTGTTAAAGTTAAAGTGGTAGAAGTTGACATTCCACGAAAACGTATCGCTTTATCAATGCGATTAGATGATCCTGCTGCGCCAAAAACTGATAATCGAAAATTCGCTAATGAACGTTCGGTTAACAATACTAAAAAACAACACTCATCTTCAATGTCTAATAATGTCATGGGAAATGCATTCGCAACTGCATTTAAAAAGAATAAATAATATTTTTTCTAATTTAAGGGACAATTGTCCCTTTTCTGCATTTAAAACCATTATTTAAAACCATTTAGTTAAAGCTATCTAATAGTGATCTATCCAATATAGAATTGAACCATATAATTAAAGCCAACTCAGGTTTATCTTTTTTTACTTAATGTAATAGTATTATCGGTTATGATATAAGATATTGTTAGTATTAAATAACTCTATTATTTATTAAAAAAGGATGAACAATAATAATGAAAAAATATTTTTACTTAGCTCTACTGATATTAATGGTTATTTTAACAGGATGTGATAAGAGTAAAACTAAATTGAAGAACGACATTGAAGCTGCACTACAAGTTCAAGAAAAACCTTTTTGTTTTTACCTAGGTAAAGTAACATTTCCTTATCTTAAACAAGATCTTAGTTATCCAACTCATGAGCGAGCGGATGTGTGGGTAAATAATGAATTAAATCGGCGATTAGAGATTTTTTCTCGATTGGGTTTATTAGAATACTCATTAGATGCCGAAAATCAAACGAAACGCTATCAATTAGTTAAATTAAACAGTGAAACAGAATTTAAAGAAGGCAGTTTCTGTTTTGGAAAAGTAACTTTAAATAAATTAGTTGATTATGATAATGAAAAAGATGTAAATACTTTTATAAATGTAAGTTATACGGTTGAAAATATCCCTTCATGGGTAAATAATGATATTTTTCTGCAATACTTTTATTTTCATCAGATAAATACAAATAAACAATATGCTAATTCTGACTATAGTTATCCAAGTTTAATTAATAAGCAATTCCCTAATGAATTAAGATCTAGAATCGAGCTAGCTAAATTGGTAAATGGTGAATTTATCATTAATGATAAAAATTCTATTAGAAAATCATTTTTTTATAATATAGATAATGATAACTCAGATTTTCAACATTTCACCTATGCATATTATGATGCTAAGAAAGCACGTAACTTAAGGAATGATTTTATCAAGTATAAACGACAGATTAATGATTGGGGAAAAGATCTTGATCCCGTATTATTTGAGAAAGTTAAACCTTCATCAAATTTAGCTCGTTCAACTAACTTAGTTGTAATGTATTATTATTTTGATCATGCTCTTACTCAAAATAGAATTAAATCTGCAAAAGGCACGGTAAAAGATAAGTTGTTGGACAGTTACGCAAAATCACTTAGTCGAAATAGAGATGTTACTTTTGAAATGAATTTTGATAATAATGGATTAGTTTCTAATTTTGTTGCGATTTTCAATCAAGGTAATTATAAAAATAAGCGTATTATTAGTTCTTCTGAAGATATAAAAACAGAGGTAAAAACCTGGAAATTCTATGATCATTTTACAATGTCTTTACCTAGTAAGAATCAAAATCATCTTAATCCATTAGCTACAGATGATTACGAAAAAATAGATTTATTTAATATTTTTCAGACAGACTACAAAAATAAATTTATCCAAATTGGGATAGATTCAGATGAACTTCAACCCGTTTCTGTAAGTTACGATCCTCAAGACAGGATACTCTCTCTTGGAGAGCATATGACATTTCAATACGATAAAAATAATCAGTTAATTTCTACAGTGCTTGATAAAACAAAATATATTATGGAATATAATAAACAAGGCCAACTAATCAAAATGAAAAAATACATTAATTCTAAAAAGAAAGCATCGCTTGAATGTAATTTCTCAGGGCATAACGAAAAAGGTGATTGGACAATTAAAGATTGTGATGACTATAAAATCACAACCAGAACAATTGAATATTATGAATAGTTTTCATAATATCATAATTGTTAATATACAATGATATCCTAAAACAGCTTTAAAGCATCGATATAATTGACCTGCCATTTATCGATGCTTAAAAGTAATAACCATTACAAATAAACATTAGGTAATATAATATGTTGTAGGCTATGCCGTTTTAATTGTTCTGCAAACAGTTCTACTTCGGGTCTACTGGCAGGTGGCCAGTTTTTAGCGATACCATGTACACCATGATTATGAAAAGCATTAATTCTTATTTGAATATTGGGATCTAAATCAATTAAAAAGTTGGCAATATTTTTAGCATTATCTTGTAGATCTGTTTGTTTAGGAATAATTAAAAGTCTTACCTCATATAGTTTTTTTATTTTTGTCAGATATTTAATCGTTTCTTTTACCCGTCGATTGTCTCTTCCCGTTAACTTTTTATGCACATCATTATCCCAAGCCTTGAGATCAATCATTGCGCCATCCATCACATTTTCTACTTTTTGCCACCCTGTTTTAGTTAAATAACCATTGCTATCAATAAAACAGGTAAGGTGCTTTAAATCGTTAGATTTTTTGATAACATTAAATAGCTCTTTAATAAAGGGTAACTGCATTGTTGCTTCTCCACCACTTATGGTAATACCATTTAAAAACGGTAGATATTTCCGGATAGCGATTAAAATATCATCTACACTATATCTATAAGTCATTGGTGATGAAGAATGCTTACAAGTATTAATACAAGTATCGCATTGCTGACAATTTGAAGTTTGCCATATAACTTTATTGTTACTAAAACTTAATGCTTTGTGTGGACAAGTATCAACACATTGACCACAATCCTTGCACAATGATATCGTATAAGGATTATGGCAGTTTAAACAACGAAAATTACATCCTTGTAAAAATATAACTAGTCGATTACCAGGTCCATCTACACAAGAAAAGGGTAAAAGCTTATTAACGATTGCCCATGTCTTGCTCATGACTAATCACTCGTGGTTTTCGACATAAATAACTATTATTTTCGGTATCGTCGGCAGCCTCGGATCCTAAGAAAGTAGTATTAATTCGCGAACCTTCTTTTTTATATCTTTTAATATCAGATAATCTCACCATATAACCTGTAACTCGAACAAGATCATTACCACTGATATTGGCAGTAAATTCGCGGAAACCAAATTTGAAAGCAGCTTTACAAATTTGTAGCAAGGCTAGGGGATTATTTTTTATGGTCTCATCAATTGTTAAAATATCACTAATACCCGAAGTGAAATACTGGTGATGTTTATACAGTGCCATAATATGAGTGACAGGATCGGGTTCTTGCCCATATGGTATTCTTAATCCAGGTGTTGTTGCTCTATCTATACTAATGCCTGATTGTGAATGCAGCATTGCTTTCCCTTTCCAAGCATAATCTATTGTATGGTTATCAATAAATTTGGCAATTAATTGTGTAATAGTTAATGCAAGTTCATTAGCTTGTTCATCAAAACCATAACGCCCAGCTAAATTTGCTTTGTCTTGCAAGATATTGACAGCTTCGGCCATTCCAAAGATGCCAAACATTGGTGCAAATCGTTTTGGATCAATTAAACCTTCTTCAACTAAAAAACTACTGTTAAAAAAGTTTGATTTATTGTAAAGAAAGTTTGACCTTGCTTGAATAAGATTGAGCTGCAATTGACAGTAGTGGGGTAAGATATTTGACAGAAAGTCTTCTATATTTTTACTGCGTACCGCAACTTCTTTTAAATTGATTCTTGAAAGTGTGCTTCCTCCTCCAGCTACTGGTAGTGAATTATAGCAACTTACAACACCGTAACCTTGACTATCAAAATCTTTTTGGATCATATTGTTGTTTGCAATATGGGGTTTACTTGTTTCACAAATATTTTCAATTGCCACTACTAATAATGATTCTGGTGTAATGACCTCATCATAGATAAAGGTTAAATTTGGAGCAACTTGTTTGAGCTCTCTATCTATACGCAAGATTACCCGACAGATAATATTATCGGTTGGTCCAATGTTTGCATGCATAAATGCATCAGGTAAATTACGATCAAGCATGATCCAAAAATGCTTTAATCGCTGATAAATCTCATCTTCAGTAAGATTGCCAACGTAAGGAAGTAAAATTTGATCTAAGCACCCTAAATAAACAGGCATACCAGTTACTGAAGGAACATGATGGTAGATGATGATAAGCAAATTTAAAGCATCATCAAATGTTTCAGCTGGATTAAGTTCTAACCACTTCGATCCTTGTTTTAAAAATTTTACATAATCAGGTAAAACATAACGAGGTTTATAAGGCGCGTGACCTTCATACATATCACAAATAACGCGGTCACTTAAAGCTTGTTGTGTTTCTTCATCCAGATCTACATAAGGTAAATTATTTTCTGCTGCTAATGCAAGCAAATTGGCTTTTTGTTTGGGTGACAAATTGGGGGCGGTCACGATTTGGTAACAACTGTTTTGAAATTCTGTCATGTGAATGTTAACCTCGATACTAACAATATAGTCTAATTCTAATTTTTTACCAATTTATAGTATGTTAGCAATAAACTACTTTTGTTAATTATTAAAATGCTAATTGGTGATCAAGCTTATTTTGTAAAATTAAACATATAATTATTAATTTTATCACCCTCAATTTGATCACCATTTTTTATTAAACCTTAAACGATAGTAATGTTTTTTAAATTTGTATGCTGAATTAGTTATAGTGTAATGATTTTATAGATGAGCTGAGGCTCTTTTGCTCTGTCACTAATTGTAATATTGTCATAAAGCTTTTGTTTGATCGCATCAATTTTATCGGTACGAGCATGAATCGTTAATAAAGCTTCACCTTCGGCAACTTTGTCGCCTACTTTTTTATGTAACACGATTCCAACAGCTGGATCAATAATATCTTCTTTAGTTGCGCGACCAGCTCCTAATTGCATTGCAGCGATCCCGATTTGATCTGCGATAATTTTTGATACATAACCTGACTTAAGGGCTGGTAGGGCAATTTGGTAAGGTGCACTAGCCAATTTTTCAGGATGATCAATGACCGAACTATCACCGCCTTGTGCTTCAATTAAGGTTTTAAACTTCTCAATAGCTTTACCATTTTTGATAACTTCTTGAAGTTTTATTCTCGCTTCTTCTAATGTTTTTGCTTTATCGGCAAGTACAACCATTTGACTACCTAATGTTAAAACCAGTTCGGTTAAATCGGCTGGACCATGACCTTTTAACGTATCAATCGCTTCTTTTACTTCAAGAGCATTACCAATTGCAAAACCAAGAGGTTGAGACATATCCGAAATAATGGCCATGGTTCTGCGGCCAATTTGATTACCAATATTTACCATTTCATGGGCTAATTTTTCTGAATCGGCCATATCTTTCATTAGCGCACCATCACCGGTTTTAACATCAAGAACGATGGCATCAGCTCCCGCTGCCAATTTTTTACTCATAATTGAACTTGCAATAAGAGGAATAGAGTTAACAGTACCTGTTACATCACGTAACGAATAAAGTTTTTTATCTGCTGGGGTTAAATTGCCTGATTGACCAATAACGGCAAGGCCTTTATTATTAACTTGATTAATAAAATCTTGTTTACTTAACTCAATTTGAAAACCTGGAATCGATTCAAATTTATCTGTGGTGCCGCCCGTGTGACCAAGTCCTCGTCCAGACATTTTAGCTACTGGTACATCTAAGGCTGCTACTAAAGGAGCTAGAACTAATGTTGTTGTGTCACCTACACCGCCAGTTGAATGTTTATCAACTTTAATACCTTTGATTGAAGACAGATCAACAGTATCGCCCGAATACATCATTGCGCTAGTTAAATCAGCACACTCTTTTGATGTCATACCTTGATAATAAATTGCCATTAATAAAGCACTAACTTGATAATCAGGGATAGTTCCATTGGTATAATTAGTGATAAAAAATTGGATTTCATCAGTGGTTAATTCATTGCCGTCACGTTTTTTTTCTATAATATCTACAAATCTCATTACTATTCTCTCTTACTATCAATAAATAAAATTAGTGTATTGCTTTGTTTATACAAAATAAATATTAAGTCATGATTATTATTTTTTATTGTTAAAAAATAATGTTAATCAAGATCACTTGGTGAAAAAGACCAAGGTAATAATTCTCCCACTGTTGTTTCTTGAATTTTTCCCTGCATATTGGTCAAAATAACAGGCATATCTTTAGCGCAAAACTCACTAATAACTTGACGGCAAGCTCCACATGGTGAAATTGGCCCATCAGTAGCTCCAATTACCACCAATTTTTTAAATTTTGTTTTACCTTCAGAAACCGCTTTAAAAATTGCCGTTCTTTCGGCACAATTTGCTAGTCCATAAGATGCGTTTTCAATATTACAACCTAAAATTGCTTCATCATCTTCAGTAATTAGCACGGCACCAACCTGAAATTTAGAATAAGGTACATAAGCTTTAGAACGGGCAGTTTTAGCAAGTTCAATCAGTTTTTCAATTTTCATATTAATAATCCTTTTGGTCGTAATAAATCTAACTAAATTTTAGGTTGAGTTTTAACAGGAGACTGCAAATCTATCTTATAAATACCAAAACCAGATGTATCTATGTCAATAAAGCGAATAGGGTATAGTGAATGCTTTTCGATATAGGTTTTAGCTTCATCAGTTGGTGATGATTCAAAGCGAATATCTAATTTTTTGTTACTAGCAATTGGGGAAATTTGCCAATTATTATCGACAGTAACATTCGTTATACTATATTTTTGGGTGGTATTGGTAATATAGGCTGAAAGAATTACTCTTAAATCGTCGGGAGAATTAAATTTGACATTTTTTTCACCAGTACCTGGAAATATACTACTATAAGCACGATAATTATTGGTGGCAATTAAGAATTCTTGGTTAGGATCAATTGTTTTTTGTTGATAAGTCAAATTCCTAATTCTTTCAGATGTAGGATTAATTAACTGGCAATTTGCATCATAACGGGGTGGCTTTGTTACATCTATTTGATAATTTACTCCATCAATAATATCAAAATTATAGGTTCTGAATTTATCCCAATTAATCAAATATTGTGGTTGTGATGAATTAGTATTAATTTGATTATATACACCAGCTGAACACTCTAACCACTCTTTGACATCTTTACCTGTAATTTTCACAGCAGACAAAATATTAGGATAAAGGTAAATATCTGCAGCATTTCTAAACGACAAATTGCCTTTTTTGACATCAACAAAAGCACTAGGATCGTTTTTTCTACCTCCAGCTTTGAATGGTGCAATAGCTGATAAAACGGGTAAACCATCAAGATCAGGATCCCCTTTAATAAACTGCTTAACATAATCAATTTGTGCATCATTAATAATTTGTAAGGCAGATGTATCTTCAACCAGTGCTAAATAACTCGTAATATCGGTTGAAACTTTACCTATTGGGTTACTAACAAATTCGCGTGTTCCTTGGTGATCTTTGCTTAGAATATCGACGATATTTGGGTCGGCTTTAACAAGTGCTTTTTTAGTTTTTACATCATAGATTGGTCTAGCTTCTGATTTACCTGAAATCACTTGCCATTTTGATTTATCACCATCAAGAACTAAGTCCACCACTCCCAAATGGCTTCCCCATTGTCCTGGCATTACAGCTGGGACATGATTAATATTGCCGGTATTAATATCTGTATTTGGCAATGATTTGAAATCTTCACTCGGAAATATGCCGTGAGAATGGCCAAACATAATTGCATTAATACCCTCTACTTGACTCAAGTAGTAAACCGAATTTTCAGCTAATGCTTTATAAGGTTCAGCTGAAACACCAGAATGTGGAATAGCAATAATAACATTAGCGCCTTGTTTTTTCATTTCAGGGACTAATAGTTTGGCCGTTTCTGTAATATCTTTGACGACAACTTTGCCATCAAGATTAAGTTTGTCCCATTGCATAATCTGTGGAGGGACAAAACCAATATAGCCGATTTTAATCGTGTGTTTATTGCCGTTTCTATCAATAACAGGAGTATCTAAGATAATATATTGTGTAAAAAATGGCTTTTGGGTTTGGGCATCATAAACATTAGCGTTAATGTAAGGAAATGTAGCCCCAGAAAGACTTTTTTGTAGAAATTCCAATCCAAAATTAAATTCGTGGTTACCAATATTACCCACACTATAATTAAGTGTATTGAGCGCTTTATAAACAGGATGAATATCGCCATCATTAAGCCCCATATTTACGGCATAATCAGCCATTGGGCTGCCTTGAATTAGATCACCATTATCAACAAGAACACTATTTTTTACTTCACTTCTTGCTTGATGAATTAAATTAGCAGTTTTTACTAATCCAAAAGAATCAACAGATTGATCTTTGAAATAATCGTAATTCATCATGTTTCCATGCAAGTCGGTTGTTTCAATTATCCTTAAATCAACAGTTGCAGCATTAACAACGCCAGATATAAATAGGGTTAAAAAGGGTAAAGTTAACTTATTTTTTTTCATGCAAATCTCCTATTATTCTGACAAGTAAATTAGTTAACGGGTATGGCTAGTAACAGTTTCTGATACTCTAAAAATCGTTCAATGATTGCTGGATGATATTTTTTGTCATTAATAAATTTTTTAAGCAATTGTCTATCATCAGATGAAAAACATAAAAGAACTTGCTCAGTTAAACGACTTTTAACCGTATCTTCAACAAATGCGGCTTGAATGCCACATAGTGTTATATCAAGCAATTCTAATCGTGAAAATGCAAATATGGATTGGGCGATACTATATTCTTTTTCAATATCAGTACCAAAAATTCCTGCATCATCAGTATTTAAGGTAATGCGAACTCCTTGGTCATAAAGTTGCCTTATTGGATGTTGATAAATATCGCCATGCAATTCATTCACTAAAATTCGATTACTCGTTAAAGCAACTTCTAGGGTGATTTTTTTTTCAACCAGTTCACAAATAAGCGCTTTGTTTTCAATGGCACGAATGCCATGACCAATTCTGTTTGCACCGTGTTTAAGAGCTTGAATAATACTCTCATCTGAATCAATTTCGCCAGCATGATACGATTTTTTTAAATTCATCTGAGTAGCCAATTTATGTGCATCTTTAAAATCCTTAAAATGCCCAACCTTTTCGTTACCAGCAATATTAAATCCCGTAATAAAGGGGTGATGATTTTGCTGAATAAAACGCAACGTATCATAAACAACTTTAGCGCCTAGGTGTCTAACACCAATAACGTGATATCTAACTGTAATATCATAATCGTTTTGTACTTTTATAATCGCTTTGTCCATGTAGAAAAGAGTTTTATTAAACCTTTCTTTATCCCAAATTAATTTTCCATTAACTTCGGTTGTGCAAATATGATAGGGGGACAAAAATAGCTCGCAATAAATTAACCCTTGTTTAGCATTTCTATTAAGAAAATCGTAAGTAATAGAATAATAATCTTCAGGATCTTTTAGAAAGCTAGAAACGGTATCATATGTATTAATAAATTCTTCAAATTTGGATTCGTCATACAAATATCTACCATTTTTATATTCTTTGGCATTGTATTGACCAGATTGGTAACATAGTGTACTAGGAAAAGGAATATTATTTTTTTGTGCTAACTGATGAGCCATGACAGGGGTAATGCTGCCTTCAACATGTTCGTGCAATATAACTTTAGGTATCATTTGATCGTTCATTAGGTATTTAATCTATTTTTAAATGAGATAAATTGGCTTTAATAACATTGGTTTTACTAACAATGATATCAAAAGCTTATTAAAAAATTTTTAATAACATGTATATCATCGTTAATTGGGTTATTTTAACTTGATAAGATACTTATCTGCTATATCTTTTGCATTACTTATTTATATTTTTGTGCGGTAAATCAAATTTTTACGATAATTTATTGTTAGTAAAAAAGGCAACAAAATGTATTGTTGCCTACATATTGATTAAGTGGGAAAAAGCTTCACCACACAATGAATAATTAATAAATGATTTAAACGGTTTTAGGATTAGGCTTTTCGTTTTTAAAAATCAACATAAATACAATTGCTAAAACCAAAGCATAACCTGCAAAAATAAGCCAAACTGTTTGCCATTCAGTAACATTTCCAGTTTTATAATAATCGACTACATAACCACTGCCTACCGAACCTAAATAAGCACCGAACCCATTAGTCATGGTCATAAATAATCCTTGAGCACTATTACGAATAGTTGACGATACCGATTTTTCAACATACATTGAACCAGATATATTGTAAAAGTCGAAAGCACAACCATAAACAATCATTGAAAGAAGAAGTAATACAGAACCGAAAAGAGATGGATCGCCATAAGCAAATAAACCAAAACGAGCAACCCAAGCAAGCATACTAATAAGCATAACATATTTGATACCTAGACGTTTCATAAAGAAAGGTACAAATAAGATAAATGCGACTTCTGACATTTGAGAAATAGACAACAGTATAGAAGGGTATTTAACCACTAAACTATCAGCATATTCAGGGAATCTTTCAAAATCATGTAAAAATGGATTACCAAAAGTATTGGTTATTTGTAAAATACCGCCTAATAAAACCGCAAATAGAAAAAATATAACCATTCGTGGTTGTTTGAATAAAACAATAGCATCTAACCCTAATGCGCTAATGATGTTTTTTTCTTCAGTTTTATTTTTTGTTGTTGGAATCAATGGTAGCAAGAATGAATAAAGACTAAGTAATAAAGCAGATGCAGATGCAATATAAAGTTGCATACTACTCAGTTCTAATTTTAAAAGACTCACAAGCCACATAGCAACAATAAATCCAATGGTGCCAAAAATTCTGATACAAGGGAACTCGGTAATAACATCAAGTCCACGTGATTCTAAGCAAGAATAAGCTATTGAATTTGAAATGGCGATGGTTGGCATGAAAGCTAGGCAATGAATCAATATCACAATCATCATCATGAAAGGAGATGTTACAGAAGCCGCAATAAATAGCGTTAAAGCACCAATTAAATGACAAAGCATATACAAACGGTTAGCAGGTATCCATCTATCCGCTACAATCCCAAGTAAGCCAGGCATAAATAAAGAAGCGATACCCATTGTTCCATATATCGAACCTACTTCAAGACCAGTAAATTGTAATTTACGTATCATATAAGAACCTAGAGTTATTAACCAACTTCCCCAGATAAAATATTGTAAGAAAAATATAATCCTAAGTTTAAAATGAATATTCATTTATAATTCCTTAATAAACAAGATTTACTATAATCTAATATCTAAATATCAATAAAATAATTATTTGATCAAAATAAAAAATGGCAGATTAACCTGCCATTTTTTTAGTTTTGATTTAATAAAACAGACTCCAGTGCAACAGTGATCATTTCTTTGAACCCTAATTGTCTTTGTTCTGCTGACATTGCTTCGCCTTTTCGGATATGATCTGAAACCGTACAAATAGTTAGTGCTTTTGCACCATATTCAGCCGCAACGCCATAAATTCCAGCAGCTTCCATTTCGACACCTAAAATATTGTATTTTTCCATAACATCAAACATATCAGGTTCAACACTATAAAAAAGATCAGCAGAAAAAAGGTTACCAACTTTAACATTTACACCCAATTTTTTAGCTGTATTAACTGCATTACAAGTTAAATCAAAATCGGCGATAGCGGCAAAATCATGATCTTTAAAACGTAAGCGGTTAACTTTTGAATCAGTACAAGCACCTAACCCAACAATAACATCTCCCAAGTTGACATTAGGGCTAATTGCACCACATGAACCAATACGAATGATGTTTTCAACACCATAAAATTTAATTAGTTCTGTTGTATAGATTGAACAAGATGGAATACCCATTCCATGCCCCATAACTGAAATTTTTTTATCTTTGTAATAACCAGTAAAACCTAACATGGATCTTACATTAGTAACCTCTGTAGCATTTTCTAAAAAGGTTTCTGCAATGAATTTTGCTCGTAGCGGATCGCCAGGCATTAAGACGGTTTTTGCAAAGGCATTATCAACAGCATTAATATGTGGGGTAGACATTAACTTCTCCTGATATTTGTTTCGAAATCGATATTACTTAAACTTAAATTACTTGCTTATTTTTTTATAAACGATTTACCGTAATTCATTGGCGATAAATCAAAATAATCGGCAACACTCTGTCCTATATCGGCAAATGTTTCACGATGCCCTAAAGATCCAACAGGCACACTATCTCCGTAGACAATGACAGGTATATGTTCGCGAGTATGATCGGTACCTGACCAAGTTGGATCACAACCATGATCGGCGCTAATAATAAGCAGATCGCCAGGTTGGATAAGCGCTAACATCTCAGGAAGACGACTATCAAAATATTCTAAAGCAGCGGCATAACCTGAGACATCGCGACGATGCCCATAAGAAGAGTCAAAATCGACAAAATTAGTAAATACAATCGTATTATCTTTAGCCTGCTTAATTTCTTCTAGTGACGCATTAAATAAAGCTTCAAGACCGGTTGCTTTTACTTTTTTGGTAATTCCAACTTGTGCATAAATATCGGCAATTTTACCAATTGACACTACGGTACCTTGTTTTTCATCAACTAGTTTTTTAATCATCGTTGGTGCTGGTGGTTCAACAGCAAGATCGTGACGGTTACCCGTACGCACAAATTCGCCCGCTTTTAAGCCAACAAAAGGTCTAGCAATAACGCGACCAATGTTGTAATTACCTTTATTTAGCTCATCGCGTGCAATTTCGCAGACTTTATAAAGTTTATCTAAACCAAATGTTTCCTCATGACAGGCAATTTGGAATACAGAATCAGCAGAAGTATAAAAAATTGGCTTGCCAGATGCTATATGTTCTTCACCAAGTTCATCAAGAATGACTGTACCAGATGAGTGACAATTACCGAGGTAACCAGGAAGTTTTGCACGACAGACAATTTTATCTAAAAGATCTTGAGGGAAGCTATTAGTGGTATTAGTAAAATAACCCCAGTCAAAAAGAACTGGTACGCCAGCTAATTCCCAATGCCCTGATGGAGTATCTTTACCTGAGGAAATCTCGCTTGCATAGCCATATGAACCAATAATTTCGCCTTCAGTTTGCATACCTTTAGGATAATGACCAGTTGATTCATACGCCGCTTCGATTAAGCCCAATTTGCTTAAATTAGGCAATTTTAGTGGACCACTACGACCATGCTCAGCTTTACCTAAAGCACAAGCTTCAGCAATATGTCCTAAAGTATCAGCACCCTCATCGCCATATTTATTGGCATCTTCAGCGCCACCGATACCAAACGAATCTAGGATCATAATAAAAACTCTTTTCATAATTTCCTCTAACTAATAAGCAAAACTTAACTTGCGCACAATCTTTTTATTAGAATTCTGGTTATAATTTATAGAAACATCGCTTAGTTAGCTATAATACACGATAACAAAAAACAAAAAAGATTTAAGCGTTACTTTAGCTGAATATTTGTATAAATAATGTGATTAATTTGATCTTAGTCATACTTTTGTATATCAAAAAATTTATAAAACTCTTTTTTAAGTGTAGAAATTACTCGTGTTGTTTACACTATTTTGAGAAAAAAACGTAATGAATATACATAAAAAACAAAACATTCTGAATTAGAACATTCTTATTCATAATTCTGTTTATCTGCATTTATATTTTATATAACAGAGCCCAAATTTATTTAACACAATTTAATTAAGGAGTGACTGATGCCATTTGTCAATGCCTATGTGTCGGAAGAAGATGCTAAAAAATATGATTTAGATAATTTATGGAATAAGTACCGCCGCTTTGGTACCCAAATGCCTGAACTATTGAAGAAGTTTGATGTTCACCAACACGCTTGGTGTGTGGATAAGGAACGAGGGTATTGGTTATTTTACTGTGGTGATGTGCAAAATTATGATAGCCCTTCGGGTATTCCTGAACCAACGAGTAAGGAGGTACATATCCTGCATATTAATGGCCAGAATATTGAATTTATTTTGGACTCTAGTGATTTGGATCCTAGTGAGTCAGTATCTACTGACCTATATCCGATACAATTTGCTTGGGAAATTGTGTCAATGAACCCTAGTAGTTTACCTAGTATGTCGAAGGCGGATTTGTTAACCATTTTAAAAGAGGCATTAACTGTTTATAAATGTAGAGGAATTCGAAATTTGGAAACTAATAAGAAATCATTTTTTAAGTTTAATTTTTAGTATTTTCTAAGCTAATAAGATAATCAATTATTATACTGGAGGAATAGACCAATATGGTGGGATTGACTCAACAAGAAGCGGAAAAACGATTATTTAAGATTAAGGATGCCGATGGATTACGTGATTTAATACAGCAATTAGATATAAAAACAACCATCCTCTAAAAATGTTCTAAATTCAAATCGACTTATCCCCTTCAAAATATCAGCATAACTTTCAATCGTATTTCAATATTGTTACCGATCAATTATTAAACAAATTATAATGATAATTTAATCAGTTTGTCTCCTGATAATGAATACTTATAATCTGTTTTGGGTTATTTACAAACCAATTATCTTATTTATAATTTTGCTTATCTGCATTTATATTTTATATAACAGAGCCCAAATTTATTTAACACAATTTAATTAAGGAGTGACTGATGCCATTTGTCAATGCCTATGTGTCGGAAGAAGATGCTAAAAAATATGATTTAGATAATTTATGGAATAAGTACAATATCTGGCCTAATCATAAAATGCCAAACCTATTAAACAGTTTTGATGTTCATCAACACGCTTGGTGTGTGGATAAGGAACGAGGGTATTGGTTATTTAGTTGCGGTTATGTGCATAATTATGATAGTCCTTCCGGTATCCCTGAACCAACGAGTAAGGAGGTATTTATCCTGCATGTTGATGGCCAGAATATTGAATTTATTTTGGACTCTAGCGATTTGGATCCTAGTGAGTCAGTATCTACTGACTTATATCCGATACAATTTGCTTGGGAAATTGTGTCAATGAACCCGAGTAGTTTACCTACTATGTCGAAGACGGATTTGTTAACCATTTTAAAAGAGGCATTAACTGTTTATAAATGTAGAGGAATTCGAAATTTGGAAACTAATAAGAAATCATTTTTTAAGTTTAATTTTTAGTATTTTCTAAGCTAACACTATAATCAATTATTATACTGGAGGAATAGGCCAATATGGTGGGATTTCCTAAAGAGGAAGCGGAAAAACGATTATTTAAGGTCAAGGATGCCGATGGATTACGTGATTTAATACAGCAATTAGATATAAAAACAACCATCCTCTAAAAATGTTCTAAATTCAAATCGACTTATCCCCTTCAAAATATCAGCATAACTTTCAATCGTATTTCAA